>NZ_CP099760.1:5522500-5855000 GCF_040760005.1 Pseudomonas sp. stari2
GCCCAGTTGCGACCAGTCGAAACCGAGAATGAAAGCCATATAGCTGCCAAGATGCAGAACCACATAAGCAAAACACCAGAGCCCCAACTGACGGCGCACAGCAATCCACCCGGCCCACCCCGTAAGTTTCTGCAGCGGCGTCATACTCAGAGTGATCAACAGCAATACCAATGTTCCAAGCCCCAGCCGATCAACCAGGACCTTTCCCGGATCCGGCCCAAGCAGATCAGTAAAGGCCTGATAGAACCAAAACAGCGGCCAGATCACCGCCCCCAGAAAGACGCCCACACGCCAGAACGGATATCGCATCAGTAATTCTTCCGCAGATCGAGACCTGTATATAAAGAAGCGACCTCGTCCGCATAGCCGTTGAACATCTGCGTATCACGCACATTCGGCTTGAACAGACTATTGGGCAGTCGTCGCTCCCGCGCCTGAGTCCAACGTGGATGGTCGACCGTAGGATTCACATTCGCATAGAACCCGTATTCATCCGCCGCGATGCTCTGCCACGTTGTCTTCGGCTGCTCGCTGACCAGACTGATCCGCACGATGGATTTGACGCTCTTGAAGCCGTATTTCCATGGCACCACCAAACGCAACGGCGCGCCGTTCTGATTTGGCAACTCGCGGCCATACATACCCACCGCCAGAATCGCCAAGGGATTCATCGCCTCATCCAGACGCAAGCCTTCTACGTAAGGCCAGTCGATCAGGGCAAATCCCGAACGCTGTCCGGGCATGCTTTTCGGATCCTGCAGGGTTTCGAAGCGTATGTATTTGGCATTGGAAGTAGGCTCTACCTGCTTCAACAACGCCGAGATAGGGAAACCGATCCAGGGGATCACCATCGACCATGCCTCGACACAGCGAAGACGATAGATGCGCTCCTCCAGCTGGTAAGGTTTCATGAAGTCTTCCAGAGCATAACGCCCTGGCTTACCTACCTCCCCGTCCACGACAACACTCCACGGCTCGGTTTTCAACGAACCGGCATTGGCCGCCGGATCACCCTTGTCGGTGCCGAACTCATAGAAGTTGTTGTAATGGGTCGCGTCTTTGAAAGGCGTAATCGCCTCATCCTTGACGTTCACCGCACCCCATTTGACAGAGGGCAGTTTCTCGGCAAACCAGGTGGGCGCTTTTCCGGCTTCGACATCGGCATAGCGGGCAGCCTCTTCGGCACTGGCCCAGCCCGGCAAGCTGCTCACGGCCAAGCCAACCGCAGTCGCTCCGAGCAATTGCCGGCGAGAGAGATAAATGGATTCAGGCGTGACGTCCGACTCATGGCAGTCGGACGCCTTGGGGATTTTGATCAGCATGACAACTCCGCAGTTTTGGAGGACAGATGCACCCATAGACTGCGGAGTATGAGGGAAATTACATCACTCGACGTTTTTGTGGCGACGAAGATGCAACAGGTACTGCACAGGACCCGAGGCTGCATAGGCCAGGAACACCAGCAGCAGAATACGCGGAGGGTCACTGAACACCACGGCGAACACCAGCACCACCGCCAGGATCGCCACGAATGGTACGCGCCCTTTCAAGTCCAGCTCCTTGAAGCTGTTGTACTTGATGTTGCTGACCATCAGCATGCCGGCAGCCGCCACCATCAATGCAACCAGGAACGACATCTTCGAACCCTGGATCCCGTAATCGCTGAACGCCCAGACAATCCCCGCGACCACACCGGCAGCTGCCGGACTGGCCAGGCCGATAAAGTAACGCTTGTCTGCGGTGCCCACCTGAGTATTGAAGCGCGCCAGACGCAACGCCGCGCCGGCCACATAGATGAAGGCGACCATCCAGCCGACCTTGCCCATGTCACCCAAGGCCCAGCCGAATGCCAGCAATGCCGGCGCGACGCCGAAGGCAACCATGTCCGAGAGTGAGTCGTACTCGGCACCGAATGCACTTTGGGTATTGGTCATGCGTGCCACACGGCCGTCGAGACCATCGAGCACCATGGCGACGAAGATCGCGATAGCCGCGAAAGCGAAGTACTTGCTCGCATTCACCGAGTCCCCGGCGCTCAACGCAGCCTGGGCACTCATCGAATTGATGATGGAATAGAACCCTGCAAACAGGTTCGCAGTGGTGAACAGATTCGGCAAAAGATAGATACCACGATGCCGGACTTTACGACCTTCTGCGTCATGCCCTTCTTCGACATGTTCATCGATGGGCAGCAGGCTTTCGGCGTCGGAAGCCTGGTTCGGCTCTTCGGGACGTTCGCTCATGGACAGTACCTTGCAACGGATTGGACATTTTCGACAGGCGTCTGGGACGACGGTTCGGCCACAAACGATGCAGCTTTATACCAGAACCGCCCGCCCATACGAAAAAACGCGGCCGAGGCCGCGTTTTTTCATACAAGGTTCTACGACTTAGTTTTTGGCTTTGTCGACGATCTTGTTGGCACCGATCCACGGCATCATGGAGCGCAGTTGCTCGCCGATGATTTCGATACCGTGAGCGGCGTTGTTACGACGCTTGGCGGTCATCGAAGGGTAGCCGGTTGCGCCTTCGCTGATAAACATTTTGGCGTATTCGCCGTCCTGAATACGTTTCAGGGCGTTGCGCATGGCCTGACGGGATTCGGCGTTGATCACTTCCGGACCAGTCACGTACTCGCCGTATTCAGCGTTGTTGGAGATCGAGTAGTTCATGTTGGCGATACCGCCTTCGTACATGAGGTCAACGATCAGTTTCAGTTCGTGCAGGCACTCGAAGTAGGCCATTTCCGGCGCGTAGCCAGCTTCAACCAGAGTTTCGAAACCGGCTTTTACCAGCTCAACGGTACCGCCGCACAGAACGGCTTGTTCGCCGAACAGGTCGGTTTCGGTCTCGTCCTTGAAGGTGGTTTCGATGATGCCGGTACGGCCGCCACCCACGCCAGCGGCGTAGGACAGCGCAACGTTCTTGGCGTTGCCCGAAGCGTCCTGGTAGATCGCGATCAGGTCAGGAATACCGCCGCCCTTCACGAACTCGGAACGTACGGTGTGGCCCGGGGCTTTCGGCGCGATCATGATCACGTCGAGGTCGGCACGCGGAACAACCTGGTTGTAGTGGATCGCGAAGCCGTGGGAGAAGGCCAGGGTGGCGCCCTTCTTGATGTTCGGCTCGATTTCGTTCTTGTACAGCTGAGACTGGAACTCGTCCGGGGTCAGGATCATGACCAGGTCGGCGCCGGCAACAGCGGCAGCCACGTCGGTCACTTTCAGGCCGTGGGCTTCTGCCTTGGCAACAGTGGCCGAACCTTTACGCAGACCGACGGTAACGTCGACACCGGAGTCTTTCAGGTTGCACGCTTGGGCGTGACCCTGGGAGCCGTAACCGATGATGGCAACTTTCTTGCCCTGGATGATCGACAGGTCGCAGTCTTTATCGTAGAAAACTTTCATGAATTTCCCCTTTATATCCAGGCCGTTCAGGCCATTCGCTAATTTGGTTTAGATGCTGAGTACTTTGTCGCCGCGGGCAATACCGGTAACGCCGCTGCGGACGGTTTCCAGAATCGATGCGGTGCCGATGGACTGAATGAAGCTGTCGAGCTTGTCGCTGGTTCCGGTCAATTGAACGGTATACACGCTGGCGCTGACGTCGACGATCTGTCCACGGTAGATATCGGTGGTGCGTTTGATCTCGGCGCGCTGGGCGCCAGTGGCCTTGACCTTGACCAGCATCAGCTCGCGCTCGATGTGAGCACTTTCCGACAGGTCCACCAGCTTGACCACTTCGATCAGCTTGTTCAGGTTTTTGGTGATCTGCTCGATGATTTCATCGTGGCCGACAGTGGTCAGCGTCAGACGCGACAGGGTCGGGTCTTCGGTTGGCGCCACGGTCAGGCTTTCGATGTTGTAGTTGCGCTGCGAGAACAGGCCGACTACGCGAGACAAAGCACCGGGTTCGTTTTCCAGAAGCAAGGAAATAATGTGCCGCATGATTAGGTACGCTCCGTCTTGCTCAGCCACATATCGCGCATGGAGCCGTCTTTGATCTGCATCGGATAGACGTGCTCGCTGGTGTCGACCGAAATGTCGATCACCACCAGGCGATCTTTCATGGCGAACGCCTCTTCCATCTTCGACTTCAAATCTTTCGATTCGGTGATGCGCACGCCGACGTGGCCATAGGCTTCAGCCAGCTTGACGAAGTCAGGCAAGGATTCCATGTAGGAGTGCGAGTGACGGCTGCCGTAACTCATGTCCTGCCACTGACGAACCATGCCCAGAACACCGTTGTTCAGGATGACGATCTTGACCGGCAAACCGTATTGCAGGCAGGTCGACAGTTCCTGGATGTTCATCTGGATACTGCCTTCACCGGTGACGCACGCAACATCGGTGTCCGGGAAGCTCAGAGCGATACCCATCGCCGCCGGCAGACCGAAGCCCATCGTGCCCAGGCCACCGGAGTTGATCCAGCGGTTCGGCTTGTTGAACTTGTAGTACTGCGCAGCAAACATCTGGTGCTGGCCCACGTCGGAGGTCACAAAGGCGTCACCCTTGGTCACTTCGCACAGGGTTTCAATCACGGTCTGTGGCTTGATCTTGCTGCCGTCGCCCTTGTCGTAAGGGAACAGGCCACGATCACCACGCCACTCGTCAACCTGCTTCCACCAGCTGGCAACCGCTTCCTTGTTCGGGGTTTCGCCGATTTCCTTGAGGATCGCGACCATTTCGGTCAGGACGCTCTCCACCGGACCAACGATCGGCACGTCAGCCTTGATGGTCTTGGAAATCGAAGCCGGGTCGATGTCGATGTGAATGATCTTGGCGTTCGGACAGAACTTCGGAGCACCGTTGATCACGCGATCATCGAAACGCGCACCCACTGCCAGGATCACGTCGGCATGGTGCATCGCAAGGTTCGCGGTGTAACTGCCGTGCATGCCGAGCATGCCGATGAACTGACGATCAGTGCCAGGGTAGCCACCCAGGCCCATCAAGGTATTAGTGACCGGCAGGTTGAGCATTTGCGCCAGTTCGGTCAGCGGCGCGGAGCCGTTGCCGAGGATCACGCCACCGCCGGAGTAAAGCACGGGACGCTTGGCCGCCAGGAGCATTTCTGCCGCCTTGCGGATTTGCCCGGAGTGACCGCGAACGGCCGGGCTGTAGGAACGCAGCTTGGCTTTCTTCGGGAAGATGTATTCGAACTTCTCGGCCGGGTTGGTCATGTCTTTCGGGATATCGACCACGACCGGGCCCGGACGACCGGATTGCGCCAGGTAGAAGGCTTTCTTCATGACTTCCGGGATTTCCGAAGCGTGCTTGATCATGAAGCTGTGCTTCACGATCGGCCGGGAGATACCGATCATGTCGGTTTCCTGGAACGCATCGGTGCCGACCATGGTGCTTGGCACCTGACCGGAAATGATCACCATTGGAATCGAGTCCATGTAGGCCGTGGCAATACCGGTGATGGCGTTTGTGGCGCCAGGACCGGAAGTCACCAATACCACGCCGGCTTTACCGGTGGCACGGGCGTAGCCGTCAGCCATATGGGTAGCCGCTTGTTCGTGACGAACCAGGATGTGGGTCACTTCCGGTTCTTTGAACAGGGCATCGTAAACATGAAGAAGAGCACCACCTGGGTACCCGTAGATATATTTGACGCCTTCGTCACGCAAAAAGCGGACGAGCATCTCACCGCCAGATAAAAGCTCCACGTTGTTCACCTCTAAAACGCCAGAATACCGTCCACAAAAAGGCGAACGGGTCTTAATAGGTTTACTTCTCGGCAGAGCATGAGCGACGGTGGTCGCCGACTACGTCAGCACTGACTGAGCAAGTATTGGGATCGTCCCAAGTGTTGCGGGCCTTTCCCACCCAGCGCGAGGTAACGCGTTGCGGGTGTAACAGGTCGACGCGGATATGCGCCTCATGATCTGCCGAGAGGGTCTGCTTCTGGCAGTCCCTGTACAGCGGACTTTGGATTCTTCTGTTTCGCCCTCTCCAAGTCAAGCCGTCAATGTGCTTAATTGTGGGTAAGCACATGAGAACGCAAGAAAAAACCTGAAAAGCGCTACTCTGTTAGCGTCAATTGCGCAATTTTGCCAAGGAATCAGCATGCGAACGCTCCTCGTCATACTGCTGATCGGCCTCAGCCCCTGGTGCATGGCCGGTCAGATCTACAAATGGGTCGATGCCCAAGGTGTCACGCACTTCGATGCGCAGCCGCCGCAGGGACAATCGGCGACCACCCTGCAAACGCCGCCCTCGCCCGCTCCGCGCCCCGCCGCAATACCCGGCAGCGGCCCACTGGGCGATCAGAAAGCCATTGACGACAAGGTCAGGAAACAGGTCGCTGAGCAACAGGCTCAGCTAAAGACCTTCTGCGAACAGGCGCGTACGAATCTGGCGCAACTGCAGAACAATCCGCGCCTGAGGGAAGAAACCGAGGGAGAGTTGCGTCGCCTGAGCGATACACAACGTCAAGAGCGTATCGCAGAGACGCAGAAACAGATTGCCGAGAACTGCCAGTGATCACTGGCAGCCGGCCGTTCAGCGCGAAGCAGTGATCAGCTGGTCGAACTCTTTGAGCAACACCTGCAACTGCCGGTCCTTGCCTTGCAGATTGCGTTGGGCGAAGACCATTTCGGCCATTTCCTGAATGCCCGAGGCATTGGGCAATGGCAGGTTCTGTTCGAGGATCATCTTCATCCGCGGCAGGAAGATCCATTGCAGCCACTGCTCGAAATCGAGGGTGTCGACCGAAAACGGCTCGACACTGCTCAAGGCTTCGGTCGAAGGCTGGACTTCATCCCACCAGCCCTGGGCACGCAGTTCTCGCTCGATCAACAACAGTTGATCGGCGACTTTCGAGAAGCGCGCGTCCATCACAGCGAAACCTTGGCCTTCTGACGCGCCAGTGCGGCGCCGGCGGAATCACCTTGTTTCTCACGCGCCTGAGCGATCAGCTCCCACAGGCTGGCCTGCAAGTCCGGACGACCATTGGCCATGGTCAGCGCGCGGCGGGCGGTTTGCTCGGCTTGCGGGGCATCGCCCTGAGCCATGCGCACTTGTGCCAGGCGGTAAAGCACTTGCGGCTCACGCGGAGCAACGCGTTGAGCGCGCTCAAGGCTGGAGGATGCGCCGTTGAGGTCGCCGCCGGCCTGCTGTTGCTGCGCCGTGCTCAGCAAGGCGAGCACCGGCCCGTCCAACTGCTCGTCGGCGGACAGACCGCCGCCGCTGCTGCTGGCCGAAGGAATGCCGCTCGGTGTCGAAGGCATGCTGTAGCTGCCGGAGCTGATCGGTGCCGATTCGACCGGCGAAGGGTTGTATGGCCCCGCAGTGATACCACCGGACGCCGGGCCCGGCACAATCGGCGAAGTGCTGATCGGCGTCGACGTTGCAGCGCCGCCCGGCACCATCACTACCACACCGGTATCGCCTTGCGGGATAGCCTGAGTCTGACCCTGCACAGGACGTTTCACTGTCGTCTGCCGGAAGCCGCCATTGGCCGAAATGCGTTCGCTGTTGGACACAGCCGTGCCCGAATCGACAACCGGAATCGAACCACGCTGTACGGTGGAGCAGCCGCTGAGCAAAGCCACGGCGGTCACCGCTGGAATCAACCACTTGTTCACTTGAAACCCTCTTCGCTTAATTCATCCAGCCCTTGACCCAATCCATCACCGACTCGCTCGAGGCCGGGCTTTCGCCTGCGCAGGAGGCGCCGGGTGGCGGTTCGCTGCCGCGAATATACGGCATCTGCACGGCGCCCGGACAGTTGGCATCGGAGCCCTGGCCAGTGCGCGAATCAACCCACGCCTGCACCACGTTGTCCGGCTGCGGCATGTCGAGTGGAAGCGGATCGGCCTTGCGCATGAAACTGGTCCAGACCTGCAACGCACCGGTTGCACCGGTGAACGGCGTCTTGCCGTTATCGTCGCGGCCGAGCCAGACCACCGCCAGCAGATCCTGGCTGAAACCGGCGAACCAGCTATCCCGCGAATCGTTACTGGTACCGGTCTTGCCGGCCAGTGTCAGGGTCTTGGGCAATACGTTGTAGACGGAGCTACCGGTACCTTCACGCATGACGCGCTGCATGGCGTTCTGGATCAGGTAGATCGACGCTGGGTCGAAACGCTGCTCGATCTGGAACGGATACCGCTTGAGCGGCTCGCCCTCGGCGGTCAGCACACTGCGGATCCCGCGCATCGGCGTATTGAAGCCACCGTTGGCGAGGGTCTGGTACATCGTCGCCACTTCGATCGGCGTCATGCCACCGGCACCCAGCAACATCGACGGGAACGCCGGGAACTCACGGGTCACACCCAGGCGCCCGATGGTCTTGAGGACATTCGGAACACCCACCGCCAGGCCGAGACGCGAGGTCGACAGGTTGTAGGAGTGCGCCAGCCCTTGATAGAGGAACACCGTACCGTGGGAGCGGCGGTCGTAGTTCTGCGGTTTCCAGACCTGCCCGTCCGCGCCCTTGATGGAAAGCGGATCATCCGACAGCCAACTGGTCAGCGTGTACTGGCTCGGTTTTTCCAGTGCGGTCAGATAAACCGCAGGCTTGACCAGAGAGCCGATTGGTCGCACGGCATCCAGTGCCCGGTTGAACCCGGCGTAACTGGCCTGACGGCTGCCGATCATCGCCTGGACTTCACCGGTTTCCGGATTGGTCACGACCATTGCCGCTTCCACATCGTCGGCGCCCTTACGACCCGACAGACGCTTGAAGGTGTCATTCACCGAGGCTTCGGCTTTCATCTGCAGGATCGGGTCGAAACTGGTGAAGATCCGCAGGCCTTCTTCAGTCAAGTCTTCGTCGCGATAGTCTTCACGCAACTGGCGTTTGACCAGATCGATGAAGCCCGGGAACGAACTGTCGGCCAGTTTGCCGCGCGAGGTCACGCCCAGTGGCATTTTCTTCGCGGCCTCGACCTGTTCGGCGGTGGCGACACCCTGTTGCTCAAGCACGTCGAGCACCAGGTTACGTCGTTCCAGCGCCCGCTCCGGATTGCGGCGCGGGTTGTAATAGGAAGGGCCTTTGACCATGCCGACCAGCAACGCGACCTGATGCAGCTTCAGCTCGGACAATGGCTGGCCAAAGAAGAACTGGCTGGCCAGACCGAAACCGTGCACTGCACGCTGGCCATCCTGTCCGACGAAGACTTCGTTGAGATAAGCCTCAAGAATTTCCTTCTTGTCGTAATGCAGCTCAAGCAACAGCGCCATCATCGCTTCGGTAAGCTTGCGGGTCAGGCTGCGTTCGTTGGTGAGGTAGAAGTTCTTGACCAGTTGCTGGGTCAGCGTACTGCCGCCCTGGGTCATCTTGCCGCCGGATGTGTTGACCCAGATCGCCCGGGCAATCGACTTCGGCGAGACACCCCAGTGACTGTAGTAATCCCGGTCTTCCACGGCGACCAGGGTTTCCAGCAGGTACGGCGGCACCTGATCGAGCTTGATCAGAATCCGGTCTTCAAGGTTTTTCGGGTAGATCCCGCCGATCAGCAGCGGCTCCAGACGCACCACCGACAGCTTAGAACCGTTCGTCGCCGAGAGCTCGGCCACGTAGTCACCGGAGAAGCGCACGCGAACCGGCTGCGGTTTTTCCAGGCCTTCATAGAACTGGAAACCACGGGTATTCAGATCGACGGTGTTGCCGTTGACCGCGGCGGCGCCTGGGCCATTGCTCACGGCTTCGCGGCGATAGCCCAGGGCATCGAGTTCGGTGAGGAAGTCGTCCTTGCTCAGTTTCTGTCCGACGAACAGCTCGAGCGGCCGCGCGTATACCTTGGCCGGGATGGTCCAGCGCTTGCCGGAGAATTTCTCCTGCACCACGGCATCGAGGTAAACGGCGAAGCCGGCCAGCACCACAAGGCCGACCAGACTGAGTTTCAGGGCCCAGCCCAACCATGGGCGCAGGCCCCGGGAAGCTGGTTTTTTAGAAGTGCGGGGGGATCGAGTACGAGTCATGGCGGCGGATTATACGCACTTTATTCATACTCAACAGGAGCGCTCCGAGGTTTGCGTCGGGCTGGCGAGCGGCCATAATGGCGGCCTCGAATTTCCCCAGACTCTGAAGGATCGCCTGTGAGCCAGTCCCTGATCGCCGCCCTGCAAAATCCTGCCCTGTTTGCGCACCCTGTCGAAGGGTTTCAGGTCATAGAAACCCATATCTCGTGGGTCCTGCTCACTGGTCCTTACGCTTATAAAGTGAAGAAGCCGGTGAACTTCGGCTTTCTTGACTTCACCAGCCTCGAATCCCGCGAGCATTTTTGCGGCGAAGAACTGCGCCTCAACCAGCGTCTGACCGACGATTTGTATCTGGAAGTGATTCCAGTCACCGGCACTGCCGAAGCCCCGCAACTGGGCGGCGAAGGCCCGGCCATTGAATATGTGCTGAAAATGCGCCAGTTCCCGCAGACCGGCCTGCTGAGCACCCTGCAAGCCAATGGCGAAC
Source organism: Pseudomonas sp. stari2 (assembly GCF_040760005.1). Taxonomy (NCBI): domain Bacteria; kingdom Pseudomonadati; phylum Pseudomonadota; class Gammaproteobacteria; order Pseudomonadales; family Pseudomonadaceae; genus Pseudomonas; species Pseudomonas sp. Stari2. The sequence continues at coordinate 5,532,923 of NZ_CP099760.1, forward strand.
TGACCACCACGCACATCGACGAAATGGCCGAGCAGATCGCTCGCTTCCATCTCAGCGCGCCAAAAGTCCCGGCCGAACACGATGCCGGCACCCCTGAAAGCGTGATGGCGCCGGTACGCCAGAACTTCGAACAAATCCTGCCGTTCCTCAGCGACAAGGCCGATCTGCTGCAACTGGATGCCTTGCAAGCCTGGGCCGAAAGCAGCTTCGAACGCCTCAAACCGCTGTTCGCCCAGCGCAAGACCGAAGGTTTCACCCGCGAATGCCACGGTGACATTCACCTGGGTAACGCTACGCTGATCGATGGCAAAGTGGTGATCTTCGACTGCATCGAATTCAACGAGCCGTTTCGCTTCACCGACGTCTGGGCCGACACCGGTTTCCTGGCGATGGACCTGGAAGACCGCGGTCTGAAATCCCTGGCCCGTCGCTTCATCAGCCAATACCTGGAGCTGACCGGCGACTATCAGGGCCTGGAAGTGTTGAACTTCTACAAGGCCTACCGCGCGCTGGTCCGTGCGAAAGTTGCGCTGTTCAGCATGCCTGCCGACGCAACGCCGGTGCAGCGCGCCACCACCCTGCGCCAGTACCGCAACTACGCCAACCTGGCGGAAAGCTACAGCACTATTCCTTCGCGTTTCATGGCGATCACCCACGGTGTATCCGCTGTAGGCAAAAGCCACGTTGCCATGCGCCTGGTGGAGGCGCTGGGCGCGATTCGCCTGCGTTCAGATGTCGAGCGCAAACGTCTGTTCGGTGAGCAAACCGTCGCCAATGATGTTCAGGCCGGGATTTACAGCGCCGACGCCAGCACTGCGACCTATGCTCGCCTGCATGAAATCGCCGAAGTGATCCTGCACGCCGGCTTCCCGGTGGTGATCGATGCCACTTACCTCAAGCGCGAACAACGTGACAGCGCAGCCAAGGTAGCCGAGGCCACCGGCACGCCGTTCCTGATCCTCGACTGCAACGCACCACAAGCGGTGATCGAGAGCTGGCTGGCCCTGCGTCAGGCAGACAAGAAGGATCCTTCCGACGCAACACTGGCCGTGATCGAAGCACAGCAAGCCAATCGTGAAGCGTTGACTCCGGACGAAATCCTGCGCAGCAAGCGCGTGCAGACCAATGAGTCCGGCACCCTGGACACTGTCGTGGCGCAAATCCGCCAGCGCCTGCCAGGTCTGTAAGAAACTATTTCGGCCGTGAAGCCCACGCTCGCTTCACGGCCGTCAAATAGTGGCACTATACTGGCGTCATAAAACCAACAGGTGATCTGACATGAGCCAGCCGAAACTTCTCGACACCCCGCTTTATGCCTTGCTGCACAAAGACGACATAGCCGGTTTCAACAAAGAACGTCCGAAAGACGGCCCGATTGACATGGTGGGCGGTGATTTTCGTGGCCTCGACTTGCGCGAATTGAACGCCGACGGCGTGGATTTCCGGGACGCCTACTTCCGTTCCGCTGATCTGCGCGGTATCGACTTTCGTAATGCATCGCTGGAAGGCGCCAGCCTGGCCCACGCACAGATTTCCGGTGCTTACTTCCCGCCGGAGCTGAGTGCAGACGAAATCCTGATGTCGATGAACTTCGGTACCCGCCTGCGCTATCGCACCCGCTGAGCCACCAAAGGGCCAACCCGTCCAGCGCCCCCGCTTTGCGCTGGACTGGGTGTCATTCGTGCCTCCCCCCTCTCCAACCTGATTCGTCAGTGAAAACCTGACCTTTCTTAGAAGCGTTTGCGTCGAATCCGACCAAACAACCACGCTTTTCCTACTGATGGCTACACTCCTGAGAAGATCGCCCACGCACCATTCGGCCGTCGCAAGGAGGCTTGATGAATGATGAACTGCAACACCTGAAGAATCTTGGCAAGACGTCGGCGCAATGGCTGCATGCCGTGGGCATCCACAGCGCCTCGGATCTGCGTCGCCTGGGCGCCGTGGATGCCTATCGGGCCGTGCGCACGCGTGGGTTCCGAGCGTCGAAGGTGTTGTTGTATGCAATCGAAGGGGCGTTGATGGATGTGCACTGGAACGACATTCCCGCCGAACGCAAGGACGCTCTGAACAAACAGCTGGAAGCCATTTCCTCTCGCCACAAGAACTGACGGGCACCCACCTTCATGTATCTGCTCGGGGAACAATCGGCGCCGGCCGAAACAATGATCAACCGTTTGCAGAGCCTTCCCGGTCATTTTCTGCAGGACCTTGCACCGTGTGGGCCCCCACTGGAACTGGAGGCCACGGATGATCTGATGGCTCGGTTGCCGGGCGATCAACTGTTTTTACTGACAGAGGGTGTCATCAACGGCCAGTTAGGTGGCAGGGCGCTTTTCTATTGGCAGGAAGGTGATCTGATCGGTCTGCAGCAAAGCCCGGAATGGACGGATTGCCTCCTGCGTTCGGACGGACCGCTGAGCCTCCTGCCCTATCGTCGACGCGATTTGTTTCAGCATGTGTATTCAGAACCGGCACGTTCGGAGCAGTTTCTGCACTATCTGCTCGGGCAAATGGCGCTGCTGGCCCATGCGATTGGCGAACTGAAGCCACGGGAGTTTCGCTGCACCAATGGCTTTAAACGGGTCGAGGCCGGAGAAGTGTTGATCCGCGAAGGCGATCCCGCCGATCACGTGTTCGTAATCATCGAGGGACACGCGCAGGCATTCGTCGACGGGCACAAGGTTGGGGAGGTGCCCAGGGACGAGATCTTCGGCGCGATGGCGATATTCACCGGCGAGGCCCGCAACGCTACGGTCATCACCTGCGAGCCGAGCACGGTGATGCTGATTCCAGGCGATCAGTTTCTGAGCATGACCCGCAGCAATCCGAAAATCGCCCACAGCCTGATCGAAAGCATGGCGCGGCGCATCGACCAGCTCAACAAGCAGCTCACGGCACTTGATCGTCCAAGCTGAAGCCAGTGTTTGCAGGGCTTTTCAGCCATTCCCCAAACAAAACCGAAGAAATGGAAAAACACACGTTGACTTGTTAATGAGAATCGCTATGATTATCACAACTGATCGCGAGATCAGTCGATATTCTGAAAAGCCCTTGGTTCGGACTCTCAGATTATCTCCTCATCAGGCTAATCACGGTTATTTGACCCGGTTTTACCGGGTCTTTTTTTGCCCGCAAGAAAGTCATTGACCGAACTGTTTACGCATCTCGGTGCAATAATCCGGTTTCGGTGTAGATGGTGTGAACCAGACATAATCGGCCATGGCCGCCGTGACTTCGCTGCCCTGCTCCGCCAGCATCAACACTGCAGGTGCTTCGGGCGTGCCCAGATCCAGCACATGCAGCGGCACACCCACATCCTTGCGCGCATGGAACGCACCAGCGAACAACAACGCTGGCGCAGGCGCCGCCAACAATCTTGTCGCCATACGCCGATCCCGTTGCTGCTGCACCGCCAGCATCGCCGGCATCTGCGACTGAGGCAGCAAGCCACAATGAGAATCGCTGATCTGCCCGGCCAATTCGTTTTTCACCGACTCGGCGTTACTGCGTTCCCCTTGCAGAACCGGAGGCTGGCGATAGAACGCACGAATTTCACTGTTATCGAGATTGGCCGCCAGCAGCGGATAAGGTTGCGTGAAGGCAAACCGGACAATCGGCCCGTAGAGATTCCAGTCCCAACCATCCTGCCACGCCAGCTCGACCGGAAGATCAGTGGGAGCCTTTGGAGCTCGACGCACGACATCGACCCGCACTTGTTGATCGGGCGTGAGCATTTCCAGCAGGAGACTGCCCTGAGGCCGCTCACGACCCAGGTTCTGCAACAGCCACAACTGCACGGCATGGTGATCGGCATTGTCGTGCTGCTCACCGACGATCACCCTCGCCGGCTCGCCCAGACGCGTCAGCAATTCTTGCGGGGTAATCAGTGTTCCGCTACGCAGGTCGCGAATCTCGCCAGTGACCGGTGGCGGAGCGAGATGTTGGCAACCGCCAAGCAACAACACCGCAAACAGAAAAATCCTACGCATGCTTTCACCTCGATGACGAAATCAGCGAGCGATGATCAGCGGATGCCCGCGCTCCGGGTGCGACTGCACCAACACCTCCAGACCGAAAACAGCCTTGAGCGAGTCAGGGCGCAACACTTGCTGAGGCGTGTCCAGTGCCACCGGACGTCCACCCTCAAGCAGCAAGATGCGATCACAATAGCGCGCCGCCAGGTTCAGATCATGCAGGATCACCATCACAGCAGCGCCGCGATCGGCAAACTCGCGCACGGCTTGCAACGTGGTGTGTTGATGCAACGGATCGAGCATCGAAGTCGGCTCGTCCAGCAACAAGGTCTGCCCGGCCTGCCCCGGCCACAACTGAGCCAGCACGCGGGCCAGGTGTACCCGCTGGCGCTCGCCACCGGACAGCGCCAGATAACTGCGCCCCTTCAGGTGCCCGGCATCAGCGGCCGCCAATGCGTCGGCAACGATCTCGTCATCGCGCACTCTCCCGCTCTGATAGGGCAAACGCCCCATCCCGACCACTTCTTCGACGCGAAAAGCGAAATCCAGCGTCGATACCTGGGGCAATACCGCCAGTCGTTGAGCACGCTGAGTGCCGCTCCAATGGCCAAGGTTTTCACCGTCGAGAAGAACACTGCCTTCGCTGGCACTCAGTTCACCGCACAACGCTCCGAGCAACGTGCTCTTGCCGGCACCGTTGGGGCCGAGCACGCCGAGCACTTCACCCGACTCCAGTTGCAGATTGACGTCAGCCAGCACGGTCTTGCGGCCACGACGGATGTGCAGATTGTGCGCACGCAACATCAGGCACGCCCTCGCAGCAACAGATAAAGGAAGAACGGCGCGCCGATGAATGCCGTAACGATGCCAATCGGCAACTCCGCCGGGGCCAGCGCCAGCCGCGCCACCAGATCCGCCAGCAACAACAGACTGGCACCGGCCAGCACCGATGCCGGCAACAACACGCGATGATCCGGCCCGGCGAGCAAACGCACCAGATGCGGTACGACCAGCCCGACAAATCCGATCATCCCCGCCGCCGCCACTGCAGCCCCGACACCCAGCGCCGTGCAGAACACCAGCTCACGCTTGAGCCGCTCGACATCGATCCCCAAATGCCCGGCTTCCGACTCCCCAAGCAACAACGCATTCAAAGCCTTCGCCCGGCGCGGCAACCACAACGCGACGCCGGCACTGATGATCAGCAGCGGCCACAACCGTGCATAACTCGCACCGTTGAGGCTGCCGAGGTTCCAGAAAGTCAGGGTTCGCAGGGTGGCGTCGTCCGCCAGATAGGTAAAAAGTCCCACTGCAGAACTGGCGAGCGCAGTCAGGGCGATACCCGCCAGCAACATGGTCGCGACATCGGTCTGCCCGTTGCGACGGCCGAGCCGATACACCAGCGCTGTCACCCCTAGACCGCCGAGAAACGCGCACACCGACAATAAGTACGGGCCGAACCACTCCGGCAGACCGCCGAAAAACGAACCGCCGACAATCGCCACCGCAGCACCGAGCGCCGCCCCACTGGACACGCCAACCAAACCCGGGTCCGCCAGTGGATTGCGAAACAAGCCTTGCATCGCCACCCCGGACAACGCCAGCACGCCGCCTACTGCCAACCCGAGCAGCGTCCGAGGCAGGCGAATCTGCCCGAGAATCAGCTCAGCCTGCTCCAGCCCGTCCGGCGCCAGCGGCACGCCGATCATGCGCAATGCCGCGCGCAAGGTATCGAACAGCGGCAGGCTGACCGGCCCCAGAGCCAGTGACAGCCAGATCGCCAACAGGCACAGCAGGATCAGGCCGGTGAACAAGCCACGGGGTTTGACCAGTGTGGTCATTGGCCGCTCTGGCCTGGGTAGAAACCGTCAGTCAGAGTTTTCAGCGCTCCCGGTAAACGCGGCCCTAGCCCACCGACCAGCAATGTCGGGTCCAGCTCCAGCACGCGACCAGACTTGGCCGCACGGCTGGAATTGAGGATCGGGTTTTCCTTGAACAGAGCCGTTTTCGCCGCCTCGCCGGTCAGTGCGCGGTCAGCAAACACCAGCACTTCGGGGTCGAGTCCGGCCAGGGATTCCACGGAAAACGGTTTGTAGCCGGTGTGAGTGGCCAGGTTATGTCCGCCCGCCTGTTGCAGCATCCAGTCGGCAGCGGTGTCCTTGCCGGCAATCAATGGTTTGCCGCCGGCATGTCCGAGCAACAACAGCACGCCGGGAGCCTTGTGTTTTGACTGCACCGCCACCACGCGCGACGTCTGTGCATCGAGTTGCTGTTGATAACTTTGCAGCAGCTGAGTCGCCTGAGTCTCGGCGCCCAGCAACCGGCCCAGATGGGTGACATTTTTCTCCAGCGTCGGCAGGTCCGGCTGAGCGGAGAACAGCTCCACCTGCACTTTGGCACTGCGAACCTGTGAAATGACCGGCGGCGGGCCCATTTCCTCGGTGCCGATCAGGATGTCCGGGCGCAGGCTGAGGATGCCTTCCGCCGACAGACTGCGCTGATAACCGATACTCGGCAGCGACGTGAGGGACTTTGGATGCTGGCTCGTGGTGTCGACGCCCACCAGCTTCGCCTCACCGCCCAACGCACTCACCCATTCCGACAACGCACCGCCGGCACTGACCCAGCGTTGCGGCAATTGGGCCGCTGCAGCCTGGTGGCTGACCAAAAGTCCGACACACAGCACGGCAACGCGGGTACTCAGGCGCATAGACAGCTTCCCTTAGAGGATTTTCCCGGGCATCGGGGCGGCAGGCCAAGTATCCTCGGCAGCGGCCACCGCGCGGCGGACGAAGGCGGCCATTTGATAATTGTTTGCATTTAAACGTCAAGCTCGGACATATCCGGACACGAGCTGACACTTGAGGATAGCCATGAAGTTTCTGTGCATCGGCGCCGATTTGCTCGAAGCCACCAGCCGCGGGTTCGAGATCGACGGCCAAAAACTGTTCGCCGTGCGCCGGGCCGGCAAGGCGTACGTCTATCTCAATCGCTGCCCGCACCGAGGCGTCGGGCTGGAATGGCAACCCGACCAGTTTCTCGACCCGAGCAACAGCCTGATCCAGTGCGCCACTCACGGCGCACTGTTTCTGATCGAGGACGGTGAATGTGTGGCGGGCCCTTGCGCCGGGCAATCGCTGACAGCCATCGATTGCCGTGAAGATGCCCAAGGGCTGTGGGTCGACGTTTAACCGTCAAGCAATACGTCCAGTCGACGATCGATCAACATTTCCTCATGGCCCAACCGCACGCCATAAGCCAGCACCTCGACACCGGACGCCACCGCCTCACGCAAGGCAGCGGCGTAGGCAGCGTCGATTTCCACGGCCGGACGTACCGCTTCGATACCCGTCAGATTCACGCAGTACAGCTGCACTGCTCGAATCCCGTCTCGCGCAAGATGCGCCAGCTCACGCAAATGCTTGGCGCCCCGCTCGGTCACCGCATCGGGAAAGGCCGCCACCGCTGTACCGTCGAAACCCAGCGTGACGCTTTTCACCTCCACATACACCGGCCCTGTCGGGTATTCGAGGCGAAAGTCGATGCGGCTTTTTTCCTGTCCGTACGCCACTTCGCGCTTCAGCGCGGTAAAACCGTTCAACTCGCTGATGACACCGGCTTGCAAGGCTTCTTCGACCAGCGCATTGGCGCGCCCGGTGTTCACGCAGAACAACCGCCCCTGCGGGGTTTCGCCGATTTCCCAGGTGCCGGGCAGCTTGCGCTTGGGGTCATTGGAGCGACTGAACCAGACCTGCCCGCCTTCGACCTGACAATTAAGCATCGAGCCGGTATTCGGGCAGTGAATCGTCAGCAGTTCGCCGCCAACGGTTTCGATATCGGCGAGAAAGCGCTTGTAACGGCGGATCAACCGGCCTTCTTCAAGAGGAGGAAAAAAACGCATCAGCCTTGCCAGCTCTTCAAGCCGCGAGCAATGCGTTCCACTGCTTCCTGTAGGCGAGGGAGGTTTTGCGTGTAGGCAAAGCGCACATGGTGACTGGCCTGATAACGACCGAAATCCAGCCCCGGGGTAAACGCTACGTGCTCGGTTTCGAGGAAGTGACGGCAGAACGCGAAGGCATCACCGCCGAACTGGCTGATATCGGCATACAAGTAGAACGCGCCCTCCGGCTCCACCGCGATATTGAAACCCAGCTCCCGCAGCGCTGGCAGCAGGAAATCGCGGCGACGGCCGAATTCGGCGCGGCGCTCCTCGAGAATCGCAATGGTGTCCGGCTCGAAACAGGCCAGCGCCGCATGCTGGGCCATGCTCGGGGCGCTGATGTAGAGGTTCTGCGCAAGCTTTTCCAGCTCGCTGACCGCAGCATCCGGTGCCACCAGCCAGCCGAGACGCCAACCGGTCATGCCGAAATATTTTGAAAAACTGTTGAGGACAAACGCGCTGTCGTCGACTTCCAGCACGCTGGCGGCATCGGTGCCGTATGTCAGGCCGTGGTAGATCTCGTCCACCACCAGATGCCCGTGCCGCGCCTTGATGGCTGTGGATAACCCCGCCAGCTCATCGCGGGTCAGAATCGTGCCGGTCGGGTTGGCCGGTGAAGCGACCAGTGCACCGACACTGTCGTGATCCCAGTGGCGCTCCACTAGATCAGGCGTCAGTTGATAGCGCACATCCGGCCCGACAGGAACGAGCTGCGCCGCGCCCTCCACCAGTCGCAGAAAGTGCCGGTTGCACGGATAACCGGGGTCGGCCAGCAGCCAGTGTTTGCCCGGGTCCACCAGCAACGCACTGGCCAGCAACAGCGCCCCGGAGCCGCCCGGGGTGATCAGAATCCGCCGCGGATCGATATTCAGACCATAACGGGTCTGATAAAAGCCGGAAATCGCCTCGCGCAGCTCAGGAATGCCCCGGGCGGCGGTGTAACGGGTTTTCCCCGCCGTCAGGGCAGCCTGGCCGGCGCGGATGATCGGTTCGGCGGTCGTGAAGTCCGGCTCGCCGATTTCCAGGTGGATCACGTCATGGCCGGCGGCCTGCAATTCATTGGCCCGCGCCAGCAACGCCATCACATGGAACGGTTCGATCGCACGACTGCGCGCACTGTAGGGCTGAGCCATTGGCCTTCCTTCAACGAGTGAAAAGAAACGATTCTACCCATCTGCCGGAACGAGCGAGAACCCGCAGCGGTCACAGCCTCAAGAACGCTGGACTGTAACAAGGCAAACGTACGCTCCAGGATTGACTAAAATCAGTGATTGTCAGGTCTCCAGCACCACCAGACATGGCTTGGCAAACATTTGCAGGCACCACCGGCCGCGGGCTCGACATCCGGGAGTAGCGCAGGCCGAATTGATCTGGTAAGTTCGCCCGCTTGCAGCCGCAGGGCCGGCAGGTGTCGGTGATGGAGCAATCCTGCGCAATGGATTACAAGAGTAGAGGCGGTCCATTTCATGCCCACCCAAGCAAAGCAACAGCAGCAACAGGCGATCAGCGGTTTCGAACCTTACGTTCCGGCCGAAGGCGAAGAGTACATGGGCAAGCCCATGCGCGCGCACTTCACCAAAATCCTGACCAAGTGGAAACTGGACTTGATGCAGGAAGTCGACCGCACTGTTGATCACATGAAAGACGAAGCAGCCAACTTCCCTGATCCGGCCGACCGTGCCAGCCAGGAAGAAGAATTCGCCCTTGAGCTGCGTGCCCGCGACCGCGAGCGCAAACTGATCAAGAAGATCGACAAGACGCTGCAGTTGATCGAAGACGAAGAGTACGGCTGGTGTGACTCCTGCGGCATCGAGATCGGCGTCAAGCGCCTTGAAGCCCGTCCGACCGCCGACATGTGCGTCGACTGCAAGAACCTTGCGGAAATCAAGGAAAAGCAGGTCGGCAAGTAATCCTGACCTGAACGAGAAACGGAGCGTGCGAACGCTCCGTTTTTGTTTCTGCTGTTTTCTGACTCTCTAGTAGCATCGCTCTCATGACTGCCAACACCTCCCCCGCCTACATCGGCCGCTTTGCTCCGACACCCAGTGGCCACCTGCACTTTGGCTCGCTTGTAGCGGCGCTGGCTTCCTATCTGGACGCCCGCTCGGTGAACGGTCGCTGGCTGGTGCGCATGGAAGATCTCGATCCGCCTCGGGAAGAGCCGGGGGCGCAGGCAGCGATTCTCAAGGCCCTGGAAAGCTACGGCTTCGAATGGGACGGCGAAATGACCCGTCAGAGCGAACGGCATGAAGCCTACGCGCAAGTGCTCGACAGCCTGTTCAATCACGGCCTGGCGTATGCCTGCACCTGCTCGCGCAAACAACTGGAGCCCTATCACGGCATTTATCCAGGACTGTGTCGCAATGCCGGCCATGGTCAGGAAGACGCCGCAATCCGCCTGCGCGTGCCCGAGCTGGAATATCACTTCATCGACCGGGTGCAGGGCGAATACCGCCAGCACCTGGGCCGCGACGTGGGTGATTTCGTGATCCGCCGCCGCGACGGCCTCTACGCCTATCAACTGGCGGTGGTGCTGGACGATGCCTGGCAGGGCATCACCGACATCGTGCGCGGCGCCGACCTGCTCGACTCAACCCCGCGCCAGCTCTATCTGCAGGAACTGCTGGGCCTGCGCCAGCCGCGCTATCTGCACCTGCCCCTGATTACCCAGCCGGACGGCAACAAGCTCGGCAAGTCCTACCGCTCACCGCCGCTGGAGGCCGATCAGGCCACCCCGCTGCTGCTGCGGGCGCTGCGCGCACTGGGGCAAAACCCGGGCTCCGAACTGGCCCACGCCTCACCGCAGGAGCTGCTGAATTGGGGCAGCGCCCACTGGGACGCCTCGAAAATCCCGCGCACACTGACCCTGCCTGAAGCGCAACTGCTGTGACGACACTTGCAGTGGCGCGCCCATCCGTTACCATCGCCGCACGTTTTCGGGCACGCGCATAAAAAAGAGAGGCCGAGATGTACATCTATCGCTTGGTCCTGCTTCTGGTCGTGGGGATCTACCTGTTTTCTCCCGCCATCATGGATTGGTGGATCGACGCCACGGGCGCCTGGTATCGCCCTTATCTGCTCTGGCTGATCCTGATCGTCGTGACCTTCATCCTGCAGAGCCAAAAAGATGCCGATGAGCTTTAGCCTGACCCAGATGCTGCTGATCAGCGCTGCCTACCTGGCCGCGCTGTTCGGCGTGGCATGGATCAGTGAACGGGGCATGATCCCCCGGGCGATCATTCGCCATCCGCTGACTTACACCCTGTCGCTGGGGGTCTACGCCAGTGCGTGGGCGTTCTATGGCACGGTCGGTCTGGCCTATCAATATGGTTACGGCTTTCTGTCCAGCTATCTCGGGGTGTCCGGTGCGTTTCTGCTGGCGCCGGTACTGCTGTATCCGATCCTGAAGATCACCCGCACCTATCAACTGTCATCGCTGGCGGACTTGTTCGCTTTCCGTTTCCGCAGCACCTGGGCCGGTGCGCTGACCACGATTTTCATGTTGATCGGCGTACTGCCGTTGCTGGCCCTGCAGATCCAGGCCGTGGCCGATTCCATCGGCATCCTCACCGGCGAACCGGTGCAGAATCGCGTGGCCCTGGCGTTCTGCGCACTGATCATCCTGTTCACGATCTTCTTCGGCTCGCGCCATATCGCCACCCGTGAAAAGCACGAAGGGCTGGTGTTCGCGATCGCCTTCGAATCGGTGATCAAACTGGCCGCCCTCGGCGGCGTCGGCCTCTATGCCTTGTACGGCGTTTTCGATGGTCCACAACAGCTTGAACTGTGGCTGCTGCAGAACCAGACCGCCCTCGCCGCCCTGCATACCCCATTGCAGGAAGGCCCGTGGCGCACGTTGCTGCTGGTGTTTTTCGCCTCGGCGATCGTGATGCCGCACATGTATCACATGACGTTCACCGAAAACCTCAACCCGCGTTCGCTGGTGAGCGCGAGTTGGGGTCTGCCGTTGTTCCTGCTGTTGATGAGCCTGGCAGTACCGCTGATTCTCTGGGCCGGCCTGAAACTCGGCGCCACCACCAATCCGGAGTACTTCACCCTTGGCATCGGCATTGCCGCCAACAGCAAGTCGCTGGCGTTGCTGGCCTATGTCGGCGGTCTGTCGGCGGCCAGTGGCTTGATCATCGTCACCACGCTGGCGCTGTCGGGCATGGCCCTGAACCATCTGGTGCTGCCGCTCTATCAGCCACCGGCCGAGGGCAATATCTATCGCTGGTTGAAATGGACCCGCCGGGCGCTGATCGTCGCGATCATCATGGCCGGTTTCTGCTTCTATCTGATGCTGGGTGCCGAGCAGGATCTGGCCAACCTCGGCATCGTCGCCTTCGTCGCGACCCTGCAATTCCTGCCGGGCGTGCTGTCGGTGCTGTACTGGCCGACCGCCAATCGCCGCGGTTTCATCGCCGGTCTGCTGGCGGGGATTGTGGTGTGGGTCGTGACCATGCTGTTGCCGCTGGTCGGCAATCTGCAGGGTTTCTATATTCCGCTGCTGAACATGATCTACGTCCTGGACGATACCAGTTGGCACATGGCGGCCATCGCCTCGCTGGCGGCCAACGTCCTGATGTTCACGCTGATTTCGCTGTTCACCAATGCCAGCCCCGAAGAGGCCAGCGCGGCCGAAGCCTGCGCTGTGGATAACGTGCGCCGTCCGCAACGCCGGGAACTTCATGCAGCCTCACCGCAAGAATTCGCCACTCAACTGGCCAAGCCTTTGGGCGCCAAAGCGGCGCAAAAGGAAGTCGAACAGGCCCTGCGCGACCTTTATCTGCCTTTCGATGAACGCCGCCCTTACGCATTGCGTCGACTACGCGACCGAATCGAAGCCAACCTCTCCGGCCTGATGGGCCCGAGCGTAGCCCAGGACATGGTGGAAACCTTCCTGCCCTACAAGGCCGGCGGTGAAAACTACGTCACAGAAGACATCCACTTCATTGAAAGTCGCCTTGAGGATTACCACTCGCGCCTCACCGGCCTGGCCGCCGAGCTCGACGCCCTGCGCCGCTACCACCGCCAGACCTTGCAGGAACTGCCGATGGGCGTCTGCTCGCTGGCCAAGGATCAGGAGATCCTGATGTGGAACAAGGCCATGGAAGAGCTGACCGGAATTGCCGCGCAACGGGTCGTCGGCTCGCGCTTGAGCACCATAGCCAATCCGTGGAAAGAATTGCTGCAAGGCTTCATAAACTTGCCCGACGAGCACTTGCACAAACAGCATCTGGCTCTCGACGGCCAGACCCGCTGGCTGAACCTGCACAAAGCGGCCATTGATGAACCATTGGCACCGGGCAACAGTGGCCTCGTATTGCTCGTGGAGGACCTGACCGAGACCCAGATGCTCGAAGACAAACTGGTGCACTCCGAGCGTCTGGCCAGCATTGGCCGTCTCGCAGCCGGCGTGGCCCATGAAATCGGCAACCCGATCACCGGCATCGCCTGTCTTGCGCAAAACCTGCGCGAAGAACGTGAAGACGACGGTGAACTGACGGAAATCAGCGGCCAGATCCTCGAGCAGACCAAACGCGTGTCGCGCATCGTCCAGTCGCTGATGAGCTTCGCCCATGCCGGCAGCCATCAGCACAGCGACGAACCCGTCTGTCTGGCGGAAGTGGCCCAGGATGCCATCGGCCTGCTCGCGCTGAACCGGCGCAACTTCGAAGTCCAGTTCTATAACCTGTGCGACCCCGACCACTGGGTCGAAGGCGACCCGCAGCGGCTCGCCCAAGTCTTGATCAACTTGCTCTCCAACGCCCGTGACGCCTCGCCTGCCGGCAGTGCGGTCCGGGTCAAGAGCGAAGCCGGCGAACACACGGTCGATCTGATCGTGGAGGACGAAGGCAGCGGTATTCCGAAGAACATCATGGACCGATTGTTCGAACCCTTCTTCACCACCAAGGATCCTGGCGAAGGTACCGGTCTGGGCCTTGCACTGGTCTATTCCATCGTTGAAGAGCATTATGGACAAATCACCATCGACAGCCCGGCTGATGTTCAGAGCCAGCGCGGCACCCGTATCCGGGTGACATTGCCGCGTCATGTCGAAGCGACGTCCGCTGTGAACTGAGACCGTCGAGAGTATCGAATCAATGCCGCACATTTTGATCGTCGAAGACGAAACCATTATCCGCTCCGCCTTGCGCCGCCTGCTGGAACGCAACCAGTACCAGGTCAGCGAAGCCGGTTCAGTGCAGGAAGCACAAGAACGCTTCAGTATTCCCACTTTCGATCTGATCGTCAGCGACCTGCGTCTGCCGGGTGCTCCGGGCACCGAGCTGATCAAGCTCGGCCAGGGCACGCCGGTGCTGATCATGACCAGCTACGCCAGCCTGCGCTCGGCGGTCGACTCAATGAAGATGGGCGCGGTGGACTACATCGCCAAGCCTTTCGACCATGACGAGATGCTTCAGGCCGTCGCGCGGATCCTGCGTGATCGTCAGTCGGCGCCAGTTGCCGGCGAAGTTGTTACCGGCAAAACGGCCAACGGTAACGGCAAATCCGCCGTCGACAACAGCAATGGCGAGATCGGCATCATCGGCTCCTGCCCTCCGATGCAGGACCTTTACGGCAAGATCCGCAAAGTCGCTCCAACCGATTCCAATGTCCTGATCCAGGGCGAGTCCGGAACCGGTAAAGAACTGGTGGCCCGCGCCCTGCACAACCTTTCGAAACGCGCCAAGGCCCCGATGATCTCGGTGAACTGCGCTGCCATTCCGGAAAGCCTGATAGAGTCCGAACTGTTCGGTCACGAGAAAGGCGCATTCACCGGCGCCAGCGCCGGTCGCGCCGGCCTGGTGGAAGCAGCAGACGGCGGCACGCTGTTCCTCGACGAGATCGGCGAATTGCCACTGGAAGCACAGGCCCGCCTGCTGCGTGTATTGCAGGAAGGCGAAATTCGCCGGGTTGGCTCGGTGCAGTCGCAGAAGGTCGATGTCCGCCTGATCGCCGCGACCCACCGTGACCTCAAGAGCCTGGCGAAAATCGGCCAGTTCCGTGAGGACTTGTACTACCGCCTCCACGTGATCGCGTTGAAACTGCCGGCCCTGCGCGAGCGTGGTGCAGACGTCAACGAAATCGCCAATGCGTTCCTCGCTCGTCAGAGCGCACGCATCAATCGCACCGATCTGAAATTTGCCGCTGATGCCGAACAGGCAATCCGGCACTATTCCTGGCCGGGCAACGTGCGGGAGCTGGAAAACGCCGTCGAGCGCGCCGTCATCCTGAGCGAAAGCCCGGAAATTTCTGCCGACCTGCTGGGCATCGACATCGAGCTGGGGGATCTGGAGGACGACGAGTTCATCGGTCTGCCGACGCAACCGGCCGGTAACGCCAGCAACAGCAGCCACGAGCCGACCGAAGATCTGTCGCTGGAAGACTACTTCCAGCACTTCGTGCTCGAGCATCAGGACCACATGACCGAGACCGAACTGGCGCGCAAACTGGGCGTCAGCCGCAAATGTCTGTGGGAACGCCGTCAGCGTCTGGGCATTCCACGGCGCAAGACCGGGGTCACCAGCGAGAGCTGAACGTTACCTGTCAAGTGTGCGGGTTACCGTTGAAGATGTGAAAAAACTGTTACCTCAGTTTTTTCACGTAACAGAAGCCGGGGTTATCGGTAACGAAACCCCGGCTTTTTTTCGCCCTGCAAAAACGGTTATATCGATCTAACCCCTTGTTTTATTGGGGTTCGCAAAAGTTGGCACGGCACCTGCTATATGTTTGGTACAAGAACAATAACAAGCAATGCACAAGACAATAAAAATAAGACGAATCGACTCACGCACAATAAAAACAAGACGGCGAGAGGCGCAGCTAACTGATTCTTTTGGAGAGGCGTTGTATTTGGGGCTTGCCCCACGACCAGGCCGAGAACAACAAAAACTGTCTTAAGACAGAGCCTGTACTGGTTGGATCGAGAGATCACTGCAATTCAGCGACCAAAGCAATCCGTTTGCTCTTGGCTCCCGATTGGGAGGGTCATGAAGGAAAAGCTTCATGGCGAGGGCACTCAACAAAAACAAGAAGCCCGAATCAATAATAAAAAGAGCACGCAACTACTTCTTGGGGAGCTTCGGCTCCCCTTGTAGTTTCTCCCTTCCGGAAATCCTCCCTTCTGATGCATCTTCCCCCCTCTAGCCTGCGGCCCGCAGCGCAAATCGGCAGCGTCCTACACCATCCCTCGACTAAATGCTAGAATCCCCGCCCATCATGCGGTCATTCTCTGGTATGGCCGAACATTCCTTCAAACAGTGCATCCCATGCTGAAGAAGCTGTTCCAGTCATTCCGAACTCCCCTGCGTCGTACGCAACACATCCGTAGCACGCCTGAAGTCCTCAACAGCGGCCAACATTCGCTGCAAAAGGCGCAATTCAGCCGATACGCGGTCAACATCGTCGAACGTCTGCAGGGCGCCGGCTATCAGGCTTACCTGGTTGGCGGCTGCGTGCGAGACATGCTGCTGGGTATCACGCCCAAAGACTTCGACGTCGCCACCAGCGCCACCCCCGAGCAGGTTCGCGCCGAATTCCGCAATGCGCGGATCATCGGCCGCCGCTTCAAGCTGGTGCACATCCATTTCGGTCGCGAAATCATTGAAGTCGCGACCTTCCGCGCCAATCACCCGCAAAACGAAGACGACGAAGACAGCAATCAGTCTTCGCGCAACGAGAGCGGGCGCATTCTGCGCGATAACGTTTACGGCACCCTGGAAGAAGACGCGCAACGCCGCGACTTCACCATCAACGCCCTGTATTACGACCCGGTCAGCGAACGCATCCTCGATTACGCAAATGGCGTACACGACATCCGCAATCAACTGATCCGTCTGATCGGCGACCCGAAACAGCGTTATCAGGAAGACCCGGTACGAATGCTGCGGGCCGTGCGCTTCGCCGCCAAGCTCAACTTCGGCATCGAAAAGCACACCGTTCAGCCGATCCGCGACCTGGCCCCGATGCTGCGCGAGATTCCGTCGGCTCGCCTGTTCGAGGAGGTGCTCAAGCTGTTCCTCTCCGGCCATGGCGCCATCACCTTCGAGATGCTGGTCGACCTGCAACTGTTCGCGCCGTTGTTCCCGGCCAGCGCCGATGCGCTGGAATACAACCCGGAATACACCCACACGCTGATCAGCGAAGCGCTGACCAACACCGACCTGCGGATCAAGCAGAACAAACCGGTGACCCCGGCGTTCCTGTTTGCCGCGTTGCTGTGGCCAGCCCTGCCAGCCCGCGTATTGCGCCTGCAGGAACGTGGCATGCCGCCGATTCCGGCGATGCAGGAAGCCGCCCACGAGCTGATTGCCGAGCAGTGCCAGCGCATTGCGATTCCAAAACGTTTCACCATGCCGATCCGCGAGATCTGGGACATGCAGGAACGCCTGCCGCGCCGCAGCGGCAAACGCGCCGACCTGTTGCTGGACAATCCGCGTTTCCGCGCCGGCTACGACTTCCTGCTGCTGCGTGAAAGCGCCGGCGAGCAAACCGATGGCCTGGGCGAATGGTGGACCGATTACCAGGACGCCAACGACAGCGAACGTCGCGACATGATCCGCGACCTCAGCGGCAAGGATGACGGTGCCGGTGCGCCGCGCAAGCGTCGCCGCAGCAGCGGTTCCAAGCGCAAACGCGCCGGCGCACCGAGCGCTACGGGCGAATAAGGCATGGAACGCATCTACATCGGCATGGGCAGCAACCTGGCTGACCCGGCCGAACAACTGCGCAGCGCGGTCGATGCGCTGGGGCAATTGCCGGACAGCGCACTGGCCGGCGTATCTGCCTTCTACCAAAGCGACTCGCTGCTGCCGGGCCAACCGCGTTATACCAACGCGGTCGCCGCACTCGACAGCGCGCTCGCTCCGCTGGATCTGCTCGATGCCTTGCAGGCAATCGAAAACGGCCAGGGTCGCGAACGCCTGGAGCGCTGGGGCCCGCGTACGCTGGACCTGGACATCCTGCTGTTCGGTGACCGTCTGATCGATGAGCCGCGCCTCAAAGTCCCGCATTACCACATGCAGGAACGCGCGTTCGTCTTGTATCCCCTGGCCGAACTGGCCCCCGAAGATCTGCGCCTGGCCGATGGCCGCACTCTCGCCGATCTTCTCGCAGCCTGCCCGTTCGTCGGCCTCGAACGCCTCTCCCATGCCTGACATAAACCGCTGAAGCGGGAGCAAACCTGCTCCCGCATTTTGCGTTCTTGTAGGACAAAAAACCGCGGATCAGGCCCGCCGGCCCGCTGAATCGCATCAGTAACGCCGGTAACACTAGCGTCGTAACAATGCGGTAACACATGCAATTGACTTCCTGAGGCCTCATCACGACTATAGGCGTCCCGCTGCCGCCAACCCGGCATACAAGGGCGCAATCCAGGCCTTATAAGCACGACAAAAGAACGTGCGCCTGAATAGATGACGAATCACGCGCGTTACTCGCAGTAGTTTCCAAAGCGCCTGAACGAGGATTTCTTACATGCCAGCCATCACCCTGACCACGCTCCAGAGCCTCAAGCAGAAAGGTGAAAAGATCACCATGCTGACCTGCTATGACGCGACCTTCGCCCACGCCTGCAACGAGGCCGGTGTCGAAGTGCTGCTGGTGGGCGACTCCCTCGGCATGGTCCTGCAAGGTCACGACAGCACCCTGCCGGTGACCATTGCGGAAATGGCCTACCACACCGCCTGCGTCAAGCGCGGCAACACCGACGCCCTGATCCTGGCCGACCTGCCGTTCATGGCCAACGCCACCCTTGAACAAACCATGACCAACAGCGCCATGCTGATGCAGGCCGGCGCGCACATGGTCAAGGTCGAAGGCGCACTGTGGCTGGCGGAATCGATCCGCCTGCTGGCCGAACGCGGTGTACCGGTCTGCGCTCACATGGGCCTGACCCCGCAAGCCGTGAACATTCTCGGTGGCTATAAAGTGCAGGGTCGCAACGAAAACCAGGCACGCCAGATGCGCGCCGACGCGATCTCCCTGGAGCAGGCCGGCGCGGCCATGCTGCTGCTGGAATGCGTGCCGAGCGAACTGGCTGCCGAAATCACCCAGGCGGTGAAAATCCCGGTGATCGGCATCGGCGCCGGCACCGACACCGACGGTCAGGTCCTGGTGCTGCACGACATGCTCGGCCTGTCGATCAGCGGCCGCGTACCGAAATTCGTCAAGAACTTCATGCAGGGCCAGGACAGCATCCAGTCCGCACTGAAGGCTTATGTGAACGAAGTCAAAGCCGCCACTTTCCCTGGGATCGAACACGGATTCTCTGCATGAACACCGTCAAAACCGTACGTGAACTGCGCGCTGCCGTGGCGCGCGCGCGCAGTGAAGGCAAGCGCATCGGCTTCGTGCCGACCATGGGCAACCTGCACAGCGGCCACATCGCACTGATCACCAAGGCCAAACAGCGAGTGGACTTCGTGGTCGCGAGCATTTTCGTCAACCCGCTGCAGTTCGGCGCTGGCGAAGACCTCGACAAATACCCGCGCACCCTGGCGGCTGATCAGGAAAAACTGCTGGAAGCCGGCTGTTCCCTGCTGTTCGCGCCGACCGTCGAAGAGATGTACCCCGACGGCATGGCCGGGCAGACGCGGGTCAGCGTTCCGCACTTGTCCGAAGGCCTGTGCGGCGCCAGCCGTCCGGGGCATTTCGAAGGCGTGGCGACCGTGGTCAGCAAACTGTTCAACATGGTCCAGCCGGATCTGGCGATCTTCGGCCAGAAGGACTACCAGCAACTGGCGGTAATCCGTGCGCTGGTGCATGACCTGAACATGCCGATCCAGATCATCGGCGAGCCGACCGTGCGTGCCGCCGACGGCCTGGCACTGTCCTCGCGCAACGGTTTCCTCAGCGAGGAACAACGCGCCGTGGCGCCCGTGGTCTATCGCGCCTTGAGCAGCATTGCCGAGTCGATCAAGCAGGGTGAACGCGATTTTCCGGCCTTGATCCAGGCACAGCGGCAACAGCTGGAAGCCGCCGGCCTGCGTCCGGATTACCTGGAAATCCGCCACGCCCTGACCCTGCGTCCGGCGACCGCGGAAGATCGTGACCTGGTGATTCTGGTCGCCGCGTTCCTCGGCACCACGCGGTTGATCGACAACCTGCACCTGAACCTCGATACCCCCGCCTGAACCCCGCAACATCAGAATGAGGGAGCGAGCCTGCTCGCCCCCCACATTCGTGTTACATCCCCTTCCAGACCGTATTGCCGGGCACCTGACCATCGGGCAAACTGCCCGCCGATCCACTGCGCGCGAAAAGCAGGGACTTGCTCGTATTACCCGCCGTCTGTCGGCGTCTGCTGTTATCGATGTTAAAAAAGTACAGGTAACAGGTCAGAAGAAGCCAAGACAGATTGCAGCGCTAGGTTTACTGTATTCGCCCTGCGCCAGTGTAATCGTGTCGACGCAGTTGCCCCCTCGCCCAAACATGGCGGGGAGGTCTTTTCAGTGTTCAAAAGGCCGTTCAAGTAAAAAGGAAAACCGCAGCGATGGCGTACTACCGCACTCCTCATGACGTTACCGCTCTGCCTGCCTGGCAGGCGTTGAAAGACCACCGCCAAGCCATGCAGGATTTCAGCATGCGCGAAGCCTTCAACGCCGATCCGCAGCGCTTCAATCAGTTCTCCCTCAGCAGCTGCGGACTGTTTCTCGATTATTCGAAGAATCTGATCAACGCCGAGACCCGCAACCTGCTGGTGGGTCTGGCCAACGAAGTCGATCTCAAGGGCGCGATCAAGGCGCTGTTCGACGGCGAAATCGTCAACTCCTCCGAAGGCCGCCCGGCGCTGCACACCGCCCTGCGTCGCCCGGTGGGCGACAAGCTGTCGGTCAATGGCGTCAACGTGATGCCAGAAGTACACAAGGTGTTGAACCAGATCACCGATCTGGTCGGCAAGATCCATGACGGTCTGTGGCGCGGTTACACCGAGAAGCCGATCACTGACGTGGTCAACATCGGCATCGGTGGTTCGTTCCTCGGCCCGGAGCTGGTCTCCGAAGCCTTGCTGTCCTACGCCCAGAAAGGCGTACGCTGCCATTACCTGGCGAACATCGACGGCAGCGAATTCCACGAGCTGACACAAAAACTGCGCGCCGAGACCACGCTGTTCATTGTGTCCTCGAAGTCGTTCAACACCCTCGAAACCCTGAAAAATGCTCAGGCCGCGCGTGCCTGGTACCTGGCTCAGGGCGGTTCGGAAGCCGAGCTGTACCGTCACTTCATCGCCGTTTCGAGCAACAACGCGGCAGCCGTGGCCTTCGGTATCCGCGAAGAAAACATCTTCCCGATGTGGGACTGGGTCGGCGGCCGCTACTCGCTGTGGTCAGCCATCGGTCTGCCGATTGCCCTGGCCATCGGTATGTCCAACTTCAAGGAACTGCTGTCCGGTGCCTACACCATGGACCAGCATTTCCAGAGCGCGCCGTTCGAACAGAACATGCCGGTACTGCTGGCCCTGCTCGGCGTGTGGTACGGCAACTTCTGGGGCGCGCAAAGCCACGCGATCCTGCCGTACGACCACTACCTGCGCAACATCACCAAGCACTTGCAACAGCTGGACATGGAATCCAACGGCAAGAGCGTGCGTCAGGACGGCACTCCGGTGTCGACCGATACCGGTCCGGTGATCTGGGGTGGCGTAGGTTGCAACGGTCAGCATGCTTACCACCAGTTGCTGCACCAAGGCACCCAACTGATCCCGGCCGACTTCATCGTGCCAATCGTCAGCTTCAACCCGGTGTCTGACCACCATCAGTGGTTGTACGCCAACTGCCTGTCCCAGAGCCAGGCGCTGATGCTCGGCAAGACCCTGAGCGAAGCCGAGACCGAACTGCGCGACAAGGGCATGAGCGAAGACCAGGTGCAGAAACTCGCACCGCACAAGGTGATCCCGGGCAACCGTCCGAGCAACACCATCGTGGTCGAACGCATCAGCCCGCGTCGTCTTGGCGCACTGGTGGCGATGTACGAACACAAAGTCTTCGTGCAAAGCGTGGTCTGGGGCATCAACGCCTTCGACCAGTGGGGCGTGGAACTTGGCAAGGAACTGGGCAAGGGCGTGTACAACCGCCTGGTCGGCAGCGAAGAAACCGCCGCTGAAGATGCTTCCACCCAAGGCCTGATCA
Organism: Pseudomonas sp. stari2; assembly: GCF_040760005.1. Lineage (NCBI taxonomy): Bacteria > Pseudomonadati > Pseudomonadota > Gammaproteobacteria > Pseudomonadales > Pseudomonadaceae > Pseudomonas > Pseudomonas sp. Stari2. The sequence goes on from NZ_CP099760.1 coordinate 5,554,972, forward strand.
ACTACTTCCGCGGTCGTCACCGCGGCTGATCCTGCACTGAACACACCCCCTCGCCATGAGGGGGTGTTTGTTTACGGGTCTTGAACCCTCCCCGCTCTCGGCGCATCTTTATCCTTGTCGCATAACAAGAATAAGGAACCGTCATGTTCGATATCAGCACGTTCCCCAAAGCCGATGCCGTCCGCCGGGCTGCCCAGTTGAGTCAGGACGACTACCATCGCCTGTACCGCGAATCCATTGAACACCCCAGCACCTTCTGGGCGGAACAGGCCACGCGTTTCCTCGACTGGAGCACACCGTGGCAGACCGTCCAGCGCTATGACCTGAAAACCGGCGAGGCTTCCTGGTTTGCAGGGGCGAAACTGAACGTCAGCTACAACTGCATTGACCGTCACTTGGAAAAGCGCGGAGATCAGACCGCTATCCTCTGGGAAGGCGATGACCCTGCCGAATCGACGCAAATCACCTACAACAAACTCCATCACCACGTCTGCCGTCTGGCCAATGTGCTGAAAAGCCGTGGCGTGAAGAAAGGCGATCGGGTGTGTATCTACATGCCGATGATCCCCGAGGCGGCTTACGCCATGCTCGCCTGCGCAAGGATCGGCGCGATTCACTCGGTGGTGTTCGGCGGTTTCTCCCCGGACTCGCTGCGCGACCGCATCCTCGACGCCGACTGCCGCACCGTGATCACCGCCGACGAAGGCGTGCGCGGTGGCAAGTTCGTGCCGTTGAAAAAAAACGTCGACAAGGCCCTGCAAAGCTGTCCCAAGGTCAGCACTGTCGTGGTCGTCGAACACACCCAGAACAAGGTCGACTGGACCGAAGGCCGCGACCTCTGGTATCACCAGGCCGTGCGCGATGTCAGCGACGATTGCCCGCCGGAACCGATGGACGCCGAAGACCCGCTGTTCATCCTCTACACCTCTGGCAGCACCGGCAAACCCAAGGGCGTGCTGCACAGCACCGGCGGTTACCTGCTGCAAGCGGCGATGACCTTCAAGTACGTGCTCGACTACCGCGAAGGCGAAGTGTTCTGGTGTACCGCCGACGTTGGCTGGGTCACCGGCCACAGTTACATCGTCTACGGCCCGCTGGCCAACGGTGCGACCACACTGATCTTCGAAGGCGTACCGAGTTACCCGAGCACTTCGCGGTTCTGGCAGGTGATCGACAAACATAAGGTCAACATCTTCTATACCGCCCCCACGGCCCTGCGCGCACTGATGCGCGAAGGTGCTGGCCCCTTGCAGGAAACGTCGCGACAGAGCCTCAGATTGCTCGGCAGCGTCGGTGAGCCGATCAACCCCGAAGCGTGGGAATGGTATTTCAACGTGGTCGGCGAACAACGCTGCCCGATAGTCGATACGTGGTGGCAGACCGAAACCGGCGGCATCATGCTCAGCCCGCTGGTCAGTGCCCAGCGGATCAAACCGGGCTGCGCCACCCAACCGATGTTTGGCGTGCAACCGGTGCTGCTCGACGAGCATGGCAAGGAAATCAAGGGCGCCGGCAGCGGCGTGCTGGCGATCAAGTCGAGCTGGCCGGCGCAGATCCGCAGCGTCTACGGCGATCCGCAGCGCATGGTCGACACCTACTTCAAACCCTACCCCGGCTACTACTTCACCGGCGACGGCGCCCGCCGCGACGAGGACGGCGATTACTGGATCACCGGGCGCATCGATGACGTGATCAATGTCTCCGGCCACCGCATCGGTACCGCCGAGGTCGAAAGCGCGCTGGTGTTGCACGACAGCATCGCCGAAGCCGCCGTGGTCGGTTACCCCCACGACGTAAAAGGCCAGGGCATCTATGCCTTCGTCACGCCCATGAACGGCGCCGAACCCAACGATGAGCTGAAGAAGGAATTGCTGGCCCACGTCAGCAAGGAGATCGGCAGCTTCGCCAAACCGGACCTGATCCAGTGGGCCCCGGCCCTGCCGAAAACCCGCTCGGGCAAGATCATGCGACGGATCCTGCGCAAGATCGCCTGCAACGAGCTCGACAGTCTTGGCGATACCTCGACCCTGGCCGATCCGAGCGTGGTGCAGGGGCTGATCGACAAGCGCCTTAACCAGTAGAATCACGGGCGCGGTCAACCGGCCGCGCCGCCCTTCACCACTGAGTTGCCATGGAATTCATCCGCAGCCGTATCGAAAACCAACTCATGAGCCTGACCGGTCTGTCCCTCGGCCAGCTCGATCTGGAAAACCCCAAGGGCGATCCCGGCCTGTTCGGCCCGGACTCGATCAGTTGGCAAGTGCACGGCGACTTCAGCAGCATGTTGATCGGCGGCATCAGTGCCTTGTTGCTGCAAGCCCTGCACCCATTGGCACTGGCCGGCGTCTGGGACCACTCGAATTTTCGCCAGGACATGCTTGGCCGCTTGCGCCGTACCAGCCAGTTTGTCTCCGGCACTACGTTCGGCTCAAAACGGGACGCCGAATGGCTGATCGAAAAGGTCCGCACCATTCACCTGCAAGTCGCCGGCACCGCGCCGGATGGCCGGCCCTATGCGGCCAGCGATCCGGATCTGCTGACTTGGGTGCACGTGGCCGAAGTCAGCAATTTTCTCGCCGCCCATTTGCGTTATCGCAACCCGCACTTGTCACTGAAGGATCAGGATCGTTACTACGCGGAAATCGCCGTGGTCGCTGAACGCCTGGGCGCCCGGGATGTACCGAAGTCGCGCCAGGCCGTGGCCGATTACCTGCAACGCATGCGTCCGCAGTTGCTATGCGACGATCGTAGCCGCGAAGTCTTGCGCCTGTTGCTCGAAGCGCCAGCGCCAAGCGTTCTGGCGCGGCCGTTTGGCGATCTGATGATGAAGGCCGGCATCGACCTGCTGCCGGACTGGGCCAGCGACATGCTGGATGCCCGTCAGAACCCGCTGCAACGCCATTTGATCCGCGCCAGCGTCAAACGCAGCGCGCCGATGCTGCGCTGGGCGATGCGCAATGGTTCGGTGCAACGGGCCCAACGGCGGATGGGGCTGAGATGAAGCTCAGTAGCTGCTAAACTCCCGCGCCCCGATTCCCTCCAGCAAGGCGCAAGCATGTCTTCCCTGAATCAGGCGCTGCGCGCCGCCCTCGATCAACGCCAGGATCTGCTCGCCGAGCTGCATCGCCAGGGCACCGACTGCTATCGCCTGTTCCACGGCAGCCAGGAAGGCGCCGGCGGCCTGACCGTCGACCGTTACGGGCCGCAGTTGATGGTGCAGAGCTTCCACCAGACGCTGGAACTCGCCGACCTGCTGCAACTGCACGCCACAGTGAACGAAACGCTGGGCTTGCAAACCCTGCTGGTCTACAACGACCGCTCCCGTGGCAACTCGCGCATCGATCGTGAAGACAGGGTGTACCGCGCCGACGACGCCGCGCTGGTTGATCTGGTCGGCCACGAATGGGGCCTGAACTACCGCGTGCGCGGACGCCATGCCGGCCAGGATCCGCTGCTGTTCCTCGACCTGCGCAACACTCGCGGCTGGGTCAAGGATCACGCCAAGGGCAAAAGCGTGCTCAACCTGTTCGCCTACACCTGCGGCGTCGGCCTCAGTGCGGCCGCCGGCGGTGCGCGTGAGGTGTGCAACCTGGACTTCGCCGAAGGCAACCTGGCAGTCGGCCGTGAGAACGGTTTGCTCAATCCGCAGCTGCCGACCATGGAGTTCATCCAGTCCGATTACTTCCCGGCGATCCGCCAGTTGGCCGGCCTGCCGATCAGTCAGCGTCGCGGGCAGAAACTGCCGAGCTATCAGCGCCTCGAACAGCGTCAGTACGACTTGGTATTGCTCGATCCACCTGCGTGGGCCAAAAGTGCGTTCGGCACCGTCGACCTGCTTCGCGATTATCAGAGCCTGCTCAAGCCAGCTCTCCTGACCACCGCCGAAAACGGCGTGCTGATCTGCTGCAACAACCTGGCAAAAGTCAGCATGGACGACTGGCGCGAACAGGTGCTGCGCTGCGCCGAGAAAGCCGGGCGCCCGGTGCGCGAATGGAGCGTGATGACCCCGGGCCGGGATTTCCCCTCACTGGACGGACAGCCGCCGCTCAAGACCCTGATTCTCCAGCTCTGAATTTCCCCCCGGCAGGAGCCGCCTTCGGCAGCTCCTACAGACATTGCAGACAAATCTGAACAATCCTGTCTCGTGCGATGTACTTCGGAACCGGAATCGCGTGCCATACTCCAAGGCACTCCGATTCAGACAGATGAAGCCGCACATGCCCAAAGGATTGATTCGCGCGATTGGCGCCCTGTTGACTGCTCTGGCCCTCTACAGCCTGCTGGGGTTTCTGATTTTGCCGGGCATCGCGCTGCGAGTGGCCAACCAGCAACTGGCCAACTACGCTACGGTGCCTGCGCACATTCAGCGTATCGAACTCAATCCGTTCAGCCTCGAAGTCACTCTTTGGGGCCTGGTCATCGGCGAGCCGGGCAAGGAACAGGTCGGTTTCGAACGCCTGTACGCCAACCTGCAACTCGACAGCCTGTGGACAAAAGCCCTGCACCTGTCCGACATCGAACTGGACAAACCGAAGACCGAAATCCTGTTCGCCAAGGACGGCAAACTCAATCTGCTCGGTCTGTTCAAACTGCCGGCCAGCGAACCGACGCCGGCCGATCCGAATGCCAAGCCGTTTCCGCTGCGTATCGACCGGATCAAACTGGCCGGCGGCAACGTACATTTCGAGGATGCACGCCCGAGCGAGCCGATCGAGTTTCTCTACGACAAACTCGATTTCGAATTGAACAACCTCAGCACCCTGCCTGAAGACAACGCCGACATGACTCTGGTCGCCATCGGCCCGGCTGGCGGGCAGATCGACTGGAAAGGCAATTTCAGCCTGATCCCGATTGCCTCCGAAGGCACGCTCAAGGTCACCGATGGCCAGATGAAAGCGTTCTGGCCCTACGTGCGCGACGCAGTGCCGCTGGTGCTGGAAAATGGCGTGGTCAGCCTCAGCACCGATTACAAACTCAACCTGTCCAAGGAAACCGAACTGCTGTTGAGCAACGTGGCGGTCAGCGTTGCGCCGTTTGCGATCAAGGCACCGGACGGACGTCCGCTGGCAAAACTCGACCGCCTGGACGTCAGCGAAACCACCGTGGACCTGGCCAAGCAGCAAGTGGTGGTCGGCAAGATCCGCAGCCAGAAACTCGAAACCTGGGCTGCCCTTGAGGCGGACGGGCAACTGGACTGGCAGAAACTGTTCGCCAGTCAGCCGTCCAAACCTGCCGCCAAAGCAGCAGCTGAACCGAAAAGCACTCCGGCCGCCGCCGACTCGCCGAAGACGGAACCGACCGCACCGGGCAAGCCATGGCAAGTGCTGCTCAAGGACGTGCAACTGCGTGACTACAAAGTGCACCTGGCGGACCGCTCGGCGAAGCCCGAGGTCACACTGGATGTCACGCCGCTGAACGTCGATCTGCAGAATTTCGACAGCCTCAACGGCTCCCCCTTCAACGTCAAACTCGACGCAGGCCTGGGCAAGCAAGGCAAGATCAACGCCGATGGCGTGGTCAACCTGGCGCCGGTCACCGCCCAGCTCAACGTGAAAACCCAGGACATCGACCTGCGCGTCGCCCAGTCCTACATCAACCCGTTCATTCGTCTGGAACTGCGCAGCGGCATGCTCGGCAGCGACCTGAAAGTAAACCTGAAAAGCACCGAGCCGCTGGCACTCAGCGTCACTGGTCGCGCTCAGGTCGATCAGTTGCACACCCTCGACACCCTGAAGACCCGGGACTTCCTCAAGTGGCAGCAAGTGGTGGTCGAAGGCCTGAATTATCAGCACGGTGACAGCCTGTCGATCGACAGGATCAACCTGTTCCAGCCGTATGCGCGCTTCATGATCAACGATGACCGCACCACCAACATCGATGATTTGCTGATCCCGCAGCCTGCCGATTCCGGAACGAAAACCGCAGCGGCAAAACCCGCCGGCAACTCGAAACCGCTGGGCATTCACATCGGCGGTATCGTGATCAATGACGGTTCGGCCAACTTCGCCGACTTCAGCCTGACCCCGAACTTCGCCACCGCGATCCAGCAGCTCAACGGCCAGATCGGCACCATCGACAGTCGGCAGGCGAAACCTGCCAGCGTCGATGTCAAGGGCAAGGTTGACCGTTATGCGCCGGTGACCATCAAAGGCGCGGTCAACCCGTTCGACCCGATGGCCAGCCTCGACATCGCCACCAGTTTCAAACGGGTCGAACTGACCACCCTGACCCCCTACTCCGGCAAGTTTGCCGGTTACCGGATCCGCAAGGGCCGGCTCAATCTCGACCTGCACTACCTCATCACCAAGGGCCAGCTCAAGGCCGAGAACAAAGTGGTGGTCGAGCAACTGCAACTGGGTGAGAAAGTCGACAGCCCGGATGCCGTAAGCCTGCCGCTGAAACTGGCGATTGCGCTGCTCAAGGACGTGGACGGCAAGATTTCCATCGAGCTGCCGGTCACCGGCGACCTGAACAACCCGCAATTCAGCGTGATGCCGATTGTCTGGCAGACCCTGCGCAACCTGATCGTCAAAGCCGCCGCCGCACCGTTCAAGCTGATTGGCGGTCTGGTCAGCGGTGGCGGATCGGAAGATCTGGGCACCGTGTCCTTCGCGCCGGGCTCCAGCGAACTGAACAAGGACGCCGAAGCGGCGCTGGTCAAATTGTCCCAGGCCTTGAAGGAGCGTCCGTCCCTGCGTCTGGAAATCGAAGGCACCGCCGCACAAAGCAGCGACGGCCCGCTGCTTGCCGAGCAGCGTCTGGAACGCGAATACCAGTACAACTACTACAAGATGCTCCAGCGCCGTGGCGATAAAGTGCCGGCTCAGGCTTCGCTGATTCAGGTGCCGGATAACGAAAAAGGCCCTCTGCTCGAAGGCATCTACCGTACCCGTCTGAAAACCCAGCCACCGGCTGAATGGAAAGACCTGGGCAAGGAAGAACGCACGGCGAAAATGCGCGCCGAGGTAATCAAGTTCTGGAGTTCCAGCGATGTGCTGCTACGCCAGCTCGGTCAGGACCGTGCCAGCAGCATCAAGGATTACCTGGTGGACAAGGGCCAGTTGGCCGACGACCGTGTGTACTTCATCGACGCCAATCTTGGCGAAGCCGAAAGCGACGGTCGCGTGGTGACACAAATGCATCTGGACGCCGAGTGATGAACAGTCAATGGCTGGCCGCAATGGCGCTGGCGCTCGTCGCCAGCCACGCTTCGGCATCCGATACCTTGCGCTGTGGCAGCCAGTTGGTCAGCCTCGGTGACCGCGCCAGCGAGGTGCTGCAGAAATGCGGTGAACCGGTCAGCCGCGACGTACTGGGCTACAAACGCAGCGCCAATCGACGTGAAGAGTTTCAAGTCGAGGAATGGACCTACGGCCCGAGCAACGGCATGTATCAATACTTGCGCTTCGAAGGCAATCGGCTGCGGCAGATCAACAGCAAGCGCGGCGACTGACTTCTCTGCACTTTTCCAGCCCTTGAAATAGAACAGGCCCCGACATGAATGCCGGGGCCTGTAATGGCCACAATCCTTGTGGCCGTTCGCATGAACTCTAAAGTGCGGCAGACGTATTGCTCGGCCCGCCTGTCGCGTCTTCTCCCGGTCCAGGCGAGAAGTCTTGCCTTACTCGGCTTTCAGGCCGTCAGCGGAAACCGCTTTGACGCCTTTGATTTTCTTGGTGATGTCTATGGCCATTTTTTTCTGTGCTTCTGTCACTGCAACGGTGGAGGACAGAGACACTACGCCTTTGTTGGTTTCTACTTTGATGTCAGTGCCAGGAATGCCTTTTTCGGTCACCAGGTCGCTTTTGACTTTGGTGGTGATCCAGGTGTCGGAAGTGGCTTCTTTCGCCTTGGTCATTTCACCGGCAGCCAGAGTCATTGGAGCCTGGGTCGCCTGGGTGGATTGTGCGAATGCGCCGGTGGCCATGGTCAGGGTCAGCGCGGTAGCAGCAGCGGCAGTGATAGCGAACTTCTTCATACGAGTAACTCCTGTTTTTCTGGAAAGTCTGCTGCGTGTCTTGTCAGCAGGGTTACCGAAGATATTGCGAACGCTGTGCCAACTTTCTGTAAAACAAAAATTACATATAAATCAATAACTTAAACTTAACAGGAAATTTCGAAATCATGCAAAATGCATGACTCGGGGAATATTCACATGCAAGTTGCAGCTTTTGGAAAAGTTCCTAAGATGCTGAAACTATTGAAACTTCTATTTTCACCGGATAAATAAAAATGCCCTGCGTGGCAGGGCATTCGGTCGTCACACGCTCGCCATCACGTACCGCTGGCGGTACAGCCTTTTGGCGAATAATCCGGGTTAACAGTAGTGGCACAGGTCCACACACCAGAGGTATTACCGGTAGCAGCGCCCGAACGAGTGAGCGTGACAGTTTTGCCCAGTACCGGCCCCGGAGCGTTGAGCAGCGTGCAGGAGATGCTGCCCGCCCCCGTCGCCGCTGTACCTGTAACCTGCACCGTACAGTTGGAGGTGGTGGTTGTACCGCCGTTCACAGAGTTTATATCCGGAGCGGTACCTTGATTGATGGTGTCCTCGAACGGCACCTTCATCGCACTGATTTCCGCCAGCCCCGCCGTCACCTTCGACCGTGCCTGATACTTGGAATACTGCGGCAAGGCGATGGTGGCCAGGATGCCGATGATCGCCACGACAATCAGCAGCTCGATCAGAGTGAAACCTTGTTGTTTTTTCATAGACACGCTCCATGCATGAGTCGGAATCTCATGATCTGCACAGGACTCAGCACAGCCCGTGCCAAGGCGCCCGCACCCGCGCAGGCTGGGCGCGATCACGCTATCGCGGTGTTTCCTACAACCTGTAACCGCACTATCTGACACTTTTTGTCACCTGCACCGAGGCGGTTTGGCGCTGTCACTTGACTAGGCTATAAGTCATGAACTGTCTGCATCCGGGATTCCCATGAATGACATCGCTCTGAGCGGTCTGGCCAAGCAATTGGTACAGGCCGAACTGCTCACGGAAAAAAGCGCCCAACAAGCCTGGCAGCAAGCCCAGCGCAATCGCCTGTCGCTGGTCAGCTATCTGGTACAGAACAAACTGGTGAAGAGTTCGCAGGTTGCCGAAATCGCCTCGGAGCACTTCGGCATGGCGTTCCTCGACCTCAATTGCCTGGACAAGGAAACCCAGCCCAAGGGCCTGGTCAGCGAAAAACTGGTCCGCCAGCATCATGCCCTGCCCCTGTGGCGGCGCGGCAACAAACTGTTCGTGGGGATTTCCGACCCGAGCAATCATCAGGCAATCAACGACATTCAGTTCAGCACCGGGCTGACCACCGAAGCCATTCTGGTGGAGGACGATAAGCTCACCGATGCCATCGAGAAATTCTTCGACACCCACGCCTCCGGCCTGGAAGACATGGCCGATGTCGACCTCGACGGACTGGACGTCGAATCCGTCGACGACAGCAAGCAGGACGCCATCGGCGTGCTGGATGCCGACGACGCGCCGGTGGTGCGCTTCGTCCACAAGATGCTGCTGGACGCAATCAAGAGCGGCTCTTCCGACCTGCACTTCGAGCCTTACGAGAAAAACTACCGGGTGCGGGTACGTACCGACGGCATCCTGCGTGAGGTGGCCAAACCGCCGATTCAACTGGCCGGACGCATCGCCGCACGCCTGAAGGTCATGGCCAGCCTCGACATTTCGGAACGGCGCAAGCCTCAGGACGGACGCCTGAAGATGCGCCTGTCGAAAACCAAGTCGATCGACTTCCGGGTCAACACCCTGCCGACCCTGTGGGGCGAGAAAGTGGTAATTCGGATCCTCGACCCTTCCAGCGCGCAGATCGGCATCGACGCCCTCGGCTACGAGCCGGAGCAGAAAGAGCTGTACCTGGCCGCCCTGAAGCAGCCGCAAGGCATGATTCTGGTCACCGGCCCCACCGGTTCCGGCAAGACCGTGTCGCTGTACACCGGGCTGAACATCCTCAATACCGTCGACATCAATATCTCCACCGCCGAAGACCCGGTGGAAATCAACATGGAAGGTATCAACCAGGTCAACGTCAATCCGAAGCAGGGGCTGGATTTCGCCCAGGCCCTGCGCTCGTTCCTGCGTCAGGACCCGGACGTGATCATGGTCGGCGAGATCCGCGATCTGGAGACGGCGGAAATCGCCATCAAGGCGGCGCAGACCGGTCACCTTGTACTGTCCACGCTGCATACCAACAGCGCAGCGGAAACGCTGACCCGCTTGCACAACATGGGCATTCCCGGCTTCAACATTGCCACGTCGGTCAGCCTGATCATCGCCCAGCGTCTGGCGCGCAAACTCTGCGGCCACTGCAAGAAAGCCATCGAGATTCCCCGCGAAACCCTGCTCAAGGAAGGCTTCCCCGAGGAACGCATCGGCAGTTTCACGATCTATGAGCCCGTCGGTTGCGATCAATGCAACGGCGGCTACAAGGGCCGCACCGGTATCTATGAAGTGGTCAGGAACACTCCCGAACTGCAGCGGCTGATCATGGCCGAGGGCAACTCACTGGAAATCGACAGCCAGATGCGCCTGGACGGCTTCAACGATCTGCGCACTTCGGGCTTGATCAAGGCCATGCAAGGCATCACCAGCCTTGAAGAAATCAACCGGGTCACCAAGGACTGAACATGGCCGTCAAGGCAGCGAAAATCAGCGTCTACGCCTGGGAAGGAACCGACAAGAAAGGCAGCCGGATCAGCGGCGAACTGAGCGGGCAAAACCCCGCGCTGATCAAGGCCCAGTTGCGCAAGCAGGGCATCAACCCCGGCAAGGTACGCAAGAAATCCGCGTCGCTGCTGAACTTCGGCAAACGCATCAAGCCGCTGGACATCGCCCTCTTCACCCGGCAGATGGCGACCATGATGAAGGCCGGCGTGCCATTGCTGCAGTCGTTCGACATCATCGGCGAAGGCTTTGAAAATCCGGCGATGCGCAAACTGGTGGACGAGGTGAAACAGGAGGTCGCCGCCGGTAACAGCTTCGCCGCGGCCCTGCGCAAGAAGCCGCAATACTTCGACGAGTTGTACTGCAACCTGGTCGATGCCGGCGAGCAATCCGGTGCTCTCGACACCCTGCTCGAGCGCGTGGCGACCTACAAGGAGAAGAGCGAAAGCCTCAAGGCCAAGATCAAGAAAGCCATGACCTATCCCACCGCCGTGATTCTGGTGGCGGCGGTCGTCACCGGCATTCTGCTGGTAAAAGTGGTGCCGCAGTTCCAGTCGGTATTTTCCGGCTTCGGTGCCGAACTGCCGGCGTTTACCTTGATGGTCATCGGCCTGTCGGAGTTCATGCAGCAATGGTGGTGGGCGATTCTGGGTGTGCTGATCGTGGCGTTTTTCGGCACCCGCCATGCCTTGAAGAAATCCCAGGCCCTGCGTGACCGACGTGATGCCTGGCTGCTGAAACTGCCACTGGTGGGCACCATGATGTACAAGTCCGCCGTCGCCCGTTTTGCCCGGACCCTGTCGACCACGTTTGCCGCCGGCGTGCCGCTGGTCGAAGCGCTGGACTCGGTCGCCGGAGCCACCGGCAACGTGGTGTTCAAGCGTGCGGTGCTGCGCATTCGCCAGGACGTGGCCACCGGCATGCAGCTGAATTTCTCGATGCGCACCAGTGGGGCTTTTCCGAACATGGCCGTGCAGATGACCGCCATCGGCGAAGAGTCCGGCGCCCTGGACGATATGCTCGACAAGGTAGCCGGGTTCTACGAGGAAGAAGTGGATAACATGGTCGACAACCTCACCAGCCTGATGGAGCCTTTCGTCATGGTGGTACTCGGGGTGATCGTCGGCGGGCTGGTCGTGGCCATGTACCTGCCGATCTTCCAACTCGGCTCAGCGATCTGACATGCCCATCGACGAACTTTTCGCCCTCTATCCGCTGGCGTTTGTCTTCACTGCCCTGGTGCTCGGGCTGGTGGTCGGCAGCTTTCTCAATGTGGTGATCTGGCGTCTGCCGAAGATGCTCGAACGCGAATGGCGCCAGCAGGCCCACGACGTGTTGGGGCTGCCCGTCGAAACGCCGTTGCCGGTCTACAACCTGATGCTGCCGCACTCGCAGTGCCCACATTGCGCCCACCGCATTCGTGCGTGGGAAAACATTCCGCTGCTCAGCTACCTGTTTTTGCGCGGCCGTTGCTCGTCTTGCGCAGCGCCGATCAGCAAGCGTTATCCACTGACCGAACTGGCCTGCGGGCTGCTCTCGGCGTTCATTGCCTGGCATCTGGGTTTTGGCTGGCCGGCTTGCCTGATGATCGCCCTGACCTGGGGCTTGCTGGCGATGAGTCTGATCGACACCGAGCATCAGCTGTTGCCCGATGTACTGGTGCTGCCGTTGCTGTGGCTGGGATTGATCGTCAACAGTTTCGGCCTGTTCGTCTCACTGCACGATGCGTTGTGGGGGGCGGTGGCTGGCTACATGGCGCTGTGGTCGGTGTTCTGGCTGTTCAAACTGCTCACCGGCAAAGACGGCATCGGTCACGGTGATTTCAAGTTGCTGGCGCTGCTCGGGGCCTGGGGTGGCTGGCAGATTCTGCCGCTGACCATCCTGCTGTCCTCCCTGGTGGGCGCCGTGTTCGGGGTGATTTTGCTCAAACTGCGTGACCGCAAAACCTCGACGCCGATCCCCTTCGGGCCCTATCTGGCAATTGCCGGCTGGATTGCCTTGCTCTGGGGTGGTCAAATAACCGGCTTCTATTGGCAGTTTGTCGGTTTGAAATGAATACCCCTGTGGAAAAACCCTGGATTCTCGGCCTGACCGGCGGCATCGGCAGCGGTAAAAGCGCTGCCGCCCAGCACTTCATCGATCTTGGCATCCACGTGGTGGACGCCGATCACGCGGCGCGCTGGGTGGTCGAACCGGGCCGTCCGGCGCTGGCAAAGATCGCAGAACACTTCGGCCCGGATGTCTTGCAGGCCGATGGCACGCTGGATCGCGCGGCGTTGCGCAAGGTGATCTTCGAAGTGCCGGAGCAACGCCGCTGGCTCGAAGCGCTGCTGCATCCACTGATCGCCGAGGAGATCGCCCATCACCTGGCGCTGGCAAAATCGCCTTACGCGATTCTGGTTTCGCCGCTGCTGATCGAGTCCGGACAGTACGCGATGACCCAGCGGATTCTTGTGATCGATGCTCCGCAACAACTGCAGATCGAACGCACCTTGCAGCGTGACCAGACCAGCGAACAGCAGGTCCAGGCGATCCTCAAGGCCCAATCCAGCCGCGAAGACCGCGTGAGCCGTGCCGATGATGTAGTGGTCAACGACCGCGACCTCGCCTGGCTGCACAGCGAGGTCGAGCGCCTGCATCACTTTTACCTGACTTTATCCGGAGGCCAGTCATGAGCCAGACCCCAACCGTTAATTGCCCGACCTGCGGCGCCCCGGTGGAATTCACCCCCGCAAACAAATTCCGGCCGTTCTGCTCGGACCGCTGCAAACTGATCGACCTCGGTGCCTGGGCGTCGGAAGAACACAAGATCCCGGTGGCCCCGGATGCCGAGGACGAACTGTTTTCCGGCGATTTCGACCCGCGTCACTGATCCCGTTCAGGGCCGCATGAAGCCGTAATCCTGATCGTCGTCGAGGTTTTCCGCCAGAAAACGTAACTCGTCGGCCAGGTCTTCGGCGTTGCGCACGGCTTTGCTCTGCTGCACTACCGCACTGAGCAAAGCGCGCAGGCTCAGACCTGGATCAAATCCCACCTCCTGTGCCATCTCCAGACTGTGTCGGGTTTCCTGCCTCGCCCACTCGTAAACGCTCATGCCGCTGCTCCTGAAGGAATTTGGCCGAGCATGAAATGCCGCGCGCGGGGTGGATTTGATGTGGATCAAGACTTGGGGTCGTCGTCCTTCCAGGGTGCCGAAAGGTAACGGGTGCGGTTGAAGGTCTCCAGCCATTCCGGGCTGAACACCACCAACGCGCTGATCACCATGCCGTTGATGAACGCTTCCGGAAAAATCAGCAGCCACAAGTAACCGATGAAGTCTTCCAGCCATTCGGGCATGGCGAAGAGGCCGTCGTACCAGAGCAATGTGAGGCTCAGCACCAGACACGCCAACGCCGACAAGGCCGCCGCGAAGAAGCCGGAGCAGAAGATATAAACAAACGGATTACGCGGTTGCGCCCGTTCGACCAGAATCGCCACGCCCTCGGTGATCAGCACCGGCAGCAGGATCAGCAACGCACCGTTGACCCCGACCGCCACCAGATCCTGGCGTCCCAGCAGAACCAGCCCGATCTGCGCCACCAGTCCGCCGACAATCGCCAACGGCCAGTCGAGCAGCAAGGTCACGGCGGTCATGCCAATGAAGTGATACGACACACCCGTATCGAAATCCCTGCGCACCATCCACAACAGAAACAGTGCGAACACAGTGCCGAACAGCAAGTGCTGACGACGGCTGTCGCTGAACAATTCCACCCACGGCGCGCGGCAGATCGCCCAGAGCAGCACCGGCAGGTAAATCAGCCAGCCGAGGGTCAGACTCGTCGATGACAGCAGTTCTGCACCGATCATGATCCCATCACCTTCATTCGCACCGCAGACTCCCTTGATTGGCGCACCTGTGTCGAAGTCTACACCGCCATCCGGATGAATCTGCCGATGCAAAGCTTTCTGCTTGTCGCAATTGAACGCTAAGCTTGGGCCTATGGATGACTCAGATTACTTACGCCTGCTGACCATCGCGGCCGAGCAGGCCAACGCGTTCCTGTCCAATGCCCGCAAATGGGAGCGTGAGCGTTGGGTCTGCCAGCGCCTGCTGCAAGGCTTGAATATCCCGTATCGCGCCGACGAATTCGCCCCGGCCGGCGAGCCTCCGGACGTATTGTTTCGCGATGCCAATTTCGAAGTGTTTTTCGTCCTCGACGAAGGTCGCCGACTCAACGATGAATGGCGCGATGAGCTGCAACGCCGGCGCAGTGCATTTTCCCTGAGCCAACTGGTGCGCCGCGAAGCCAAGCCGCGACGGATTCCGGCCAACGAATTCCTGCTCAGGCTGGCGCCGACCTTGCGCAAGAAAGCGCACAACTACAAAGAACGCGGCATGGACCTGGGCGAGCTGGACATCATCGCCTTCGCCAGTCTCAAACGCGAAGTGCTCGACCTCAACAGCCACTTTCCGCCACCCACCGAATATTTGCGCCAGGGCTGGCGCTCGCTGTCACTGGTCGGGCCGACGTTCGCCCGCGTGTTGTTCGCCCACCCCGATGCGCCGGATTTCCTGCGCGGTAACCTGGGACGCAGCATCGTGTTCGATGTCGGGATCAGCCTGTGACGCCACTTCAACAATTGATTGCCGATGTCCCGCAGACCGGTTGCGTGCGCTGGATTGGCGTGCGCCCCGAGTCACGGGGGCCGATGCTCGCACTCGATGCGGTGGAGGCGCGGCTTGAGGCCGGGCTCACCGGCGACCACGCTCGGCCCGGGGTGCGAAATGCGCGGCAGGTGACGCTGATTCAGTGGGAACACCTGGCCGTGATCAGCGCCTTGATGGGGCGGTCGGGCGAACAACCGGTCACACCTGAAGATCTGCGGCGCAATCTCGTTATAAGCGGGATCAACCTGTTCAGCCTCAAGGGGCGGCGCTTTCGCATTGGTCAGGCGATTTTCGAAACCACGGGCTGGTGCCAGCCGTGCGCGCGCCTGCAGAACAACCTCGGCCCGGGAACGTTCCAGGCCGTGCGCGGGCATGGCGGAATCACCGCACGAGTGTTACAAAGCGGGATCATTCGCCTCGAGGACAGCGTGTCTGTCGAACCGGTCCCAGACAGTGGCTATGCTGCATTCAATCCCGGTTGAAAACCGCTGTAGCTTGTTCACTTTCAGTAACGTCTACCAGACGAGGCCTTTATGACCAGCCGCCTGAACCCCGAAGACCAGAAGCATGTCGAAGAGTACCTGCAGTTGTCCCAACACCGTGTCGAGCGCCGGCCATTCCGGCCGTGGATGCTCCTGGTGGTGGTGCTGGCAGCGACCATCGGTCTGGGCCTGTTGAGCCGATTTATCAGTTACCTGACGCTATGAGCTGCATCGCGCTCGCTTGGGTTACGACGACAACGATTTCCTTTAAAAACCTTGCGAGCTATCACCATGTCCCATCGTATTGTCATTGTCGGCGGCGGCGCCGGCGGTCTGGAGCTGGCTACCCGTCTGGGTAAGACTCTGGGCAAGCGCGGCACCGCCAGCATCATGCTGGTCGACGCGAACCTCACGCACATCTGGAAACCGCTGTTGCACGAAGTGGCCGCCGGATCGCTGAACTCCTCCGAAGACGAACTCAACTATGTCGCCCAGGCCAAATGGAACCACTTCGAGTTCCAGCTGGGGCGCATGAGCGGGCTCGACCGTGAGCAGAAGAAGATCCAGCTCGCCGCCACCTACGACGAAAACGGCGTGGAACTGGTTCCGGCGCGGGAAGTGCCGTATGACTCGCTGGTGATCGCGGTCGGGAGCACCACCAACGATTTCGGCACTCAGGGCGCAGCGCAGCACTGCCTGTTCCTCGACACCCGCAAACAGGCCGAGCGTTTCCACCAGCAACTGCTCAATCACTATCTGCGCGCTCACGCCGGGCAAACCGATGTGGTCCAACAGATCAGCGTGGCGATCGTTGGTGCGGGCGCCACAGGCGTCGAACTGGCGGCGGAGCTGCACAATGCCGCTCATGAACTCGCGGCCTACGGTCTGGACCGGATCAAACCGGAAAACATGCACATTACCCTGATCGAAGCCGGGCCACGGGTGCTGCCAGCCCTGCCGGAACGCATCAGCGGGCCGGTGCACAAGACCCTGGAAAAGCTCGGGGTCAACGTGATGACCAACGCGTCGGTCAGCCAGGTCACCGCCGACAGCCTGATCACCGCCGATGGCAACGAGATCAAGGCCGGCCTGAAAGTCTGGGCCGCCGGGATCCGCGCGCCGGGTTTCCTCAAGGATATCGATGGCCTGGAAACCAACCGCATCAACCAGCTGCAAGTGCTGCCGACATTGCAGACCACCCGCGACGAAAACATTTTCGCCTTCGGCGATTGCGCCGCCTGCCCGCAACCGGGTTCGGATCGCAACGTCCCACCACGGGCCCAGGCCGCGCACCAACAGGCGTCGTTGCTGGCCAAGTCGCTGAAACTGCGGATCGAAGGCAAGACCCTGCCGGAGTACAAGTACACCGACTACGGCTCGCTGATTTCGTTGTCGCGTTTTTCGGCTGTAGGCAACTTGATGGGCAACCTGACCGGCACCGTGATGCTCGAAGGCTGGCTGGCGCGGATGTTCTACGTTTCGCTGTACCGCATGCACCAGATGGCGCTGTACGGCCCGTTCCGCACGGCGATGCTGATGCTGGGCAGCAAGATCGGACGCGGCACCGAGCCACGCCTGAAGCTGCACTAATGTAAAAACCGCGGGGGCGGGCCGGCTCGCCCCCCCGCGGCGTTTTGTCTTCTACTGTATCTGCCGGCGCTTTTCCCACCTTCGCTTACAAACGCCCCGCTCCTCGACACAGACGCGATACACCGCCACCGCTTAATGGCCACACCCGAGCGCACTTGCTCCGGCTGATCGCCCTTAACGTGTGGTTGCGCAGTGCAACCGAAGGAGAATGAAATGACCTGCACTTCGAAAATTGGCAAAACCTCCCTTGGCCTGGTCGGTGCCGTACTGGCCGGCGGCCTGATGCTGTCCGGCTCGGTGTTCGCCGCGCAACCGCTGGCCCAGGGCTATATGGTCGCCTCGGCTGAAACCTCGGTGAAAACCCCGGAAGGTAAATGTGGTGAAGGCAAATGCGGCGATGCGTCGATGGCCAGGACCGACACCGATGGTGACGGCAAAGTCTCCCGCGCCGAATTCCTGAAGGTCGCGCCGCACTCTGACTTCGACAAGATCGACACCAACCACGATGGCTTCATCGACGAGCAAGAGGCTTACGACAACGTCAAAGCCAACTACGAGGCCAACGGCAAGAAAATGCCCAAAGGCCTGTTCGAACACCTGAAAGAGCGTGACGGTGCCTGATTTTCATTCTGTCCCGACAAAACAAAGCCGCGCTTTCTCTTACGAGAAGCGCGGCTTTTTTATGTCTGCCGGAATTACAGCTGGAAACGCCGCACCATGCCCTGCAATGCGTTGGCGAGTTTCGATAGCTCATGACTGGAAGCGCTGGTCTGATCAGCGCCGGCCGCCGAACGCACCGACAGGTCACGGATGTTCACCAGATTGCGATCTACTTCCCGCGCCACTTGCGCCTGCTCTTCGGCGGCGCTGGCGATCACCAGGTTACGTTCGTGGATCTCATGCACCGACGCGGTGATGGTTTGCAATGCCTCACCGGCCCGCTCGGCCAGCACCAACGTGGTGGCAGCGCGCGAGGCGCTGGCCTGCATCGACTCCAGCGCCAGGCTCGAACCGTTGCGCATGCCCTGCACCATCTGCTCGATTTCCTGGGTCGATTGCTGTGTGCGATAAGCCAGCGCCCGGACTTCGTCGGCGACCACGGCAAACCCGCGACCACTCTCCCCAGCCCGCGCTGCTTCGATGGCGGCGTTGAGCGCCAGCAAGTTGGTTTGTTCGGCAATCGCGCGGATCACGTCCAGCACTTTGCCGATGTCTTGCGACTGATTGGCCAGTGATTGCACCAACTCACCGGTGTGTTGCACCTCACTGGCCAGCGCATTGATCGCGCTGGCGGTTTCACTGACCCGCTCTTGGCCCAAATGCGCCGACTCGCTGGACTGGCGCGTCGCGTCGGAGGTCGACACTGCATTGCGTGCGACTTCCTCGACCGCCGTGGTCATCTCGTTGACGGCGGTGGCGGCCTGTTCGATTTCGTTGTTCTGTTGTTGCAGACCTTGAGTGCTGTCATGGGTGACCGCGCTCAGTTCGTCGGAAGCTGTCGCCAGTTGCGTGGCCGAACCGCTGATGCCCTGCAGGGTTTCGCGCAGATTCTGCTGCATGGTCGCCAACGCCTTGAGCAGACGGCTGACTTCATCATTACCGTGGGTTTCGATCGGGCGGGTCAGATCGCCCCTGGCGACGTGTTCAGCAGCGTCGACAGCGGTGCTCAGGGGGCGAACGATACTGCGGGTGAGCAACATGGCCAGGACCACGGTGGCCAATGCCGCCAGAGCGATGAATAAGGTCACGATAGTGCGGGAGGTTTCGTAGTGGGCGGCAGAGTTCTGGCTTTCGGCAGCGACCTGCCGGGCGAACAGGTCTGCCAGGTCATTGAGTTGTTTGCCGGACCCGTCGACCACGGTTTTCATGTCGACCAGCAGCAACTTGGTCAGCTCATCGCGCTTGCCTTGCTCGGCGAGCGTGAACGACTGAGCGATCCCGGTGCGATAGGCGGCGAAGGTTTTCTTGAACTGATCGTATAACTGCTGACCTCCCGGGGTGGTCACCAGTCGGTCGTAAGCGGCGATTTTCTCGCTCAGTTCCTTGTCGCGGGTGTCCATCTGGCTGCGGTACGTGGCGATGTTGGCCGGATCCTGATCCAGCGCCATGCGCAGGGAAATGGTGCGAATGCGCAACATGATCTCGCGAATCTCGTCGCCACCACGAATGCTCGGCAGCCACTGCGTCTCCACTGCCACTTCGCTGTCGCGGATGCTCGACATCTGCCCCAGCGCAAACACCCCGAGCAACGCCACCAGCACCGCGATCAGAGCAAAGCCCAGGGCGGCACGGGGAGCAATATTCAACTGACGAAGCAACATGACGAACGCCCTTTTTCTTGTATTGGCCGGATTCAAGGGGCGATCAATGGCAAGCCCCTTTTGTTAGCGGGCTATCGGCAAGTTGTATGATGACTTGGATGAACATTTTCGGAGGGCAAAAAAAATCCCCGTATCTTTCGATACGAGGATTTTCAATATGGTCGGGGTAGGGGGATTCGAACTCCCGACATCCTGCTCCCAAAGCAGGCGCGCTACCGGACTGCGCTATACCCCGGTAAAAAAAGGCGACCTTTCAAAGATCGCCTTCTTCGATCAGCGCTTTTGGCCTCTGATCTTAAGATTCGATCCCAGGGCAAACTGGTTTCAAAAATGGTGGGTCGTGTGGGATTCGAACCTACGACCAATTGGTTAAAAGCCAACTGCTCTACCAACTGAGCTAACGACCCAAAAATGGTCGGGGTAAGGGGATTCGAACTCCTGACATCCTGCTCCCAAAGCAGGCGCGCTACCGGACTGCGCTATACCCCGGTTTGAAATTGGCTCCGTGACCAGGACTCGAACCTGGGACCCAATGATTAACAGTCATTTGCTCTACCGACTGAGCTATCACGGAACTACATATTTCAATTTACTACGGTGAAACTTGCAGCTTCTCGACATCGTTTTCGCATCGCTGCGTTCGTGTGTCTGAGGCGCGCTATTCTACAACCTAGAACACCTCTGTCAACCCCCTAAATTGCTTTCAAGTTAATGATTTGCAACTTATTTCAGATTTCTGCCCAGTGAGCTGAAACCGTGTTGGTGACTGACTGCGGGGCGCACTTTACAAGCCTTTTCCTTTGAGTTCAACAGCCTAACGAAAAAAAAGGCCTCGCATTGCGAGGCCTTGCTTAGTTCAACACCCTGAGGTGTCAGTTGAACGTGATCTCGTCGTTCTCCACGACGCCGGTCGCGGTCTCCCCGGGCATGAAGCGTCCCGACAGGATCAACTGCGCCAACGGGTTCTCGATCCAGCGCTGGATCGCCCGTTTCAGCGGCCGTGCACCGTAGACCGGGTCGTAGCCGACGGCAATCAGCTTGTCCATCGCCTCCGGACTCAGTTCCAGCTTCAGCTCGCGCTCGGCCAGACGACTGCGCAGACGACCCAGCTGGATCTCGGTAATGCCCGCAATCTGATCCCGCGCCAGAGGCTCGAAGATCACCACTTCGTCGACCCGGTTGATGAACTCCGGACGGAAGTGGGTGGAAATCGCATCCATCACCGCTGCACGTTGCGCTTCACGGTCACCGACCAGTTCCTGGATCTGCATCGAACCGAGGTTTGAGGTCATGACGATCACGGTATTGCGGAAATCCACCGTACGGCCGTGGCTGTCGGTCAGACGCCCATCCTCGAGCACTTGCAGCAGGATGTTGAACACGTCCGGGTGCGCCTTCTCGACTTCGTCCAGCAGGATCACCGAGTAAGGCTTGCGCCGTACCGCTTCGGTCAGGTAACCGCCCTCTTCATAACCGACGTAGCCCGGTGGTGCACCGATCAGCCGTGCCACGGAATGTTTCTCCATGAACTCGGACATATCGATCCGCACCATCGCCTCTTCAGTATCAAAGAGGAATTCGGCCAGCGCCTTGCACAGCTCGGTTTTACCGACACCGGTCGGGCCGAGGAACATGAACGAGCCGCTCGGGCGATTCGGGTCGGACAACCCGGCACGGGAACGCCGCACCGCATTGGCCACTGCGACCACTGCTTCGTCCTGGCCGATCACACGCTGGTGCAACAGGCTTTCCATCTTCATCAGCTTGTCGCGCTCGCCTTCGAGCATTTTCGACACGGGAATGCCGGTCCACTTCGAAACGACTTCGGCGATTTCCTCTTCGGTCACCTTGCTGCGCAGCAACTGGTTCTCGCTCTTGCCGTGCTGGTCGACCATTTGCAGACTGCGTTCCAGATCCGGGATCACCCCGTACTGCAACTCGGCCATGCGGTTCAGGTCGCCTTTGCGGCGCGCGGCTTCCAGTTCCTGACGGGACTGTTCGATCTTCTGCTGAATCTGCGCAGAACCCTGCACCTCGGCTTTTTCCGAGTTCCAGATTTCTTCCAGATCCGAGTACTCACGCTCGTGCCGGTCGATTTCTTCCTGGAGTTTCTCCAGGCGCTTCTTCGCCGCGTCGTCGCTTTCTTTCTTCAGTGCCTGGGATTCGACTTTCAGTTGAATCAGGCGACGCTCCAGACGATCCAGCACTTCCGGCTTGGAGTCGATCTCCATACGGATGCGGCTTGCGGCTTCGTCAATCAGGTCGATCGCCTTGTCCGGCAACTGCCGGTCAGTGATGTAACGATGGCTGAGCTTGGCTGCCGCAATGATCGCACCGTCGGTGATCGCCACTTTGTGGTGAACCTCGTAACGTTCCTTGAGGCCACGCAGGATAGCGATGGTGTCTTCTTCGCTCGGCTCGTCCACCAGCACTTTCTGGAAGCGCCGCTCGAGGGCCGCGTCCTTCTCTATATATTGGCGGTACTCGTTGAGCGTGGTCGCACCGACGCAATGCAGCTCGCCACGGGCCAAGGCCGGTTTGAGCATGTTGCCAGCGTCCATCGAACCTTCGCCCTTGCCGGCGCCGACCATGGTGTGCAGTTCGTCGATGAACAGAATGATCTGCCCTTCCTGCTTCGACAGCTCGTTGAGCAATGCTTTCAGGCGCTCTTCGAACTCGCCGCGATACTTGGCACCGGCAATCAGAGCACCCATATCCAGAGACAGCAGGCGCTTGCCACGCAGCCCATCCGGCACTTCACCGTTGATGATGCGCTGGGCCAGACCTTCGGCAATCGCGGTTTTACCCACGCCAGGCTCGCCGATCAGCACCGGGTTGTTCTTGGTCCGGCGTTGCAGGACCTGAATGGTGCGACGGATTTCATCGTCACGGCCGATCACCGGATCGAGCTTGCCGTCTTCGGCGCGCTTGGTCAGGTCGACGGTGTATTTATCCAGTGCCTGACGCGACTCTTCGTGGTTGGCGTCGTTAACGGCTTCGCCACCGCGCAGATTGTTGATCGCGTTTTCCAGGGCCTTTTTGCTCACGCCCTGGCCGAGCAGCAACTTGCCGAGCTTGCTGTTCTCGTCCATCGCGGCGAGCAGCACCAACTCGCTGGAAATAAACTGGTCGCCCTTCTGCTGTGCCAGACGATCGGCCTGGTTGAGCAGACGCGCCAAGTCCTGCGACATGTTGACGTCGCCGGTCGGATTCTGGATTTTCGGTAATTGATCGAGCTCTTTGGTCAGCTCTTTACGCAAGCTGTTGACGTCGAAGCCCACCTGCATCAACAGGGGTTTGATCGAACCACCCTGCTGTTCAAGCATCGCTTGCATCAAATGCGCCGGCTCGATGGCCGGATGATCGTGGCCGACAGCCAAGGATTGGGCATCGGACAACGCCAACTGTAATTTGCTGGTTAAACGGTCTATACGCATGGGTCACCTTCCTTTTGAGCAGGCCGGACCTAAAAAACCATCCTGAATAAAGAAACCTGCCAGATACCGCTATAGATGCGGTCGATTCTGGAAGATTCAAGCGTCAGGGAGTTGATGCAGATCAGACAAGCTTAGCGGGCGTCGGGCGACTCGAGCCAAACGAGGGAGGCGAAGCGACCAGTGCGCGATGCACGGCGATAAGAGAAGAAGCGCGGATCGGTCACGGTACAGAAACCGCCACCATAAACAGCCGTGACACCGCGAACCGCCAGACGCAGTCGCGCCAGCTTATAGATGTCGGCCATGAACTTGCCGGCATTGTGGCTCGGGACAAAGGCTGTCGCGGCTTCGGGCAATTGATTGATGAAGACTTCCCGGACTTCCGGACCGACTTCGAAGGCTTGCGGACCGATGGCCGGGCCGAGCCAGACCAGTACGTCCTCAGCGGCAACATCCAGACTGTCCAGCGTGGCTTCCAGCACGCCAGCCGCCAAACCACGCCACCCCGCGTGCGCCGCTGCCACGCGAGTACCGGCACGATCGCAGAAAAGCGCCGGCAGGCAATCGGCAGTCATCGCTGCACAAGCGATACCCGGTGTTGCCGTCCAGCTGGCATCCGCCGTGGCCACCACCGACGGATCGGCATGCGCCACGGCAATCCCGTGCACTTGCTGCAACCAGGCAGGCTTTATGGAGAAGTGTTCGGTCAGGCGCCGACGGTTTTCGGCGACGGCCTCCGGGCGGTCATCGACGTGATCGCCCAGGTTGAGGCTGTCGAACGGCGCCTCGCTGACGCCGCCCTCGCGGGTGGTGACACAGGCCTTGACGCTGGCCGGCGCGGGCCAGTCCGGCGTCAGCCAGTTCATCCGACGAATGCCTCGCGATCCTGCTTGAGCAGGGTCAGCAGCCACACCAGATCTTCCGGCAACGGCGATTCCCAGCTCATGCGCTCACCGGTAGTCGGGTGATCCAGCTCGAGGAACCGTGCGTGCAGCGCCTGACGCGGGAAGTGCTTCAGCGATTCGACCATGGTCTGGCTCGCCGCCGGCGGAATGCGGAAACGACCACCGTACGCCGGGTCTCCGACCAACGGGAAGTTGATGTGCGCCATGTGTACGCGGATCTGATGGGTACGACCGGTTTCCAGCTTCACCCGCACGTGGGTGTGAGAACGGAAACGCTCCAGCACACGATAGTGGCTGACGGCAGGCTTGCCGCCTTCCATGACTGCCATGCGCTGGCGCTGCTGGCCGTGGCGACCGATCGGGGCGTTGATCTTGCCGCCGGCCGTTACCACGCCGATCACGATGCACTCATAGATCCGGCTGACACTGCGGCTTTGCAGTTGGGCAACCAGTTTGGTCTGCGCCTGGATGGTCTTGGCCACCACCATCAGACCGGTGGTGTCCTTGTCCAGACGATGCACGATGCCGGCACGCGGGACATTGATGATGTCCGGCACATGGTGCAGCAAGGCGTTGAGCAAGGTGCCATCAGCGTGGCCGGCAGCCGGGTGCACTACCAGGCCCGCAGGCTTGTTGATCACCAGGATGTCGTCGTCTTCATAGACGATATCGAGCTCGATGTCCTGGGCGACCCATTCACCCTGAGCCTCCTGCTCGGCGGTCAGTTCAAGGACGGCACCGCCATGAACGATGTCGCGCGGGCGGATGACCGCCCCGTCCACAGTCAGGCGACCTTCTTTGATCCAGGCGGAAAGGCGCGAGCGGGAGTGCTCTGCGAAGAGTTGGGCGGCGACTTGATCGAGGCGTTGGCCGCCCAATTCGGACGGCACCTCTGCGCGAAGTTCAATTTTATCGGACATGCTCGGACTGGGCGTCGGCTACAGCCTTTGGTTTCGGCTGCGCGCTTGTGGTTAAATACGGCGTCTTTTGCCCCGGGGCTTTTCAACGGGGCGCTCATCATAACAGGACGGCCCCGCCCAAGACAGCGGCCGTCATAGGGACGCAAGCCGCCATGCAAGTGAAACACCTGCTGCTGATCGCCATCCTCGCATTGACCGCTGCTTGCTCATCGAAGGAAGTCGTAGACGAAAACCTGAGCGAAACCGAGCTGTACCAGCAGGCTCAAAAGGACCTGGACAACAACAGTTACACCAGTGCCACCGCCAAGCTGAAGGCTCTGGAGTCGCGCTATCCGTTCGGTCGTTACGCAGATCAGGCACAGCTTGAACTGATTTACGCGAACTACAAGAACTCGGAGCCGGAAGCTGCAAAGTCCGCCGCCGAGCGCTTCATTCGTCTGCACCCACAGCACCCGAACGTCGATTATGCCTACTACCTCAAGGGCCTGACCTCGTTCGACCAGGACGTCGGCCTGCTGGCGCGCTTCCTGCCGCTGGACATGACCAAGCGTGACCCGGGCGCTGCCCGCGACTCCTACAACGAGTTCGCCCAGCTGACCAGCCGCTACCCGAACAGCCGCTACGCGCCGGACGCCAAGCAGCGCATGATCTACCTGCGCAACCTGTTGGCGGCCTACGAAATCCACGTGGCCGACTACTACCTGACCCGTCAGGCCTACGTAGCTGCCGCCAACCGTGGCCGTTACGTAGTGGAAAACTTCCAGGAAACCCCATCGGTCGGTGACGGCCTGGCGGTGATGACCGAAGCCTACCAGCGTCTGCACCTGGACGAACTGGCGGCCACCAGCCTGGAAACCCTGAAGCTCAACTACCCGAACCACCCGAGCCTGAAAGACGGTCAGTTCGTACCGTCGGTCGCCGAGGCCGACAACCGTTCGTGGCTGAGCAAGGCTACTCTGGGCCTTATCGAATCCCGTCCGCCGCTGCCACCGGGAGAGACCCGCGCCAACCAGGACGTGCAGAAGCAGTTCCAGGACGCGAAAGACGCAATCCCGAACGAGCTCAAGCCTAAAGACGAGAACGGCGACGTGATCGAAGCGCCGGAACCGGAGTCCAGCAACAACGACCGCTCCATTTTCAGCTACTTGACCTTCGGTCTGTTCGACTGATCACTTCGGTGATGCCAAAAAGGGAGATCCTCGGATCTCCCTTTTTTATTGCCGCGTTTTATTGAGCTGTGCGCCCGCCAAGACCTTGGCTAAACTGCCGGATCATCAGCCAAAAAGCCGCCCATCATGCTTCGTTTACTGTTCTGGATCGCCCTGATCGCCGCCGCCGTCTGGCTCTGGCGCAAATTCAAGGCGCCTGTCGCCCCCACGCAATCCCCCCGCGAACAGGATGCCGCTCCCATGGTGCGTTGCGCCCATTGCGGCGTGCACCTGCCGCGCGACCGCGCGCTGAGCCTTCGTCAACAGTGGTATTGCAGCCAGGCTCATCTCGAGCAAGGCCCCGGTTCCAGTGATCGCTGAGGCGACCGACGCCACTCGCAAACAGGCCCAGCGACTGCTGCGCCTCTATCACCTCTACCGTCTGAGCGTCGGCATCACCCTGGTGCTGCTGATCTCCAGCAACATGGACAACCGCCTGTTGACGTCGGCCGACGACGAGCTGCTGCGCAATGGCAGCTGGTTGTACCTGGTGCTGAATATCCTGCTGGTGGTGTTCCTGGAGAACATCCGCCGCCCGGCCCAGTTGTTCGGACTGGCCCTGGTCGACATCCTGCTGCTGTGCGGGCTGTTCTACGCCGCCGGCGGCGTGGCCAGTCCGGTCGGCAATCTGCTGATCGTCTCGGTAGCCATCAGCAACACATTACTGAAACGCCGTATCGGCGTGCTGATCGCGGCTATCGGTGCACTCGGCATTGTCGGTCTCAGCTTCCTGCTGAGCTTCAGCCATCCCCTGAGCGCCAACGAATACCTGCAGGCGGGCACCCTCGGCGCCCTGTGTTTTGCCGGAGCGCTGCTGGTGCAAGGCTTGATCCGCCGCCTCGAAGTCAGCGAGACCCTCGCCGAGCAACGGGCCAGCGAAGTGGTCAGCCTCGAAGCCCTCAACGCCTTGATCTTGCAACGCATGCGCACCGGCATTCTGGTCCTCGATGAACAACGCCGGGTGCAACTGGCCAACCACAGTGCCCGGACCCTGCTGGCGCAGTCGCCCCTTGAAGGCCATTTGATCGATAACTATTCGACCGCGCTGGTCGAGCGCCTGAATCTGTGGCTGAACAACCCCACCCTGCGCCCTCAAAGCCTGAAAATCGCGGCCAACGGCCTGGAACTGCAACCGAGCTTCATCGCCCTGGAGCAGAGCCCGAACCGCCAGACCCTGGTGTTTCTCGAAGACCTCGCGCAAATCGCCCAACAGGCCCAGCAACTGAAACTCGCCGCACTTGGGCGCCTGACCGCCGGCATCGCCCACGAGATCCGTAATCCGCTGGGTGCCATCAGTCATGCCGCACAGTTGCTGCGGGAATCCGAGGAACTCGACGATGCGGATCGGCGTCTGACGCAGATCATCCAGGATCACTCCCAGCGCATGAACCGAGTCATTGAAAACGTCCTGCAACTGTCCCGCCGCCAGCAGAGCGCCCCGCAGCGACTCGATCTCGAGCCATGGCTCGAGCACTTCGTCGAGGAAAGCCGCGAACAGGCCAGCGAGCACCAACGGATTCATCTGAACATCGAATCCGGGGATTTCCGGACCCTGATGGACCCGGGGCAACTGACGCAAATTCTCGACAATCTGTTGCGCAACGGCTGGCGGCACAGCGCCCTGCTGCACGATCCGGCGCAGGTCTGGCTCCGGCTGTTCATCGACCCCGAGAGCCAACTGGCCGTGCTCGAAGTGCAGGACAATGGCCCCGGCGTGGCGCTGGATCAGCAGGCGCATCTGTTCGAACCTTTCTTCACCACCAGCAGCCAGGGCACCGGCCTTGGGCTTTATCTGTCCCGTGAGCTGTGCGAAAGCAACCAGGCCCGCCTAGACTTCAAACCACGCCAAGGCGGCGGCTGCTTTCGCATCACCTTTGCTCACGGACGGAAACAAAGTTGAACACGAGCCCACGGCAAAAAATCCTCATCGTCGACGACGAACCGGATATCCGCGAACTCCTGGAAATCACCCTGGGACGGATGAAACTCGACACGTTCAGCGCACGCAACCTCGGCGAAGCCCAGGCACTGCTGAACCGCGACACCTTCGACCTGTGCCTGACCGACATGCGCCTGCCGGACGGCACCGGGCTGGACCTGGTGCAGCATATCCAGCATCGCTACCCGCAATTACCGGTGGCGATGATCACGGCCTATGGCAGCCTGGAAACAGCGATCAACGCCCTGAAAGCCGGCGCATTCGACTTTCTGACCAAACCGGTGGACCTCACCCGACTGCGCGAGCTGGTCGCCACCGCACTGTGCATGCCCGCGACCGGCGGCGTCTGCACCTCGATTGATCGGCGCCTGCTCGGCGACTCACAACCGATGCGCGATCTGCGCAAACAGATCGACAAACTGGCCCGCAGCCAGGCGCCGGTCTACATCAGCGGCGAGTCCGGCAGTGGCAAGGAACTGGTCGCCCGCCTGATCCACGAGCAAGGCCCGCGCGCCAGCCAGCCGTTCGTGCCGGTGAACTGCGGGGCCATTCCTTCAGAGTTGATGGAAAGCGAGTTTTTCGGCCATCGCAAAGGCAGTTTCACCGGCGCGGTGGAGGACAAACCGGGCCTGTTTCAGGCTGCCCATGGCGGCACGCTGTTTCTCGATGAAGTAGCGGACTTGCCGCTGTCGATGCAGGTCAAGCTACTGCGGGCTATTCAGGAAAAAGCCATACGCAGCGTCGGCGGTCAGCAAGAAACCGTGGTCAATGTGCGTATTCTCTGCGCCACTCACAAGGACCTGGACGCCGAAGTCGCCGCCGAGCGCTTTCGGCAGGATCTGTATTACCGGCTGAACGTGATTGAACTGCGGGTTCCGTCCCTGCGTGAACGCCGTGACGATATCGAAGCGCTGGCCTCCCATATGCTCAAGCGCCTGGCCCACGGCACTGGCCAGCCTTCTGCCCGCCTGCATCCACAAGCGCTCGAGGCCTTGAAGAACTATCGCTTCCCGGGGAATGTCCGTGAACTCGAGAACGTCCTCGAACGCGCGCACACGTTGTGCGAAAACCGCATGATTGAAGCCGACGACCTGCGCCTGAGTGAAGGCAACTGTGCGGCCGAGGGCGGCATCGCCGATCTCACGCAGATCGACAACCTGGAAGACTATCTGGAAAACGTCGAGCGCAAACTGATCCTGCAGGCGCTGGAGGAAACCCGCTGGAACCGTACCGCAGCGGCCCAGCGGTTGAATCTGTCATTTCGTTCGATGCGATACAGGCTCAAGAAGCTCGGCCTGGATTAAATACGCCCGGCCGGAGCATACGGCGCCGGATCGATGATCGGCGCCCGCCCCAGCATCACATCGGCAAACAGCTGACAGGAGGCAGGTGCCAGCACCAGTCCGTTGCGGTAATGCCCGCAGTTGAGCCACAAACCATCGAAGCCTGGCACCCGGCCGATATAGGGAATGCCCTCCGGCGAGCCGGGACGCAACCCGGCCCAGTGTCCCACCACTTCGGCATCAGCCAGCGCTGGCAGCAACTCCACGGCCGACGCTTTCAGGCTTTCCAGAGCATTTTCGGTCGGGGTCTTGTCGAAACCTTCATGCTCCAGCGTACTACCGATCAGGATGTGCCCGTCGCGACGCGGAATTGCATAACGCCCCTTGGCCAGCACCATGCTTGGCAGGAAGTTCGCCGCGCACTTGTAGAGAATCATCTGGCCTTTGACCGGCTCCACCGGCAGCGACAGATTCAGCGTCTTGAGCAGCTCGCCGCTCCACGCCCCCGCCGTCAGCACCACCTGATCGCCGTTGATCACGCCTTTCGAGGTTTGCACACCGACAACCTTCTCGCCCTCCCGGACAAACCCGCTGACCTCGCACTGCTCGTGAATCGTCACGTTCGGCAATGCCTGCAACGCGGCTTTCAGCGACTTCACCAGCCTCGGGTTGCGTACGTTGGCCACGTCGGCCATGTAGATCGCCCGGGAGAAACCGCCGCCGAGTACCGGCACCGCATCATGGGCCGCAGAGATATCCACAGCCCGCAGCGGACGGTTTTCCCGCTCGGCCCAGGCCAGCGCTTCGGCTTCGTCGTCCAGATCCAGCCAGTACAGGCCGGTGGTATGGACTTCAGGATCGACGCCGGTGTCGGCAAACAATCGCTCACCCAGCTGTGGATAAAAGTCCTGCGACCAGTGCGCCAGCGCCGTGACGGCCGGGCTATAGCGCCACGGATACAACGGAGAAACGATGCCGCCACCGGCCCAGGACGATTCCTGGCCAAGGTTCGAGCGATCCAGCAGCACCACGCTGCGCACCTCGGAGGCGAGGTTGTACGCGGTCAGCAGGCCAATCACCCCGCCACCGACAATCACCACTTGCTGTTGCCTGGTCATGTTTGT
Source organism: Pseudomonas sp. stari2 (assembly GCF_040760005.1). Lineage (NCBI taxonomy): Bacteria > Pseudomonadati > Pseudomonadota > Gammaproteobacteria > Pseudomonadales > Pseudomonadaceae > Pseudomonas > Pseudomonas sp. Stari2. Next base: position 5,585,510 of record NZ_CP099760.1, read on the forward strand.
TCCAACCGTAAAAAAGACAGCGGGCGCAAAAGGCACCCGAATGAACGCGGCTCAGCGGCCCCAGCAATCCTTGGTGGCAAGCCCGGCAGTCGCGTTGATCATGCTGCGCACACCGGTGTTGGTGAGGGTGAAGTCCCCGCACTTGTCGCCGGCCATGGTCGTGCCGGCCTTGCGGGTCGCGGTCAGCAGGTAAGTCTGGTCAGCGATGGTCGGGGTGATGGTGTAGAAATCATTGCCCGTGCTGAGTCCGGTGACACCGGTGTAAACATTGTTGCGGGTGTAGAAGCGCTCGAGAGTCTGCGCCTGCTCCGACAGCAGCGATACCACTTCGGCGCGGCGGCCCTTTTTCAGGTATTCGGTATAGCTCGGTGCGGCAATGGTGATGATGATCCCGATAATCGCAATCACAATCATGATTTCGATCAGGGTGAATCCTCGGATGGATCTGCGCATGCCTCAACTCTCGCTTACTGTATTTGTCGCCATATGATACGACGGCTGCCGCCGCCGGACTTTTCCACCAGGGTGGTGATACCGCCACTGGAATCGTTCACGATCTTGCGCGTTGCGCCGTTGACGATGGCGTTCAGGGTCGGAATGCCGCCGCTGAACACCACGCCGCTGGAAATCGTGTCATTGGTGTCGACCACGCCGTCGGCGTTGGTGTCGAGCACCGCATAGTTGAGCATCTTACCGCTGAACGCATCGAGTTCGACCAGTTTGCCGGTACCGAAGCTGGAGCACGGGTCGGTGGTATCGACACTGGCCGTGGTGAACACGATGCGCCCCAGCACCAGACTGGCCTGATTGATTACCCGCTCGCCGGTCAATACGTTGTTGTACACCAGCGGCAGATACCAGCCCTTCTCCGCAGGATAAGTGGTGTCGTTCTGAGTCGTGGTAATGAATTGCCCTGAACTGCCCGAGAACACGCCCGTTATGGCCTGGGCCTGCAAACTGCTGACCGTCAGTTGCCCCGTGCCGCCATCGGCATCCCACACCGAATAGAACGCCTGCAGATCCTTGTTGGTCTTGTCGGAGGTTTCGTTGAATTTGCCGGTACCGACGAAAATCTGTTTGCCCCCCAATGAATTATCCGCCAGCAGCGGTTGCGCGGTGATCGGTTGAGTCGCGCCGCCCACCGTCGTGAACAGCGGCTTGCCGGAAAACGCCATGCCCCAGCTGTCGGTCGTGGTCGCGCTCAGGTCGAATTTCCACAGGCGTCCCTTCAAATCCCCGCCGTACGCAGCCTGCACCACGTTCTGCGAATTGACCTTGAGCTTCACCGACGACAGTCCGTTGGTGGTTTCGGTACTGTCGATGACGATTTTCTTGATCAGCGAACCGTCGCGCACATCCAGCACATACAACGCCGCTACCCCCGAGTTGCTGCCGTAGCCATTGGCGATGAAAGCCGCCCAGCGCCCATCGGCCAAGCGTGCCACTTCCGGACGGGCGTAGGCATAACCCAGATCATTGAACGCGTTCGCAGTGTTGGCAGTGGCCGGTGCACTCACTTCCCACAGCGCATTGAGAATGTTCCCCGCCGAGGCGTCGAACAACTGCAATGCATAGAACGTCTTGCCACCGGCCCCGGTGCCGCCGATGGCCAGGGTTTTCCAGGCTGTGCCGAACTGTGCGTCATAGACACCGACCTGCCCGTCCACCAGAAATTTGTGGCTGACGCCGTTGATGTAGTTGGGGTCGGCGATCAATCGCAACGACGGCAGCACGCTCGACGGCATGTAGGCGTAACGCCGGGTGCCGTTGGCCGGGTTAATGACGCTGACGAAACCGTCGTTGCCGTTCACCACCAGGTTGGCATTCATGTTCGCAGCCTTGGTGGTCAGGTAGCTGGTGTAGGTGGTGTCGCCCGACAGGTCGGAGGCGGTCTTGTCGGAGGGCGAGGCCAGCACCAGCGGCGAGTTGATGATGTCGCCCAGCAGCACGCTGCGCACCTTGAGCCCGGTCTTGTTGGTACCTTTGCTCCATTCCACCAGATCGCTGCCACTGATGCCGGTGGGCAGGCTCTGGCTGAGCGAAGTCTGCTGGGTTGCCGAAAAGTTGCCGTAGGCCAGGGTGACTGCCGCGTTGTTCGCGCTATTCCATGATTGGTAGGTCGGCGTTGCAGCGCCGGGAACGATGGCCGTGTCGGTTGTCCATAGCACCGTTGAGGTATTCACCGTCCCGGCCGAGGTAAATCCGAATGATTTGATGGTGCCGCGCCAGTCCCTGGGATCGTAACTGGTCTGAAAATAACTGCTGCCGCTCGCCAGCGTGGTGCCGCTGGTGACACCGCTACCGCCGGAGCCCGCCTTGGAAGTGATGTCACTCAGTGCCGCCGACAATGCTGTGTTGAGGCCGGCGCTGTCGGTGGCCTGGTAATACCTGCCCTGTCCATACGCCGACGCGTCCGACAGCATATCGTTATCGGCGGTGAAGCCGACGGTATAGGTGTTCATGTTCTGCTTGGGGAAATCCACCGCGTTCCAGCTCTTGCCAGCCGCATCGGTGCCGGTCGAACGCATGTCGATGTCGAAGGCAAATTTGGCGATGTCGTCCAGGTACAGCGTATCGCCCTCGTTGTCACCGTTGAGGTTGTTGCCGTCATTGTTGATGCCGTCCCAGTTCGGCAATCGGCTGCCGCCCAGCGGGTCGTTGGTAGGGAACGTGCGGTCGTAGGTCGGCAGGCCGTCGGTAATCACCACCCCGTAGTTTTTCTGGCAGCGGTACTGGATCGGGCTGGTGTAGGTGTTTGGCGTGTTGTTGTAATACGGTGCCATTCCGCGCATGTAGCGGGTGATTTCATAATAGGTTTCCGCCAATGGCGTATTGGCCACGGCGCTCAAGCCGCTGATCGCCGAAATCAGTGCGTTGTAGTTACTGTCGGCCTGGGCTTGAGTCACGCTGCCGCTGACCGGCGCCAGGTCACTGATGGAGCGGGCGATATACCCGCCATTGCCCGGGTTGTTGTTGGTGGCCGGGTTGAATGTCGACAGGCCTATGCGCAGGTTGCGGTTGCTGCTCACCAGCGCCGTGGATACGTTGCGCGCCACGTTGATCCGGTAGTCGTTGGGAATGGCCCCGGTGGTGAAGTCGCGGGTGCCGTTATTGATGGCAAGGCCGACCACGTAGGCGATGTAATCCCCGTAGTAACGGGTGTTTCCGCCGCCTACGGGGTCCGGCAGTTTCAGACACAACGGCGTCAGGCTGTTGTTGTAGAACGCATAGGCACCGCCGGAACAGCCGGAGGTCGGCAGGCTCGACAGAAACACCGGGTCACCGGTGATAGCCGTCGAAGACAGGCACAAACCAAGCACCGCGTTGCACTGTCGGGCCGGCGTTCGGGTCACCGTCGGATCAAACCCGGCGGCGTAAATGATGCTGTTCATGCTTCCCGAATCATCGATCAACAGCATGACATTCGGCGGTACAGCCGCCGCGCTCAACAGTGGCGAGTCAGACGGGGTGAAGGCATACGCCGGCGCCGCCAGATACAGGCCCAATAACAGCCCCATGAGCCCGGCCCACCAACCAGAACGCCGCTCAATACTTCGCATAGACGCTCTCCACCACACTGCGTGAGCTGCCGACGATACCGACGGCCGTGACCCGGTACAGCGTCGCCGAGGTATTGCTCGGTACGTTCACCGCCGTCAGGGTGGTGCCAATGTTCTGCACCCCGTAGAAACCGTTACCGGCGGCAATCCAGGTAACACCCGACGTGGAATTGAGTCCCGCCGCGCTGACCACCGATGACTCTGCCGGCGGTGCGCATTGCGTGGTGCTGGCACACACAGCCAGCGAATAACTGTCCAGTTGCACTGCGCTCTCGCCGATACGCAGCACCGCCTCGGCAGTCTGGAACGACTGGTTGCGCAGGCTCACGCTGCCGGCCATTTTTTCCTGCAGGTTGGCGCTTTGCATCGAGGAGAGACCGATCATGGTCAGCAGCAACAGAAATACCAGGCTGACCAGCAACACCATGCCGCGCTGGCTTCGTCGCTGATGAAGAGAAATATTCATCGACCGGCCCTCACTGCAAGCGGTTGCGCAGCGCGGCAACCACGTTGAAGGTTTGATTGGCGACCCGATTGTTCGGATCGGTGAGGGTCAGACTCAGGCGTACGCTGCGGATGCGCGCAGGATCGCCGGGGTTGCTGCTGTAGGTCGAGGCGGCCACATCGGTCGCGGTGCCGGCCAGGCCAAACAGGACGGTGAACGCACTGACGTTGCTCACCAGCACCTGCTGAGTCGGCGTACCGCTCCCAGTACCCATCAGGATCTGGTTGTTGCTGAAGCTGTAGACCAGACGACGGATCGGAAACGCGACTTGCCCTGTCGCCGGTGCTCGCACGCCCGTATAAGCCGTTGAACTGTTGCGGCAGTCGGACACCACGGTCCAGGTCGGCGTCCCGCCCGCAGCACCGATGTCGGCGGTGACCAATGTCAGTTTGAGATTGGTGTTGTCCCAACTGATCGGCGTGATCTGCGCAGCATTGAAATCGCCGCCGGTGCTGGCGTCGGTAATGGTCCCGAGGCAGCCGAACATCCCGACCATGCGCAATTCCTGAATCATCTTGCTCAACACGAACCGCGCATCTTCCTGCATGGCAGCAGAGGTGTTCTGACTAACGTAAGTGTTCTTCGCCGCAATAAAGGTTTGTACGACGCCCAGCACGATGATCAGCCCCAGCGCCAAAGCGATGAGCATTTCGATCAGGCCGAAACCCTGGTTATGCCGCTTCATGGCGTAGCCACTGGATCGACCGCGACCCGGCTGGTCAGGACAAAGCTGCGCGGGGCGCTCGCGGTGTTGGCGGCCCGTGAGTCGCTCCAGTTGATGGTGATGGTGTACACCCGCTGGTTGAGGGTAATGCTGCCGGTGGCGCTCGGACCGCCGAAATTGACGATGTTGGTGGTGAAGTCGTAGAGGTCCTGATCCCGCGTAACGCTCAGGTTGCCCGAGGTCGGCGGCGTGACGGTGTAGTCGGCGCCAGAGTTGGCGCGGATGCGGTCCATCATGTCGTAGGCGATGAAGCTCGCCTGACTGGTCATGCGCGAACTGTCGGTGTATTTCAGCGCATTGAGCTGAACCGCCGCGGCCCCCAGCAACCCGACCGTCAGAATCAGCAATGCGACCAGAACTTCGATCAGCGACATGCCTTCCTGTGCAACTGTGCTCCCTGCCCTCATCCGCAGCTTCCACCCGATTGAATTCGTCCGTTCAGACACACGTTCAGCGTCCTGCTTTGCGTTCCCAGCGTGTAACTGAACACCACCGCCGTGGACGGTGCTGCCAGGCCACCCAGATTGTTGAAATCCAGTGCGGTCACTCCTGAGGTTAGCGTCAGAGTCGCACCACTGCTCATCGCTGGAACAACCCGCAATACATTGGCCGAAGTGCCAGTACTGTCGTAGACCGACAATTCGCCGGTCCAGACGCCGCCCCCGGCCGTCGGCCGCAACCGGATGGTGGTCCCGCGATCGATGGCTTCCAGTCGCGCATAGTTGAGTGCCCGCTGCAGGTCGCCGACTTCGGTGTCGGCCTTGCTGCCCTGGATCGATCGGGTAAACGCCGGGACAGCCATCGTGATCAGGATCACAACCAATGCGACCGCCACCAGCAGCTCGATCAGCGTGAAACCTTTTGTACGATGATCCATCGATGCCCTCCGTTGCCGTCGGCTATACCTGCCCTGTAAACCTAGAACATTCGGCCGGCTTGCGTCGGTTGATTTGCCCTGCCCGGCGCACGGATCGCATCGGACACCCTGCTTCAAGGAGGAAATGCTCATGCCGCAACAGGGATTCAGCCTGGTCGAACTGCTCATGGGACTGGCGATCGGCGCAATTGTTCTGTCACTGGTCAGTCCGGCGCTCTCCACGCTGGCGGAGTCGAACCACCGGCAACAGGTCGCAGAATCGCTGATCAGCGGAATCCGCAATGCCCGCAGCCAGGCCATCACACGTAATCAGAGCGTAGTGATTCATGGCATCGACGGAGACTGGAGCCAGGGTTGGCGGATCATTCTGGACGTCAGTGGCAAAGGAGCGGAGGACAGCAACAACCCACTGCTGGTCGAGCATGCCAGTGATGGTCGAATCCCGATTGTCGGTAACTGGTTCGTCAGTCGGTACATACGGTTCAGCAGTCTGGGGCAACCGCTGATGCCCGGGCGGGCGTTTCAGGCAGGGAAACTACATATCTGTTCGACCCGCGAACCGGTCAGCCAGCTTCAATTGGTACTGGCGGCGACCGGTCGCGTGCGCCTGGCCAGCGAAAAGGCTGAACAGGCGCTCTGTCGAAAGGATAAAGCGGTCAGATCGAGCGCACGCGCAGCTCTTTAGGCATCGAGAAGGTGATGTTCTCTTCACGCCCGGCCAACTCGTCGGCACCGGTGGCGCCCCAGGCCTGCAATTGCTGGATCACGCCGCGCACCAGCACTTCCGGCGCGGAAGCCCCAGCGGTGATGCCGATACGCTCGACGCCATCGAACCAGCTCTTTTGCAGGTCTTCGGCACCGTCGATCAGGTACGCCGGCGTGGCCATGCGTTCGGCCAGCTCACGCAGGCGGTTGGAGTTGGAGCTGTTCGGGCTGCCGACCACCAGCACCACGTCACACTCATCGGCCAGTTGCTTGACCGCGTCCTGACGGTTCTGCGTGGCGTAGCAGATGTCGTCCTTGCGTGGGCCACCGATGGCAGGAAAACGCGTGCGCAAGGCGTCGATGACCCGGCTGGTGTCGTCCATCGACAGCGTAGTCTGGGTGACGAAGGCCAGTTTTTCAGGGTTGTGCACCTGCAGTTCGGCGACATCTTTCTCGTCTTCGACGAGGTAGATCGCACCGCCATTGCTGGCGTCGTACTGGCCCATGGTGCCTTCGACTTCCGGGTGACCGGCGTGGCCGATCAGGATGCATTCGCGGCCGTCGCGGCTGTATTTGGCGACCTCGATGTGCACCTTGGTCACCAGCGGGCAGGTGGCGTCGAACACTTTCAGGCCACGGCCGGCGGCTTCGGTACGCACGGCTTGCGAGACGCCATGGGCACTGAAGATCACGATGACGTCGTCCGGCACCTGATCCAGCTCTTCGACGAAGATCGCGCCACGACTGCGCAGGTCCTCGACGACAAACTTGTTGTGCACCACTTCATGACGCACATAGATTGGCGGCCCGAAGACTTCCAGGGCGCGGTTGACGATTTCGATCGCCCGGTCCACGCCGGCGCAGAAGCCACGGGGGTTGGCGAGTTTGATTTGCATGCTGTGCCTCGTGTCTTGCGCGCGAAAATTCAGATCAATGCAGGGGCCGGTCCAGCCCCTGCAGAACAGCGTTTACAACGCTTTGACGGAGAAGATTTCCACGTCAAAGGTCAGCGTCTTGCCGGCCAGCGGGTGGTTGAAGTCGACGGTCACTTGCGCGTCATCGAACTCTTTCACCACACCCGGCAGCTCAGTATTTGCCGCATCGTTGAAGATCACCAGCAAACCTGGCGACAGCTCCATGTCCGCAAACTGTGAACGTGGAATGACTTGCACGTTCTGCGGGTTCGGCTGGCCGAATGCGTTTTCCGGTTCAATGATCAGGGTGCGCTTGTCACCCGCCTTGAAGCCGAACAGCGCCGCCTCGAAACCCGGCAGCAGGTTGCCGTCGCCGACCTTGAAGGTCGCCGGGGCCTTGTCGAAAGTGCTGTCGACCGTGTCGCCGTTCTCCAGGCGCAATGCAAAGTGCAAGGTGACTTCCGTGTTCTGGCCGATGCGTTGCTCAGCCAATACCTGTTCAGTCATGAACGGTTTCTCCGGTTTTTTTACTTTTGAACATGTCCAGTGCCAGCATCACCGCGCCAACGGTGATGGCGCTGTCGGCAAAGTTGAACGCCGGGAAGTACCAGCGGTTCTGCCAGTGCACCAGAATGAAGTCGATCACATGGCCGAGGGCAATGCGGTCATACAGATTGCCCAGCGCGCCGCCCAGCACCAGCGCCAGCGCGATGGCCAGCCAGGTTTCATTGCGGCCCAGGCGCTTGAGCCAGACTACCAGCACCGCACTGACCACCACCGCGATCAGGGCGAACAGCCAGCGCTGCCAGCCGGAACTGTCAGCCAGGAAGCTGAATGCCGCACCGGTGTTGTAGGCCAGGGTCCAGCTGAAGTAATCGGGAATGATCACGATCTGCTGGTACATCTCGAGCTTGCCTTCAAAGTAGAACTTGCTGGCCTGGTCGATGACCAGAACCAGCAAGCTCAACCAGAGCCAGCTCAGCCGTCCGAAACGGCCAACGGCATTAGGCATAGTGACGAACCTCGCCGGCGCCATCGATGTTGTCCACGCAACGGCCGCAGATTTCCGGATGCTCCGGGTTCACGCCGACGTCTTCACGGCAGTGCCAGCAACGGGCGCATTTCGGGAAGGCGGATTTGACGATCTTCAGCTTCAGGCCGCTGACTTCGGTGGCCACAGCTTCGGCCGGAGCCTGCACGAACGGCGCAACACTGGCGGTCGAGGTGATCAGTACAAAGCGCAGCTCGTTGCTCAGCTTGGCCAGATCGGCGCTCAGGGCGTCTTCGGCGTACAGCGTCACTTCGGCTTGCAGGTTGCCACCGACGGCCTTGGCCGCGCGCTGGATTTCCATTTCTTTGTTGACCGCCACCTTCACGTCCATGATGCGATCCCAGTACTCGCGACCCAGTTCGAAGCCTTCCGGCAACTCGGTCAGGCCTTCGTACCAGGTGTTGAGCATCACCGATTCGTTGCGCTCGCCCGGCAGGTATTGCCACAGCTCGTCGGCGGTGAAGGCCAGGATCGGCGCGATCCAGCGCACCAGCGCTTCGGAGATGTGGAACAGCGCAGTCTGGCACGAACGACGGGCCTTGCTGTCGGCGCCGGTGGTGTACTGGCGGTCCTTGATGATGTCGAGGTAGAAACCACCCAGCTCCTGCACGCAGAAGTTGTGGATCTTCGAGTAGACGTTCCAGAAACGGTATTCGCCGTAGTGCTCTTGCAGCTCACGTTGCAGCAGCAGGGTGCGATCCACCGCCCAGCGATCCAGTGCCAGCATGTCTTCGGCCGGCAGCAGGTCGGTGGCCGGGTTGAAACCGGTCAGGTTGGAAAGCAGGAAGCGCGCGGTGTTACGGATACGACGATAGGCATCCGCACTGCGTTGCAGGATCTGCTCGGACACGGCCATTTCGCCGGAATAGTCGGTCGAAGCGACCCACAGACGCATGATGTCGGCGCCCAGGGTGTCGTTGACTTTCTGCGGCGCGATCACGTTGCCCAGGGACTTGGACATCTTGCGGCCGGACTCGTCCACGGTGAAACCGTGGGTCAGCAGTTCGCGGTACGGCGCGTGGTTGTCGATGGCGCAACCGGTCAGCAGGGACGAGTGGAACCAGCCACGGTGCTGGTCGGAACCTTCCAGGTACAGGTCGGCGCGCGGGCCGGTCTCGTGGCCCATCGGGTGCGAACCGCGCAGGACGTGCCAGTGCGTGGTGCCCGAGTCGAACCAGACGTCGAGGGTGTCGCTGATCTTGTCGTACTGCGGCGCTTCATCGCCCAGCAGATCGGCGGCGTCGAGCTTGAACCAGGCCTCGATGCCTTCGACTTCGACGCGCTTGGCAACTTCTTCCATCAGCTCGACGGTGCGTGGGTGCAGCTCGCCGCTTTCCTTGTTCAGGAAAAACGGGATCGGCACGCCCCAGTTGCGCTGACGGGAGATGCACCAGTCCGGACGGTTGGCGATCATCGAGTGCAGACGCGCCTGACCCCAGGCCGGAACGAATTTGGTGTCTTCGATGGCTTTGAGCGAGCGCTGGCGCAGGGTGTCGCCGGACACCGGCTCCTTGTCCATGCCGATGAACCACTGGGCGGTGGCGCGGTAGATCAGCGGGGTCTTGTGGCGCCAGCAGTGCATGTAGCTGTGTTCGATGACGGTGGTGTGCAGCAGCGCACCGACTTCGGTCAGTTTGTCGACGATGGCCGGGTTGGCCTTCCAGATGAACTGGCCGCCGAAGAACTCCAGCGATGGCACGTAAACGCCGTTGCTCTGTACCGGGTTGAGGATGTCGTCGTTGACCATGCCGTATTTCTTGCAGGTCACGAAGTCGTCCACACCGTAGGCCGGGGCGGAGTGAACCACGCCGGTGCCGGCGCCCAGTTCCACGTAGTCGGCCAGATACACTGGCGACAGACGGTCGTAGAACGGGTGACGGAAATTGATCAGTTCCAGCGCCGAACCCGGAGCGGTCGCCAATACAGTGCCTTCGACGCCGTAACGGGTCAGGCAGGACTCGACCAGTTCTTCGGCCAGCACCAGCAGTTTGTCGCCGATATCGACCAGCGCGTAGTTGAATTCCGGGTGAACGTTCAGCGCCTGGTTGGCCGGGATGGTCCACGGGGTGGTGGTCCAGATCACGATCGAGGCAGGTTTGCCCAGCGATGCCAGACCGAACGCGGCAGCCAGTTTGGCTTCGTCAGCGATCGGGAACGCGACGTCGATGGTCGAAGACTTCTTGTTCTCGTACTCGACTTCCGCTTCGGCCAGGGCCGAACCGCAGTCGAAGCACCAGTTCACAGGCTTCAGGCCCTTGAACACGAAACCGCCCTTGACGATTTCGGCGAGGGCACGGATTTCACCGGCCTCGTTCTTGAAGTCCATGGTCTTGTACGGGTTGGCGAAGTCGCCCAGCACGCCGAGACGGATGAATTCGGTCTTCTGCCCTTCGATCTGCTCGGTGGCGTAGGCACGGCACAGTTCGCGGGTCTTGTCCGCGCCCAGGTTCTTGCCGTGGGTCACTTCAACCTTGTGCTCGATCGGCAGGCCGTGGCAGTCCCAACCTGGAACATACGGCGCGTCGAAGCCCGACAGGGTCTTCGAGCGGATGATCATGTCCTTGAGAATCTTGTTCAGTGCGTGACCGATGTGGATCGTACCGTTGGCGTACGGAGGGCCGTCGTGCAGGACGAACTTCGGACGATCCTTGCCAATCTCGCGCAACTTTCCGTACAGGCCAATACTGTCCCAGCGCTGCAGGATCTGCGGTTCGCGCTGTGGCAGGCCGGCCTTCATTGGGAAGGCGGTGTCCGGAAGGTTTAGCGTGGCTTTATAGTCGGTCATTTAAGGCTCTTCATTAGCGATGGGCGCTAGGTGCGGCTAGTGCACGGGCGGCGGCGACATCCGCGCTGATCGCCGTTTTCAATGCCTCCAGGGAGGCGAAACGCTGCTCTTCACGCAGCTTCTGGTGGAAAACCACCGTCAAACGCCGGTCATACAGATCGCCGGCAAAATCCAAAAGATGTACTTCAAGGTGGGCCTTGCCATCACCTTGCACCGTGGGCCGCACGCCGATATTGGCGACGCCGGGCCAGGTCTTGCCGTCGATGTCGACGTCGACCAGATAAACACCGGTAAACGGCACGCGACGGCGCTTGAGTTGTATGTTCGCCGTGGGCGTACCCAGCTGGCGGGCCAGTTTCTGGCCATGCAGCACGCGACCGGCTATCCGGTACGGGCGGCCAAGCAAGCGTTCAGCCAGGGCAAAATCGGTGGCGGCCAACGCGTTGCGCACCTGGGTGCTGCTGACACGAATGCCGTCCAGCTCGACGGTTTGCGCGGCTTCCACGGTAAAACCGTGAACCTGCCCGGCCTGCAGCAGAAAATCGAAATCGCCGAGGCGGTCGCAACCGAAGCGGAAATCGTCGCCGACCTCCAGATGCTGCACACCCAGGCCATCCACCAGAATCGTATCGACGAATTCACTGGCGCTGAGTTTGCTCAAGCGCTGGTTGAAGGCCAGGCACAAGACCCGGTCGACACCTTCAGCGGCCAGCAGTTGCAGCTTGTCGCGCAACCGGGCCAGACGCGCAGGCGCGGTCTCCGGAGCAAAGAATTCCCGTGGCTGCGGCTCGAAAATCACCACGCAGCTGGGTACGCCCAACTCGAGCGCACGCTCACGCAGTCGAGCCAGGATGGCCTGGTGACCACGGTGAACACCGTCAAAGTTGCCAATAGTGGCGACGCAGCCCCGATGCTGGGGGCGCAAGTTGTGAAGGCCTCGAACCAGCTGCATAACGCGCTTCTTGCTCATAAAGTGGCCGATTATAACCACACCCGACGGCCGACGACAGGCAACACCGTAACCCAAAGTGAACGAGCCGACAAAACTGCCGGCCCGCGCCCGGCTTTCAAGGGTGAAACCTCAGCTCAACGCCTTGCGATTGAAGTCACGCAGGCGGAAACCGAGCAGCAGCAACATGCCGAAATACGCCACTACGCCGGCGACCACCAACGCGCCCAGACGCAGGAAGCGCTCCAGCATGTGGCCCTGATCCCACGCCGGCATGAAATGCATGCCGATCAATAGCACCGCCGACATCACCGCCACGGCGAGCAACAACTTCAAACTGAACTTCAACCAGCCTGGCTGCGGTTGATACATCTGCTGTTTGCGCAGTTGATAGAACAACAGGCCGGCGTTCAGGCACGCACCGGCACTGATTGCCAGTGCAAGACCGGCATGGGCCAGTGGCCCGATCAACACCAGGTTGAACAACTGCGTGACCACCAGAGTGAAGATTGCGATTTTCACCGGCGTACGGATGTTCTGTTGCGCATAAAAGCCTGGGGCCAACACCTTGATGACGATAATCCCGAGCAGACCGACAGAATAGGCAATCAACGCCCGCTGAGTCATGGCTGCGTCAAAACCGCTGAACTGGCCGTACTGGAACAGCGAAACGGTCAACGGCTCGGCCAGAATCCCCAGCGCCAGCGCACACGGCAGCACCAGCACGAAGCACAGGCGCAGGCCCCAGTCGAGAATCCGCGAGTACTCGTGACGGTCCTTGCTGGCGTAGGTTTTGGCCAATGTCGGCAGCAGAATCGTGCCCAGCGCCACACCCAGCACGCCGGATGGCAGCTCCATCAGACGGTCGGCGTAGTACATCCACGACACCGAGCCGGCCACCAGAAACGAGGCGAAGATGGTGTTGATGATCAGGGAAATCTGGCTGACCGAGACGCCGATGATCGCCGGCAACATCTGCTTCATGACCCGCCAGACGCCGCTGTCGCGCAGATTCAGTCGCGGCAGCACCAGCATGCCGATCTTTTTCAGATGCGGCAGTTGATAGAGCAACTGCGCCAGACCACCGACCAGCACCGCCCAGCCAAGGGCCATGACCGGCGGATCGAAGTACGGCGTCAGGAACAGCGAAAACACGATCATGCTGATGTTGAGCAGAGTCGGCACGAACGCCGGCACCGAGAAACGGTTCCAGGTATTGAGAATCGCACCGGCCAGGGACGACAGGGAGATCAGCAATATATAGGGGAAGGTCACCCGCAGCAGATCGGAGGTCAGCTGGAATTTTTCCGGCGTATCGGTAAAACCGGGAGCCGTGGCCCAGATCACCCAGGGCGCGGCAATCATGCCCAGCGCGGTGACCAGCGCCAGGACCAGGGTCAGAAGCCCCGTCACATAAGCAATGAAGGTACGGGTCGCCTCCTCGCCCTTCTGACTTTTGTATTCAGCAAGAATCGGCACGAATGCCTGTGAAAATGCACCCTCGGCAAAGATTCGCCGCAACAGATTGGGCAGTTTGAAGGCGATGAAGAAGGCGTCGGTCGCCATTCCGGCGCCGAATGTGCGCGCAATGAGCGTGTCGCGGACAAACCCGAGAATCCGGGAAAGCATCGTGATAGAGCTGACGGCGGCCAACGATTTGAGCAGATTCATTGAAGGAATTTGTGCCTGTCGATAAACAGCAGGCGAACAATGCGCCTACTTGTGCGATACTCCGCGCCGCAACAGCACAGAGCCAAAGCTCGCGAGTTTACAGGTCAAGCGCCGGAAATAAATATCCCGCCTCTTTATACCTACCACTTAGCGGAACGTTTCAAGCGCCCTTGACAAGACATCTCTTCATCGGCATGATTCGCGGCCTATTTTGTTTGCTATTTCCTAAAAAGTCTTTCGAGGAGCTCGACGGTGGCCAACTCACCTTCCGCCAAAAAACGTGCAAAACAGGCTGAGAAGCGTCGCAGCCACAACGCCAGCCTGCGTTCCATGGTTCGTACCTACATCAAGAATGTAGTTAAAGCCATCGACGCAAAAGACGCTGAAAAAGCTCAAGCTGCATACGTTCTGGCTGTGCCAGTTATCGACCGCATGGCCGATAAAGGCATCATCCACAAGAACAAGGCTGCTCGTCATAAGAGCCGTCTGAATGGCCACGTCAAGGCACTGAAAGAAGCTGCCTAAGCGACGTAGTCATTAAAAAACCGACCTCAGGGTCGGTTTTTTATTGTCTGCGATTTGCCAAAAACGACGAAAAAAAAGAGGAGCCAACCGACTCCTCTTTTTATTTACGTCCAAATCAATGAACTGGCGCCCACGGCAGAATCGGAATCGCTGTCACCGCATTCTGTGGACTGCCCTCGATCAGGCGATCGCTGTAGACCAGATACACCAGGGTGTTGCGCTTCTTGTCGAGAAAACGCACCACCTGCATGGTCTTGAATACCAGCGAAGTGCGCTCCTTGAACACCTCTTCACCATCCTTCAACTCACCCTTGAAGTTGATCGGACCGACCTGACGGCAGGCAATGGACGCCTCGGCACGATCCTCGGCCAGACCCAAGCCACCCTTCACGCCACCCGTTTTGGCGCGCGACAGATAGCAGGTCACACCCTCGACCTTCGGATCATCAAACGCCTCGACCACGATCCGGTCATTCGGCCCGACAAACTTGAACACCGTCGATACCTGGCCGATTTCCTCGGCCGAGGCCAGCAATGGCAACGCCATCAACAGGCCCAACAATCCTTTTGCCATGCGCATTGCGCTTTCCTCAAACCAGAATCAGGTTGTCACGGTGAACCAGTTCCGGCTCAGCCATGTAACCCAGCAAACCGACAATCGCATCCGACGACTGACCGATGATTTTTTGTGCTTCCAATGCGCTGTAGTTAGCCAGACCACGGGCGATTTCACGACCGTCCGGCGCCACACAAACCACCATTTCGCCGCGACGAAAACTGCCCTGCACCAACTTGACACCAACGGGCAGCAAACTTTTGTTGCCTTGGGACAACGCAGAAACCGCACCATCATCCAGCACCAGCGTGCCACGGGTTTGCAGATGACCGGCCAGCCACTGCTTGCGCGCCGCCAGCATGCCGCGCTCGGGTGACAGCAGCGTACCGATGCGCTCGCCCGCCTTCAGACGATCGAGCACTCGCTCCAGACGCCCACCAACAATAATGGTGTGCGCACCGGAACGCGCCGCCAGGCGCGCCGCACGCAATTTGGTCTGCATGCCGCCACGCCCCAACGCACCGCCAGTACCGCCCGCCACCGCATCCAGGCTCGGGTCATCGGCGCGCGCCTCGTAAATCAGTTGCGCATCAGGATTGTTGCGCGGATCAGCGTCGAACATGCCGTCGCGATCCGTCAGAATCACCAACAGATCAGCCTCGACCAGGTTGGCCACCAGCGCCGCGAGCGTGTCGTTGTCGCCGAAACGGATTTCGTCGGTGACCACAGTGTCGTTCTCGTTGATTACCGGGATGACTTTCAGCTCGACCAGCGCACGCAACGTACTGCGGGCGTTCAGGTAGCGCTTGCGATCAGACAGGTCGTCGTGGGTCAGGAGAATCTGTGCCGTGTGCCGGCCATGCTCGGCAAAGCTCGACTCCCAGGCCTGCACCAAGCCCATCTGACCGATTGCCGCAGCGGCCTGGAGCTCGTGCATCGCACTGGGTCGTGCGGTCCAGCCCAAACGGCTCATGCCGGCTGCCACCGCCCCGGAGGACACCAGCACCAACTCGACGCCAGCCTCATGCAAAGCCACCATCTGCTCGACCCAGACGCCCATCGCCTTGCGATCAAGACCCTTGCCATCCGCTGTCAGCAAAGCGCTGCCGATCTTCACGACCCAACGCTGCGCACCTGTCACCTTGCTCCGCATCATCTTCAACCTTAGCTTGAGGACAGCGCGACCCAGCGCTGCCCGTGACGTTATTCGTGGTTACTCGTGACCAACAATCGATTTCCAGATACCAAAACGCCGCTCGATTGAGCGGCGCTTAAGTTTACTTCAACGAATCAGTCACGCACGTAAATGATTTCCGGACCGTCTTCGTCATCCACATCTTCTTCGTCCCAGTCATCGTCGCCAATGTCATGGACCGACTTCACGCCGCTGCGACGCAGGGCACGCTTGTCATCCAGCGCCTGCAACTGGGCACGAGCTTCGTCTTCGATGCGCTGATCGAGGTCGGCCAGCTCTTCCTTGTAGGCCGGGTCATTGGCCAGGCGATCGGCGCGATCTTCCAGATAACGCATGATGTCGCGCGTCAGGCGCTCAGTGCCTTCTTTGGCGATGGCCGAGATCACGTAGACCGGACCTTCCCACTGCAGACGCTCAACGATTTCCTTGACGCGCTCTTCGTGCTCCTCTTCGAGGATCTGGTCGCACTTGTTCAACACCAGCCAGCGATCACGCTCAGCCAGCGACGGGCTGAACTTGATCAGCTCGTTGACAATCACTTCAGCGGCATCCGGCGCACTGCTTTCATCCAGCGGCGCCATGTCCACGAGATGCAGCAGCAGGCGGGTACGCGCCAGGTGCTTGAGGAAACGGATACCGAGACCAGCGCCGTCGGAAGCACCTTCGATCAGCCCCGGAATGTCGGCAATGACGAAGCTTTTCCAGCGGTCGACACTGACCACACCCAGGTTTGGCACCAGGGTAGTGAACGGGTAATCGGCGACTTTCGGCTTGGCGGCCGAAACGGAACGGATAAAGGTACTTTTACCGGCGTTCGGCAGTCCCAGCAGACCGACGTCAGCCAGAACTTTCATTTCCAGTTTCAGGTCGCGCTGCTCGCCCGGCTTGCCCGGCGTCGTCTGACGCGGCGCACGGTTGGTACTGGATTTGAAACGGGTGTTGCCCAGACCATGCCAACCACCCTGCACCACCATCAGCTTCTGACCGGACTTGGTCAGGTCACCAATGACTTCCTGGGTAGCCGAGTCGATGATCGTGGTACCAACCGGCACGCGCAGGATCAGGTCTTCGCCCTTCTTGCCGGTGCAGTCGGTGCTGCCGCCGTTGGAACCGCGCTCAGCCTCGAAGTGACGGGTGTAACGGTAATCCACCAGGGTGTTGAGGTTTTCGTCGGCCATCATGAAGATGGAACCGCCGTCGCCACCGTCACCACCGTTCGGGCCACCATTTTCAATGAATTTTTCCCGACGGAAACTCATGCAACCATTGCCGCCGTCGCCAGCCTTTACGCGGATCGATACTTCATCAACAAACTTCATAACCAACGCCTCTCGCCGTACGGACGAGCCGAAAAACAATCAAGACATAAGACTCTTGCAAAAATGAGCGCAGCGACCCCAAACCACGACCTGCATCGCACGCTGGCAGCCCATACAAACAGCTTTGCAAGAGACTCACCCCACAAACGAAAAAGCCCCGTCGCAAGACAGGGCTTCTCCAGCACTCTCGCAGTTAGGCTGCGACAACGCTCACGTAACGACGACCGAAGGCGCCTTTTACTTCAAACTTGATCACGCCTTCGATTTTCGCGAAGAGGGTGTGATCTTTACCCATGCCAACGCCGTAGCCAGCGTGGAATTGGGTGCCGCGCTGACGCACGATGATGTTGCCGGCCTTGATGACCTGGCCGCCATACATCTTCACGCCAAGGCGTTTGGCTTCTGAGTCGCGACCGTTACGGGTACTACCACCAGCTTTTTTGTGTGCCATGAGTTCAATTCTCCTAGTGAGGAATTAGGCTGTATTAAGCCTGAATACCGGTGATTTTGATCTCGGTGAACCACTGGCGGTGGCCCATACGCTTCATGTGGTGCTTACGGCGACGGAACTTGATGATGCGGACTTTATCGTGACGACCTTGGGAGATCACTTCAGCCTTGACGGTTGCGCCAGCAACAACAGGTGCGCCGATATTCACGTCGTCGCCATTGGCGACCAACAGAACGCGGTCAAAAGTCACGGATTCGCCAGTAGCGACTTCCAGTTTTTCGATCTTCAGGTATTCACCTTCAGCGACCTTGTATTGCTTACCGCCGGTAACGATTACTGCGTACATGGTATTTCTCCGATAATCCTGCTCACCCAGCTCTTTATAAGAAGAGGTATTGGCTGGCATGGCTGCATGGGGCTGGAACGGCCCAAGTGCAATTGCGTAAGGCAGGTGCTGCCCAGGAAGTTCAGGGTGCGCGATTGTACGCAAGCCTTCGAAGTCATGCAAGGGGCCGTCCATCGCGCCTTGACAGGCCCGGACGTGGGTCCTAGCATGCCGCGCAACCCTTCTGGAGCACCTGTCGCTGATGCAACCCCAAGCTTTCTACCGCGCGGTGGCGGACGATTTTAGCGCCGTCGACGGCATCATCAAGAAGCAGCTGACTTCCCGAGTGCCGCTGGTATCGAAAATCGGCGATTACATCACGTCGGCCGGCGGTAAACGCCTGCGTCCTTTATTGGTGCTGCTGTGTGGCAAGGCCCTGGGTCGCGAAGGCGACGACATGCGTCTGCTGGCCGCCACCATCGAATTCCTGCACACCGCCACCCTGCTGCATGACGACGTGGTCGACATGTCCGGCATGCGCCGTGGCCGTTCGACCGCCAACGCCATGTGGGGCAATGCCCCGAGCGTGCTGGTTGGCGACTTCCTGTACTCGCGCTCGTTCGAAATGATGGTCGAACTGGGCTCGATGCCGGTGATGAAGATCCTGTCCCAGGCCACGCGCATCATCGCCGAAGGCGAAGTGCTGCAGCTGTCCAAGGTTCGCGATGCCAGCACCACCGAAGAAACCTACATGGAAGTCATCCGCGGCAAAACCGCGATGCTCTTCGAAGCCTCGACCCACAGCGCCGCGGCGCTGGCCGGTGCCACCGCCGAGCAGAGCGAAGCCCTGCGCACCTTCGGTGATCACCTGGGCGTGGCGTTCCAATTGGTCGACGACCTGCTCGACTACAAGGGCGACGCCGAAACCCTGGGCAAGAACGTCGGTGACGATCTGGCCGAAGGCAAGCCGACCCTGCCGCTGATCTACACCATGCGCGAAGGCACGCCAGAGCAAGCCGCACTGGTACGCCAGGCGATCCAGAAAGGTGGGATCGAAGACTTGGAAAGCATCCGCATCGCCGTGGAAGCGTCCGGTTCGCTGGAATACACCGCACAACTGGCCCGCGATTACGTGGCCCGTGCGATCAAGTGCCTCGACGCGCTGCCGGCCAGCGAATACCGCGATGCACTGGTTGAACTGAGCGAGTTCGCGGTCGCCCGCACGCACTGATCAACGCCGCGCAATAAAAAAACCGCAGCCTCCGTCGGAGCCTGCGGTTTTTTGTTGCCTGCCATCTGCGGTTAAAACCTTATACAATGTACGACTTTTAACGACCCCCTCTCCAAGGAGCCTTAGTGAGCACGTTGCCACCCTGCCCGAAATGCAATTCCGAATACACCTACGAAGACGGCACCCAACTGGTGTGCCCGGAGTGCGCCCACGAGTGGTCTGCCGGCGGCGAAGCCGAAGTGGCGTCCGATGATGCCGTGAAGAAAGATTCGGTCGGCAACATCCTGCAGGACGGCGACACCATCACCGTGATCAAGGACCTGAAGGTCAAGGGCACCTCGCTGGTGGTCAAGGTCGGCACCAAGGTCAAAAACATCCGTCTGTGCGACGGCGATCACGACATTGACTGCAAGATCGACGGCATCGGCCCGATGAAACTCAAATCCGAGTTCGTCAGAAAAGTCTGATCCTGCTGCCCTCCATCCCGCGCCCGTCGTGGGATGGAGCTTCGCCCTCCCCCGCTATCCCCAGCAAAACCACACAATAGCCAAACGCCAGCCATTTTGACCTTACGCAATCTTTACCCATAAAAAATCACGATCCGCCAATAGGCGCTTGCTATTTGACGAATAAGAATTATTCTCATTGAAACCCTGCAATGGAGATGAGAACCATGACTTATTTGATCGACGCCTGGCTGGATCGCCCGCACCCGTACCTGAGGATCCTGCATCGGGAAACCGGTGAAGTCTGCGCGGTGCTGGAAGAAGAAGCTCTGCACGAGTTGCAGGATCAAGGGGATCTGGACGTCAGCGGTCTGAGTTCCAGCGAACCGTTGGTGCTCAAGGAGCTGGTGCGCAATCTGTTCCTGTTCTGCTATGCCCGGGCGTTGCGCCCGACCAGTGAGCTGCATCACAAGATCGAAGTATGAGAACGGCGGAGAAACCCTGCACAAGCCAGGCTTGTGCAGGGTAACGGGATTACAGAACGTCGAGCAGCTCGACGTCGAACACCAGAACGCTGTGCGGCGGAATGCTGCCAACGCCTTGAGCGCCGTAAGCCAGCTCGCTCGGCACGTACAGACGCCATTTGCTGCCGGCATTCATCAGTTGCAGGGCTTCGGTCCAGCCAGCGATCACGCCGCCAACCGGGAATTCTGCAGGCTGGCCACGCTCGTAGGAGCTGTCGAACACAGTGCCGTCGATCAGCGTGCCGTGGTAGTGAGTACGCACGGTGTCTTCACGGGATGGCTTGGCGCCTTCACCCTGAGTCAGCACTTCGAATTGCAGACCGGAAGCCAGCGTGGTGATGCCGTCTTTCTTGGCGTTTTCAGCCAGGAACGCACGACCTTCGCCAGCGGCGGCTTCAGCCTTGGCAGCAGCTTCGGCTTGCATGATCTCGCGGATCACCTTGAAGCTGGCGGACAGCTCTTCCTGACCCACACGGCTTGGCTTGCCGGCGAATGCGTCGGTCAGACCGGCCAGGATGGCGTCCAGGCTGACACCCGGTGGCGGGTTGTCGCGCAGCTGGTCACCCAGCTGACGGCCGATGCCGTAGCTGACGCGGGTTTCGTCGGTGGACAGATTTACTTCGGACATGACACTGCTCCGCTGTGCGGACGGCCTCAGGACCTGCCGTGCGTACACAGCGCGTCCAGGCGCGCCCGGAACCAAAAGGGCGAGCAGACTAGCACAGATGTTCCGCCATTGATCAGGCCCTCGGGCCTACAGTGCCGAACGCCAGGCCAGCGGCACTTTCAGGCTTTCTTCACCGCTGGCGCCAAGACCGCACATTTCATCGTGCACCGAGGTGTGGACCAGGTTGAACGGCAGCACCGGAAAGTTGTGCAGCACATCCCGGGCATGCTCCACCGAACGCAGCATCAGCATCTTGCCCTGGGGATCGCTCAACGGGTACGCCGCGCCGTGCATCCGCGCCTCGAGCAAGTAGATTCCACCCTCCATGGAGATCAGGTTCAGCTCATCGACCTTCCTGGCGATGGCAAACGCATTCAACTCTTGCAGGTTCATGAACGCACCTCACGCTGTTGCGAGCCGGGACGCTTACAGGGATATGCCTCGGCGCTACAAAGCACAAGCCACAAACGACACCGCCCGTCTGTTTCGCAACAGACGGGCGGTTTTGTTACAGCTTTCGACAACTCATCAGTGCTTGGTGAGCTTGTCCAGGTAACCCATGGCAAACGCCGAGACCACAAAGGTCATGTGGATGATCACGTACCACATCAGATGCTGGGGATCGACGTTCTTGGCGTCCATGAAGATCCGCAGCAGGTGGATCGAGGAAATTGCCACGATCGATGCCGCCACTTTCATTTTCAGCGACGAGGAGTCCATGGTGCCCAGCCAGCTGAGTTTCTCTTTGCCTTCGTCGATGTTCAGTTCGGAGACGAAGTTCTCGTAGCCGGAAATCATCACCATCACCAGCAAACCGCCGACCAGCGCCATGTCGATCAGCGACAGCAGCACCAGAATCAGTTCGGACTCGGCCATGGAGAACACGTTGGGAATGACATGAAACACTTCCTGGAAGAATTTCAATGCCAGCGCCAGCAGTCCGAGGGACAGCCCGATGTAGATCGGCGCCAGCAGCCAGCGCGTGGCGTACATTGCATTTTCGATAAAGCGTTCCATTGACTCTCACACAAGGGGGGTTGTAATCGGCGGCGAGTATACCAGCCCCCCATGACAGCCAGAAACCGCCCGGAAATCCGTCACCTGCGTGTGTGTATCAAAGTTTTTCTGCTAGTGTCCAAACCATTGACAGCCCAGCGACAGTGGACAGGACGACTGGAAATGGATGTGCGATTGCCGTTAACGACTGCCGGAATTTGCCTCGCCTTGATGATCGGCGGCTGCTCGCCCGCTGATGAAAAACACCCGCTCAGCCTTGAAGAGAAGACTGCACAGTTCGAACAGTCGCTGGACGCCATCACCGACCCGAAACTCAAGGATGCCGTGACCGAACTCGGCGGCTCGTTACTGCTGCTGGAGCGAGCGCAGCAACGACTCGACAACAAACCGGCCAGAACCGAATACGGCGAAGACGCGCTCGGCGTGCTCAAGCATTACCCAACGCCCCAGGCGCTGGTCGACACCTTCATCAACGGTCTGTTCGTTCTGCACAAGGACGCCAGCTCCGATTACCTCACCGACCTGCAACCGGTGTTTCCCTTCAACCTCAATATTCCCGGCGGATTCCTGTTCCCCCATGGCGTGGAATGGCAATCGGTGACCTTGAGCAACAAACGGGTGATCACCTACCAGCCGGAATGGTCGGAAACCGATCCGGGCATTCAGTTGAGCCCGTCCAGTTCCAACGTCACCAACCCCGATGACCTGACCGTGACCTACCCGTTCATCGAGGGTCTGGACGTCGACAAGAAAACCCGGCCGCGTCCGGTGAGCCTGCAAGGTCAGGTGGAAGTCATCGCCCCGAAACGCCTGCACAGTTTCGACCTGGGCAAAAAAGACGTCGGCCAGACCCGGACCGACGCCAACCTCAGCGTGACCCTGCTGAATCTGGAAAAGAACTACGCCGAAGTCGAATTCAGCAACAGCCTGCCGCTTGCTCTGGAAGTCGCCAACACGCCGCTCAATCCGCTGATCGTCCAGGCCCGCGACACGACCGGGCAATATCTGGTGCGTGCCGGCGCCATCAACGAAAGCCCGGAACAGGTCGGTTTTTACCAGAAGCAACTGGCGCACCTGCAACAGCAAAAGGCCTGGAGCGAGGATCTCGAGAAGCAGCTGAACGACGACCAGCGCACCTTCGAACAACAGCATCCGCGCCGCTACAACAAGGTTTACTTCAACGGCCCGATCGACACCCTCGAAGTCAGCGTGCTGGACTTTTCCGAAGCGACCGTCACCCGCAAGCCACTGGATCTGCCGATTCGCGAGTTCGATTCGCACACCACGGCAAAAACCATTCAGCCGCTGGATCTGGCGATCACCGTCTACGACGACCAGGCGCCTAACTGGCTGAAAGGTGCGGCACTGACCGAGGACGAGCTGAAAAAAAGCATCCATATCCGCCAGTCAGTGGAGGAGCCCAGCGCCGCGCGCATCGAGTTCGATCACCGTAAAACCTTCAATGACGAATTGATCGGCGACGACCTGGCTCCCGGCGAAAGCCCGGTGACGTTCTTCACCGAAAAACACAACGGCAAACTCGATGAGCCGATCGAACTGCCGGCCGAGGCATATCAGGTGGATCCGCTGCAAGCGACCATCACCTATGACTTGAACCTGTTCCCGGAAACCCCGGCGATTGCCGTCGGTTCGATGCCGCTGTTCCTGGCCACGGTGGCCAAGCAGTCGTTTGAGACCAAGGCGTTGCCCAAGGGTCTGGAAGTCAGGAACAACGCACTGGTGGTGGACCTCAAACTGTTCCCGGCCAACGAATGGCGATTCTTCGTCAAGGACGACAGTGGCAACTACCTGAAGCAGATCCTTTCGGTCAGCCACGACGCGAGCGCAGAAGGCCCGGCGCTGTTCGGCGTGCACTATTTCTACGGTCGCCCGACGCACGTGGAAACCTATCAGCGAACCGACCTCGCCACCGTGCAATACGGCTTTGAGGTCAAACTCGACAAGGCCCACACACAAGGTGCTGCGCCATGATCGGCGCTAGTGGTCAAAAACGCCGATGCTGCGCCCACGCCCACCGTTGATCTGCCGTAACTGGGCTTGCAGGTGCAGGGACCAGATCTGCGGATCATTGGCCAGTTCGTAGCCATGCATCGTCAGGCTTTCGACGATGGTATCGAGGATCGATTCGGCGGCGATCGGCCCGTGAAATGGGCCTTGGGCCTTGATGGCGGAAGGTTGCTCACCGGCCATGCCGGCGGCGAAGAGCAAAGTCCACATGCCGTTATCGCCGGCCAACGGCTTGATGGCGCATTCGATACGGGTCACAAGACCCAGGCACTGACGGGTGAGACAGAGGTTGCGCGACATGGCGGCGACCCTCGGTAAAGCCGGTGTTCAGCCCTTGCTGAAGGGCTGTTTCGATCCCGTGATACTGTCGATGTCCTTGAGCAGAGAATAGAAGAAAAGTCCGCCGCGCAAGCCGCACAGAACCAGAAGGCGCCGAATGGTCATTGTGTGAATATTGACGTCAGAGTGCTGGCACTTTTGCCGACGTTCGCGACAAAACAAAATGGGAGCACAAGGCTCCCATTTTTTGATTGCAACCTGGTTTAAGCCGGTTTGGCCTCGGCCAGCGCCTCCTGCGCCAGTTCCTTCTCGGCTTCTTTCAGGTCTTCTTCGCTGATCATCTCGGCAATCACTCGCAGGCGCTCCACGACCCGCGCGTTGACGCTGCCTTCCGGGAATTCGCCTTCCTCGTTCGGCTCACCGGCAGGCTCGCCAACCAGCAGGCTCAGCGCTTCGTCAGCCTGACGCACCGCGTAAACGTGGAACTGTCCGGCCCGGACTGCGGCCAGTACTTTCTCGTCGAGCATCAGCGTGGCGACGTTGGCGTGAGGAATGATTGCGCCTTGCTCGCCCGTCAGCCCGCGCGCTTCACAGAGGCGGAAGAAACCTTCGATCTTCTCGTTGACCCCGCCCACCGCCTGCACTTCGCCGAACTGGTTGATGGAACCGGTGATTGCGAAACACTGTTTGAGCGGAGTTTTCGACAAGGCCGAGATCAGCGTGCAGGCCTCACCCAGCGACGCACTGTCGCCATCGACGTAGCCGTAGGATTGCTCCAGCGCGATGCTCGCGGAAATCGCCAGCGGGAATTCCTGGGCGTAGCGGCTGCCCAGATACCCGGTGAGGATCATCACGCCCTTGGAGTGAATCGGCTGGCCAAGGTTGACCTCGCGCTCGATGTCGACGATACCGCTGCCGCCCGGGTACACCGTGGCGGAAATCCGCGCCGGCACACCGAACGCCGAGTCGCCGACTTCGAGCACGGTCAGGCCATTGCACTTGCCGACCGCTGCGCCGTCGGTATCGATCAGGATGATCCCCGCCAGCATGTCATCGAGAATCCGCGCCGACACCCGGCCGGTGCGAGTGGCCTTGGCCTTCAGGGCGCGTTCGATGTGGCCGGCGTCAGTCATTTCATCGTTGGCCAGATGCCGGATGAAATCCGCCTCGCTGACCAGTTGGAACAGATCACCGATCCGCGCCGACAAACGCCCCTGGTGCTCGGCCAGACGCGCGCTGTAAGTCGCCAGACGCGCCACCGCATCGGCGGTCAACGGCGCCATGCCTTCTTCCGAAGTACGGGTTTTCAGCAACTGGGCGAATTGTTCCAGGCTTTCGTCGACCATCGGGATGTCTTCGTCAAAGTCCACCAGGACACGGAACATCTCCTGGAAGTCCGGATCGAGGTCCTGCAGCGTGTAATACAGCGACCGCGCACCGATGATGATGACTTTGACATTCAACGGAATGAACTGCGGATTGAGCGTCACGGTGGCGAAACGGCCCATCTCGCCCAGTGGCGATTCCATTTTCAGCTTGCGCGATTGCAGGGCGCGCTTGAGCGCATCCCACACGAACGGCTCGCCGAGCATTTTTTCCGCTTCAAGGATCAGGAACCCACCGTTGGCGCGGTGCAACGCCCCCGGACGCAACTGGCGATACGTGGTGTAGAGCGCGCCCTGATCAGTGGTGTATTCGATGCGGCCGAACAGGTTTTCATAGGTCGGATGCGGCTCGAACACCACTGGCGCACCGCCGCTGAACGGATGCCCGACCATCAGGCTCGGCGAGTATTGCTCTTCCAGCAGTTTGCGCGCCACTGCATCAGTCTTGCTGTCGTCCACCAGTTGCTCAACCACGGTTTTCAACAGGTAGACCTGCATCGCTTGCAGGTAACCGCAGACCGCCGCGTTTTCTGCGTACTTTTCCGACAGCGGCGAAAGCAACGGCTGCAAGGCCAGGGTGATGGTTTCTTCGTTGAGCTGACGCAACTGGTTGCTCGATTCACGCTTCCACTGCGGCAGGCTGGCGAGCTCTTCGTTCAGGCGCTCTTCGAGACCGGAAATGTCTTCGTGGAAACGCTCACGCTCGGCTTCCGGCAACTGGGCGAATTCAGCCTCGTCCAGCGCCTTGCCTTCGAGCATCGGGGTGAACGCGATGTTGCTGCTGTCGCGGTACAGGGCGACGTCTTTTTCCAGGGCCAGACGCTCGATGATGTCCAGCGCCTTGTCGTAACGCTGGTTGAAGGCGCGGTCGATGGCGCTTTTCTTCTGCTGGTAGGACGGGTGTTCGAACACGGCGGGAAAAGTCGACAACAAGTTGTCGATCAAGCCGTTGATGTCACCGATGAACGCACCGGCGGTGCCCGACGGCAACTCCAGGGTGCGGGGTTCGCGCGGTTCATCGAAATTGTTGACGTAGACCCAGTCCGCCGGGGTCTGCAGGCGTTTGCCTTCTGCCTTCAGGTAGCGTTTGACGAACGAGAAACGGCCGGTGCCAGGCTCGCCCATGACGAATACGTTGTAACCGGGGCGTGGCATGGCCACACCGAACTGCAAGGCTTCGACCGCACGTTCCTGGCCAAGCACACCGCGAAAGGGCTCCAGATCATTGGTGGTAGTGAAGCTGAACTGTTCAGCGGAAAACGGACGGGTCAGCGCTTCGGGCGCTAGACGCAAGCTGGCAGCAACAGGATCAGGCATCGGGCTTCCTTAACAATCAGGCGGGGCAGATAGCGGCATTCTGGCGCTGCCCGAGCCCCACTGGCAAGGCGCGCCATACGACAAAGCATAGACAACCGGCCTGTCCACGGTCCGGCCCTGTAAAACCGGGGTTTATTCCAAATATTGTGCAAAAAGTCACGGAACCCTTGGAACGTGCCTAAACTCCAAACTGCGCGGCTGGAACTAATACCGGCCCACTGGCACCACAAGGTCTGTACGAAAACTCGCCATGAGGCTTGTTTGGTAGAGAATCGGGGCCAGAACCCTGTCCATTGGTATGCACACAAAGAGAACAAAGCTATGAAACGGATTCTTCTCGGTACTCTCTTCACCGCTGTATCCATCAACGCCATGGCTCAGGCGCCAGGCGGCCCGGATTGCGGTTGGGGCAACATGCTGTTCGAAGGTCAGCGTGGCACCCCGGCTCACTTCCTGGCATCCACCACCAACGGCACCTCCGGCAACGCGACGTTCGGCATGACGTCCGGCACCAACGGTTGCTCCACCAACGCCTCGCTGACCTATGGCGGCAAATCCTGGTTTGCCATGAATGGCATGATGAACGAGCTGTCCGAAGACATGGCAAAAGGCAACGGCGAAGCGCTGACGACCTATGCCGTGGTACTGGGCGTGGCGCCGGAAGACCGTGCGCACTTCGCCGCCGTCACTCACGAGCACTTCCAGCAGATCTTCAGCAAGGCTGACGTGACCGCCGAAGACGTGCATACCAACACCCTGGCCGTTCTGAAAGCAGACCCTCGTCTGGCCAAGTACGCGACTCAGGCTTAAGCTCGACCCCACCCGCTTCTTTCGGGAAGCGGGTTTTGTTTTTTCGGCCCGTCCCTCTTTGGGTCTTTTGTTTCTTTCGACTTAAGTTGCCACCTATGCTCAAACGCCTTGCCTGGCTGGCGCTGTGTGTCTGCGCCCCGCTATCCGCCGCGCCCCACATCAACCCTCAACGTTTGCAGCAACTGGCCAACGATCGCTTCTGGATTTCCCTCGGCCACTACGAAACCGCCAAGCTCGGCGGCTGGCGCAGTTACGTCAGCGACAAGAAGTTCTTCCTGGCCGCCGACGGCAACGAGCACCCCGACCACGAACTGGCCGCCACCGTCCAGGCGCTGTATGCCCCGGTCAGTCTCGGTGGGCAACACGCCCAGTGCGTCTACCCGGCGCGCACCCGCTGGCTGAAAGATCAACTCAACCTGACCGACCTGCCATCGCCGGACTGCTCCGAATTCAAGAAATGGTTCAAGGACGTCTCGCCCCACAGCGCGGTGATGATTTTCCCGGCGGCCTACCTCAACAGCCCGTCGTCGATGTTCGGCCACACCCTGCTGCGCATCGACCAGGCTGACGTGCAAAGCGACAAGACTTCGCTGCTCAGTTACGCGATCAACTTCGGCGCCTACATCGAAGGCTCGGACAACAGCATCCTGTACGCCTGGAAAGGCCTGATGGGTGGCTATCCGGGACTGTTCGCGCTGGTGCCGTATCAGGAAAAACTCTCGGAATACCGCAGCCTGGAAAACCGCGACCTGTGGGAATACCGGCTCAACCTGACGCAAGCCGAAACCGCACGCATGGTCGAGCATGTGTGGGAGCTGAAGCAGATTCAGTTCGACTACTTTTTCTTCGATGAAAACTGCTCCTATCGTCTGCTCGAACTGTTGCAGGTCGCCCGTCCGAGCCTGCGCCTGACCGAGCAATTCCCGCTGACCGCGATCCCGACCGACACCGTCAAAGCCGTGAAGGAAGCCGGACTGGTCGAGCACATCGAATACCGCCCGTCCCGCGAGCGTGAATTGCTCAGCCGCGCCGAACCCCTGACCGGCGAAGAACAGGACTGGGTGCTGAAAGTCAGTGCCGACCAGCAACAATTGCAGGACCCGGCCTTCAAGGCCCTGCCCCGTGACCGGCAAGCGCTCATCGTCGACGCCGCGTATCGACTGGAACGTTACCGCGCCAACGGCCAGGAGCGTGATCCGCAGCGAGCGCAGCGCAGTTTCGAACTGCTGCGGGCGATCAACAAGAACCCGGCACCGGAGCTGCAAATCCCGCAGCCGGGGCTGCCCGAGGACGGGCACGAGTCCCGCACCTGGCAGGCCGGTCTCGGCACCCGAGGTGACCGCGCGTTCGGCGAGTACGGCTTGCGCATGGCCTACCACGATCTCAACGACAACGCCGAGAGTTTCCCCCTCGGCGCGCAGATCGAAATCCTGCAAATGAAGCTGCGCCAGTACGAAGGCAATCACTGGCAGTTCCAGCAACTGGATCTGGCGACCATCCGCTCACTGACGCCGCGCAATGCGCTGTTGCAGCCACTGTCGTGGCAAGTCACCGGAGGTCTGGAGCGGGTGCCGGGCAAGCATGACGACGAAACCCTGGTCAGCCATGTCAACGGTGGCGGCGGTGGAACCTGGGCGCTGGGTGACGATGTACTGGGTTTTGCCCTCGGCACCGTGCGCGTTGAACACAACAATGATTTCGCCGAATTCGTTTCCCCCGCAGGCGGTTTCAACACCGGCGTGTTGTGGAAAAACCCGTTGGGCAATCTCAGTGTGGAGGCCAAGGGCGATTACTTCTTCAATGGCGAAGTGCGCCGCAGCCTGAGCCTGAACCAGCAGTGGGAGTTATCCCGCAATCTCGGCCTGCGCCTCAGCGCCCAGCGTGAATTCAGCCATCTGGCAACACCTGAGACCGAGGTGATGCTTGAGGTGAAGTGGTATCACTACTGAGGTTTTGATCTTTCTTTCACGCCTCATCGACGAATCCGCTTCTAGACTTTCCCTATCAGCCGGATAACGGCGCGGGAGAGTGTGATGTGGCGGTATGCGGTTTTTGCGGGCGTGTTGCTGATGCTGGGTGGCTGTCAAAGCACCCACGAAGATCTGATTGCCAAGGGTTACCCACCGGCGTTCGCCGACGGTTTCGATGACGGTTGCATCAGCGGTCGTCAGGCGGCCGGCTCGATCAGCGGCGAGTTTCGCAAGAATGTGCCGCGCTACCTTAAGGACAAGCAATACGCCGAGGGCTGGAGCGACGGTTTCCGCCAATGTCAGGCGATGCTGGAAAACCGGGATCGCGAAGACTATCGCAACGAACATTGGGACGAGCGCGAACGGGCCTGGCAGCAACAGAAGGATCAGGGCGCCGCGCGGGCTTATCGCTCGCAGTAGGTCGTTTCCAGACATCCAGTGAAACTCATTGCCTGCGAACATGGCCCAACGGTTGTCACAGGAGGTCACCATGAGCCGTGCTTTCGTCAACGAAGACAACGCCGCCGCGCAGGCCGATCAGCCAGTCGAACGGCAGGTCAGCACTCAACCCAATTACGTCACGCCGCAAGGGCTTGTCCAGTTGCAGACGAAAGTCGCCGAACTGCAGACGTTGCACGCCGAACAGTCTGCCAAGGGCGAGCAAGCCGACAAGCAGCGACTGGCCGACCTCGAACGGGATTTGCGTTATTTCAATCAACGGGTCGGCAGCGCCCAGGTCGCGCTCGCCCCGACCTCGACCGACAAGGTGCAGATCGGCAGCTGGGTGACTTACGCCGATGAACACGCCACCGAGCGCCGGGTGCAACTGGTCGGCGAAGATCAGGCCGATGCGGCCAACGGCCTGATCAACTGGGCCTCACCGCTAGGCCGTGCACTGCTCGGTGCCCGGCTCAACGACGAAGTGCTGTGGCAGCGCCCGGCCGGCAATCAACTGATCGAAGTGATCCGAATCGATCTGCCTTAAACCACGCCTTGCGCCAGCATCGCGTCGGCGACTTTGACGAAACCGGCGATGTTCGCGCCTTTGACGTAGTTGATCCGCCCGTTTTCCTCACCGTAATGCACACAGGCATGGTGGATCGACTGCATGATCCCGTGCAGCTTGCTGTCCACCTCGCCCGCCGTCCACAGCAGGCGCATGGCGTTCTGCGACATCTCCAGACCGCTGACCGCCACGCCGCCGGCATTCGATGCCTTGCCCGGCGCGAACAGAATGCCGGCTTCGATAAAGATATCCACAGCCTCAAGAGTGGTCGGCATGTTCGCGCCCTCGGCCACACAGATGCAGCCGTTGTGCAGCAGGGTGCGGGCAGCTTCAGCGTCGAGTTCGTTCTGGGTGGCGCATGGCAACGCGATATCGCACGGCAACGACCATGGCAGCTGACCGGCGCGGAACTCCAGGCCAAACGCCGCCAGTTCGCTGATCCGTCCACGCCTGACGTTTTTCAGCTCCAGCAGCGCCAGCCACTGCTCTTCGCTCAGGCCGGCCTCGCAATACAGCGTGCCTTCGGAATCGGACAGGGAAATCACCTTGCCGCCCAGATCCATCACTTTGCGAGCCGCGTACTGGGCAACGTTGCCGGAACCGGAGATCGCCACGCGCTTGCCTTCGACGGTCTGCTCGCGGCGCTTGAGCATTTCCTCGGCGAAATACACGCAACCGAAACCGGTGGCTTCCGGGCGGATCAGGCTGCCGCCGTAGGTCATGCCCTTGCCGGTCAGCACGCTGGTGAACTGGTTGCTCAGGCGCTTGTATTGGCCGAACAGGAAACCGATCTCCCGTGCACCGACACCGATATCGCCCGCCGGCACGTCCACGTCGGCACCGATGTGGCGGTATAGCTCGCTCATGAACGCCTGGCAGAAACGCATGACTTCGGCGTCACTCTTGCCCTTCGGATCGAAGTCCGAACCGCCCTTGCCGCCGCCCATGGGCAGCGAGGTCAGGGAGTTCTTGAAGGTCTGCTCGAAGGCGAGGAATTTCAGCACGCCCAGATTCACCGAAGGGTGGAAGCGCAAACCGCCCTTGTACGGGCCAATGGCGCTGTTCATCTGGATGCGGAAACCGCGGTTGACCTGGACCTTGCCCTGATCGTCGACCCACGACACCCGGAACACCACCGCCCGTTCCGGTTCGCAGATGCGCTCCAGAGCTCCCGACGTCAGATAGTGCGGATGGGCTTCGAGAAACGGCCACAGGCTGCGCAGGACTTCTTCGACGGCCTGGTGGAATTCGGGTTGATCCGGATCGCGCTTTTTCAGACGGGCGAGGAAGGATTCAACGGATTCGATCATGGGAAAAGTCTCGGCAAATTTGTTGTCGTTGGAAGAGATTGAGCCGGACTGTAACAAACGACATGTACACAGCAACAGACAAAAATGTCGCATTTATGAAAACAAATAGTACACACGCTATAAAACAGTCTGCATTGCAGGCAAAAAAAAGCGGAGCCCGAAGGCTCCGCTTTTTCATGCAACCAACCCGTAATCAGGCCAGTTTCTTGTGGCGTACCCGATGTGGCTGGGCCGCTGCTTCGCCGAGGCGCTTTTTGCGATCGGCTTCGTACTCGGTGTAGTTGCCTTCGAAGAACACCGCTTGCGAGTCGTCTTCGTACGCCAGGATGTGAGTCGCGACGCGGTCAAGGAACCACCGATCGTGAGAGATCACAATGGCGGCGCCCGGGAAGTCCAGCAGGGCTTCTTCCAGGGAACGCAGGGTTTCAACGTCGAGGTCGTTGGACGGTTCGTCGAGCAGCAGGACGTTGCCGCCCTCCTTCAGGGTCAGCGCCAGGTGCAGACGACCGCGCTCACCACCGGACAGGTCCTTGACGAACTTCTGCTGATCGCCGCCCTTGAAGTTGAAGCGACCGACGTAGGTACGCGACGGGATCTCGTAGTTGCCGATGCGGATCTGGTCGGAACCGTCGGAGATCTGCTGGAAAACGGTCTTGCTGCCGTCCAGGTCTTCGCGGCTCTGGTCAACGCAGGCCAGTTGCACGGTTTCGCCGATCTCGATGCTGCCGGAGTCCGGAGTTTCCTTGCCCATCAGCATGCGGAACAGGGTCGACTTACCGGCACCGTTACCGCCGATCACGCCGACGATGGCGCCTTTCGGCATCGAGAACGACAGGTTGTCGATCAGTACACGATCGCCATAGCCCTTGGTGACGTTCTTGAATTCGATGACCTTGTCGCCCAGGCGTGGACCGGCCGGGATGTAGATCTCGTTGGTTTCCGAACGCTTCTGGAATTCCTGCGACTGCATTTCTTCGAAGCGTTGCAGACGAGCCTTGGATTTCGACTGACGGGCCTTGGCGCCTTTGCGCACCCACTCCAGTTCTTCCTTCATGGCTTTTTCGTGAGCCGATTGCTGCTTGGATTCCTGGGCCAGACGCTCGGACTTGGCTTCCAGCCAACCCGAGTAGTTGCCCTCGTAAGGAATGCCCGCGCCGCGGTCGAGTTCCAGAATCCAGCCGGCGACGTTGTCCAGGAAGTAACGGTCGTGCGTGATCGCGACCACAGTGCCCGGGAAGTCGTGCAGGAAGTGTTCGAGCCACGCAACGGAGTCGGCGTCCAGGTGGTTGGTCGGTTCGTCGAGCAGCAGCATGTCCGGGGCGGACAGCAGCAGACGGCACAGGGCCACACGACGCTTTTCACCACCGGACAGGTGTTCGACCTTGGCGTCCCAGGCCGGCAGACGCAGCGCATCGGCGGCGACTTCCAGTTGACGCTCCAGGTTGTGACCGTCGCTGGCCTGCAGGATCGCTTCGAGCTTGGCCTGTTCGGCGGCCAGCTTGTCGAAGTCGGCGTCCGGGTCGGCGTAGGCGGCGTAGACCTCGTCCAGACGCGCTTGCGCATCCTTGATCACGCTGACCGCTTCCTCGACCACTTCACGCACGGTCTTGGTCGGATCAAGTTGCGGCTCTTGCGGCAGATAACCGATGTTCAGTTCCGGCATCGGGCGCGCTTCGCCTTCGAATTCGGTGTCGACGCCGGCCATGATCTTCAGCAGCGTGGACTTACCCGAACCGTTGAGGCCGAGTACGCCGATCTTGGCGCCCGGGAAGAAGGACAGAGAAATGTTTTTCAGGATTTCCCGCTTCGGCGGAACAACTTTGCCCAGCCGATGCATGGTGAAGACGTATTGAGCCATGGAGAACCTTGGGTCAGTGACTGATGAATGATTGGGACACAGGCAATGCCTGGCCAGACCGTGCGCGTCGTTCACTGGAGGATATCAATGCGTGCGCGCGGAAAGTCTAGGAGCTGGAACGCTCCCGCGTAACCGGCAAAGCTACCTGAATGACAGAAGGCAGTCCAGCCGAGCGGGGCTGGCACTTCGCCACAACTCAAGGCATGCTAGCCGCCCTTTGGGCGTCCGGCTTATAGTGCACGTCGCGCCAGTCCAGCCAAACCGCAGGATTACAGCTTGTCCAATGTCACTCCGCCAGCCTCTGTGAGCAGCACCCAACCGGTGCCCGGCTCGTCCCTGCGCGGAACATTGAAAGGCGCGCTGGCGACTTTGGTGCTGTTGCTGCTGGCGTTGCT
Source organism: Pseudomonas sp. stari2 (assembly GCF_040760005.1). Lineage (NCBI taxonomy): Bacteria > Pseudomonadati > Pseudomonadota > Gammaproteobacteria > Pseudomonadales > Pseudomonadaceae > Pseudomonas > Pseudomonas sp. Stari2. The sequence continues at coordinate 5,619,865 of NZ_CP099760.1, forward strand.
GTTCTGGCAACTGCTCGATCAGTTGCGTGAAACCCAGAAAAACCAGCGCCAGTACACCATCGATTACACCGCCGATCTCGCCTCGCAAGTCAGCCTGAACATGTCGCTGAACGCGCAGATCGCCCTCAATCTGCTACCGATCGTCGAACAGCCGCAGTCCACCGACGAACAGCAGACGCTGCTGCGCAAGCTGCAGAAATCCCTGCCTGATCTGCAGAGCATGGCTTTGCTCAGCCCGTCGGGAAAAATCCTCAGCGACAGCGCCACCGACAGCAAGGACGCCGACTACCTCAGCGACCTGGTCCGCCGCAGTCACGCCCAGGCACATTACTTCAGCAACGCCGACGACGGCTCGGTGGTGCATCTGTTGCTGCATCAGGCCAGCGGCAGCACTCGCGGTTATTGGGCACTGCGCCTCACCCCGACTTTCTTTGCCTCGCTGACCAAACAGGGTGACAGCGGAATCCGCCCTTTGTGGCTGGTGGAAAATCGCATCAACCATCAGATCATCAGCCGCGACGAAGCCCAGCCGACCACCAAGACCAGCACCCTGACGCCTGACGATCTGGCCAACAGCGTGCTGACCGTGCCGCTGAGCAGCAGCGACTGGCAACTGCGCGGACTGTTCGACCGGCAACACGTGCTCGAAGAATTGCTGCCGGCGTTCATCGGCAAATGCCTGCTGGGCCTGGCGTTGTCCCTGCTGCCGTTCATTGCCTTGCTGAACATGCGCCGCCGCCAGCGCCAGGTGCATGAAGGACGACGTCGTTATCAGGATATTTTCGAAGGCACCGGTGTGGCGCTGTGTGTGCTGGATCTTTCGGGATTGAAACAGGTTTTCGAAAAGACCCAGATCCAGACCAGCGACCAGCTCAAGGCCTGGCTCGACCAGCCACAGCAACGCCAGCAATTGTTGCAGGAACTACGAGTCACCGAGGTCAATCAGGTGGCGTTGCAACTGCTCAACGTCAATTCCTGCGAGCACGCCTGGCAACTGCTGATCGACGGTCATCCGCACAGCCAGTGCGCGATCGGCAATCAAGTGCTCGATGCCGTACTCCAGCAGCAAAAGCAGCTGGAACTGGAAATCAAACTGCCGGACATCAACGGCCGCGACCAGCACCTGTGGCTGGTGTTGCGTTTGCCTCACGAACAGCACGACTACAAAGCCGTGATCCTGAGCATCAATGACATCACCAGCCGCAAGCTGATCGAACTGTCACTGCTGGAGCGCGAAGGCTTCTGGTCGGACGTGGTGCGTACCGTGCCGGATCATCTGTACGTGCAGGATGTGATCAGCCAGCGAATGATCTTCAGTAACCACCATTTGGGCCAGACCCTCGGCTACAACCGCACCGAACTGCACCAGATGGGCGAGTACTTCTGGGAAATCCTCCTGCACCCGGAAGACGCCGACTATTACCACCGCTCGCGGCAAATGCAGCGTCATGCAGGTTACAGCCAGTTGCTGCAATGCCAGTTGCGTTTCCGTCATCGCGACGGCAAGTGGCGGCGCTTCGATATCCGCGAACAGGCGCTGGCCCGGGACAAGCACGATCAGGTCACGCGGATCATCGGCGTGGCCAAGGACATCACCGAGCAGATAGAGGCCAGCGAATCCCTGCGTGACAGCGAACAGCGCTACCGGATGCTCGCCGAAAGCATCAGTGATGTGATCTTCTCCACCGACAGCAAGCTCTCGCTCAACTACGTCAGCCCGTCAGTGCAAGCGGTGCTGGGCTACGACGCCGAGTGGATTTTCCAGAACGGCTGGCAGTCGACCATCGCTAATCCGCAGCAATTGAGCGGCATCTATCTCCTGATGGATCGGGTCAGCAAAGCGTTGGGCAAACCCGAGCAACTGGTGATTTTGCGTAGCCAGGTACAGACCCAGTTGTTCCTGTTCGACTGCCTGCGCGCCGATGGCCGCAAGATCCCGATCGAACTGCGTCTGGTGCTGGTGTGGGACGAGCACGGTGCGTTCGAAGGCGTGCTCGGGGTCGGTCGTGACATCAGCCAGCAGCGCCGCGCCGAGAAAGACCTGCGCATGGCGGCCACGGTATTCGAGCACTCGACCTCGGCGATCCTGATCACCGACCCGGCCGGTTACATCGTTCAGGCCAACGAAGCGTTCAGTCGTGTCAGCGGTTACGCGGTGAGCGAAGTGCTCGACCAGTTGCCGAACATGCTCACCGTCGACGAACAACAGGATGCGCACCTGCGCTACGTGCTCAAGCAATTGCATCAGCACAGCACCTGGGAAGGCGAAGTCTGGCTCAAGCGGCGCAACGGCGAGCACTACCCGGCGTGGGTCGGCATCACTGCGGTGCTCGATGACGAGGGCGATCTGGCGAGTTACGTGTGCTTCTTCAGCGACATCAGCGAGCGCAAGGCCAGCGAGCAGCGCATTCACCGTCTCGCCTACTACGACGCCCTGACCCACCTGCCGAACCGCACGCTGTTCCAGGATCGTCTGCACACCGCGCTGCAATCGGCCGACCGGCAGAAGTCGTGGGTGGTACTGATGTTCCTCGACCTCGACCGTTTCAAACCGATCAACGACTCCCTTGGTCATGCTGCCGGCGACCGCATGCTCAAGGACATGGCCACGCGGTTGCTGGCCTGTGTCGACGATGACGACACCGTGGCGCGGATGGGCGGCGACGAATTCACCCTGCTGCTGCAACATCGTTCCAGCCGCGAGATGGCGCTGAACCGTGCGATCCACGTGGCCGAGCAGATCCTCGCCAGCCTCGTTCGGCCGTTCGTGCTCGAAGGTCGCGAATTCTTCGTCACCGCCAGTATCGGCATCGCCCTGAGCCCGCAGGACGGCAACGAACTCAGTCAGTTGATGAAGAACGCCGACACCGCGATGTACCACGCCAAGGAGCGCGGCAAGAACAACTTCCAGTTCTATCAGGCCGACATGAACGCCAGCGCGCTGGAGCGCCTGGAACTGGAAAGCGACCTGCGCCACGCCCTCGAGCAGAACGAATTCGTGCTGTATTACCAGCCGCAGTTCAGCGGCGACGGTAAACGTCTGACCGGTGCCGAAGCCCTGCTGCGCTGGCGTCATCCGCGTCGCGGGCTGGTGCCGCCGGGGGACTTCATCCCGGTGCTTGAAGAACTCGGGCTGGTGGTGGACGTCGGCGACTGGGTGATCAGCGAAGCCTGTCGCCAGCTCAAGACCTGGCACCAGAGCCGTGTGCGCGTACCGAAAGTCTCGGTAAACATTTCCGCCCGGCAGTTCTCCGACGGCCAGCTCGGCACGCGGATCGCCACCATCCTCAAGGAAACCGGTCTGCCGCCGGCGTGCCTGGAGCTGGAGCTGACTGAAAGTATCCTGATGCGTGAAGTCAGCGAAGCGATGCAGATCCTTGCCGGCCTGAAGAACCTCGGCCTGAGCATCGCGGTCGACGACTTCGGCACCGGCTACTCATCGCTGAACTATCTCAAGCAATTCCCGATCGACGTGCTGAAGATCGACCGCACCTTCGTCGACGGTTTGCCTTCCGGCGAACAGGATGCGCAGATCGCCCGGGCGATCATCGCCATGGCCCACAGCCTCAATCTGGCGGTGATCGCAGAAGGCGTGGAAACCCATGAACAACTGGACTTCCTGCGCGAGCATGGCTGCGACGAGGTTCAGGGTTATCTGTTCGGGCGGCCGATGCCGGCCACCCGCTTCGAGGCGCAATTCAGCAATGACGCGCTGTTCATGTTCGACTGAAGATCGGTGGGGTGGCCTCCGCAAGCAGGCTCGCTCCCACAGGGATTGATGTCGATCACGCAATCCTGCCGCCAACCCGGCTATTGTGCGAACCGGCTGGCCAGGAAAAGGCCGGCACGGACGCCACACATCTGGTCATGAACGCCACTTGTCTGCGACATGATGTCGTTTCATATGCCATCCAAAACCCGATGGGTTAGAATGCCCCCCTTTTCTGCCCCCGATCCTTGAGGACCGCCATGTTCAGCCGTGATTTGACTATTGCCAAGTACGACGCCGATCTTTTTGCCGCCATGGAGCAAGAAGCCCAGCGCCAGGAAGAACACATCGAGCTGATCGCTTCGGAGAACTACACCAGCCCAGCGGTGATGGAAGCTCAAGGCTCGGTTCTGACCAACAAGTACGCCGAAGGCTACCCGGGCAAGCGCTACTACGGTGGTTGCGAGTACGTCGACGTTGTTGAGCAACTGGCCATCGACCGCGCCAAGGAACTGTTCGGCGCCGACTACGCCAACGTTCAGCCGCACGCTGGTTCCCAAGCCAACGCCGCTGTCTACCTGGCCCTGCTGTCGGCCGGTGACACCATCCTGGGCATGAGCCTGGCTCACGGCGGTCACCTGACCCACGGCGCCAGCGTTTCCTCCTCCGGCAAGCTGTACAACGCCATCCAGTACGGCATCGACGCCAACGGCCTGATCGACTACGACGAAGTCGAGCGTCTGGCGGTTGAGCACAAGCCGAAAATGATCGTGGCCGGTTTCTCTGCCTACTCGCAGATCCTCGACTTCCCGCGCTTCCGCGCCATCGCCGACAAGGTTGGCGCCTACCTGTTCGTCGACATGGCTCACGTGGCCGGTCTGGTCGCCGCTGGCGTCTACCCGAACCCGGTTCCATTCGCTGACGTCGTGACCACCACCACCCACAAGACCCTGCGCGGTCCTCGTGGTGGCCTGATCCTGGCTCGCGCCAACGCCGACATCGAGAAGAAGCTGAACTCCGCTGTTTTCCCGGGCGCCCAGGGTGGCCCGCTGGAGCACGTGATCGCCGCCAAAGCGATCTGCTTCAAGGAAGCACTGCAGCCTGAGTTCAAGGCTTACCAGCAACAAGTGGTGAAAAACGCCCAGGCCATGGCCGGCGTGTTCATCGAGCGCGGTTTCGACGTGGTTTCCGGCGGTACTGAAAACCACCTGTTCCTGCTGTCGCTGATCAAGCAGGAAATCTCCGGTAAAGACGCCGACGCCGCTCTGGGCAAAGCGTTCATCACCGTGAACAAGAACTCCGTGCCAAACGACCCACGCTCCCCGTTCGTCACTTCCGGCCTGCGCTTCGGTACTCCGGCTGTGACCACTCGCGGCTTCAAGGAAGCAGAGTGCAAAGAGCTGGCCGGCTGGATCTGCGACATCCTGGCTGATCTGAACAACGAAGCGGTGATCGACGCCGTTCGTGAGAAAGTCAAAGCCATCTGCAAGAAACTGCCGGTATACGGCGCTTAATCGCGACGTTAAACCCGCAGCATGAAAAACCGGCCAGTGATGGCCGGTTTTTTTTCGTCTGCGAAAAAGTTTTCAACCCCGAATGGCTCAAGGTCGGGGCCTGGCGCATAACTGGTAAGACCGGTCATGCCAATTCGTCATTTTTCACTTGCGATCCGTAAAAAACAGCGCCTAGACTGCATCCGCACTGGACATACCGGTAAGACCACAATAATTAAGTCCTGAATCTGATGCGCCCCGCGCACGGCAGCCAGGACACCGACCAGGATTCCTCCCATGCTCAGATGGTGCTCGCGTTCAATCTTCCTCCAAGTGGTTCTCGGACTGGTGCTCGGCATCGTCTGCGGGCTGACCCTTCCTGAATACTCGGCCCAGCTGAAACCGCTCGGCGACGGTTTCATCAAACTGATCAAAATGCTCATCGGCCTGATCGTGTTCTGCGTGGTGGTCAGCGGCATCAGCGGCGCCGGCGACCTGAAAAAGGTCGGGCGCATCGGCCTCAAGTCGGTGATCTACTTCGAAGTGCTGACCACCATCGCTCTGGTGATCGGTCTGGTGTTCGCCTTCAGCACCGGGATCGGCAGCGGCGCCAATATCCATCTGGAGCAGCTGTCCGCCGCCGACATGGGCGACATCGCCGAGCGCGGCCAGCACATGCACACCACCACTCAGTTCCTTATGGATCTGATTCCGACCTCGGTACTCGGCGCCTTCGCTGACAACAACATCCTGCAAGTGCTGTTGTTCTCGGTGCTGTTCGGCAGCGCGCTGAATCTGGTCGGCGAAGCCGCTTCCGGCATCTCTCGACTGATCAACGAACTGAGCCATGTGATTTTCCGGATCATGGGCATGATCGTGCGTCTGGCGCCGATCGGCGTGTTCGGTGCCATCGCCTTCACCACCAGCAAATATGGCCTGGATTCGCTGCAACATCTGGGCAGTCTGGTCGGCCTGTTTTATCTGACATGCATCGCGTTCGTCAGCGTGATTCTCGGTCTGGTGATGCGTGCCTCCGGCCTGCGCATGTGGCCGCTGCTCAAGTACCTGCGCGAAGAACTGCTGATCGTCATGGGTACCGCGTCCTCCGACGCCGTGCTGCCGCAGATCATGCGCAAACTGGAACACTTGGGCATCGGCAGCTCCACCGTCGGGCTGGTGATTCCCACCGGTTACTCGTTCAATCTCGATGGATTTTCGATCTACCTGACCCTGGCCATCGTGTTCATCGCCAACGCCACCGGCACACCGCTGGCCATGACCGATCTGCTGACGATTCTGCTGGTGTCGCTGATTACCTCCAAAGGAGCCCACGGCATTCCGGGTTCTGCGCTGGTGATTCTGGCTGCGACGCTGACGGCCATCCCGGCAATTCCGGTGGTCGGTCTGGTGCTGGTACTGGCGGTGGACTGGTTCATGGGCATCGGCCGGGCACTGACCAACCTGATCGGCAACTGCGTCGCCACCGTGGCCATCGCCCGTTGGGAAAAGGACATCGACGTGCAGCGGGCGAACAAGGTGCTCAACGGCGAGCAGGGCTATAACTTTCAGCCGAGAAAAACGGCCGCTCAAGCGGCGGCCAAAGAATTCTGAATGAGCGCCGTGCCTGCGCACCTGCAGGCACGGCTCGTGGAGCAAACACGTGATTACTACATCAACCGTCGTCAACTCAGTGGTAGAAAAACTCCGGGCCGCCCTCGCCCGTGGCCAGTGGCGCTCCGGCGAAATGCTGCCGGGCCAGCGCGAACTGGCCGAGCAACTGGGCATCAGCCGCCCGAGCCTGCGCGAAGCGGTGATCGTGCTGGAAACCCTCGGCCTGGTGCGTTCGATGCCGGGCAAAGGCGTAGTGGTGCTCGACGCCCAGGCCAGTGACAACCAAATCCACGACAGCGCGGTAGCCGGCGCCAGCCTCGAAGATGTGCTGCAACTGCGCTACACCCTCGAGCCGTTCATCGTCGGTCTGGTGGCGCAGTCGATCAGCAGCAAGGAAGTCGGGCAACTGCGCCTGACCTTGATGGACATGCGCGAAGCCCTCGAAGCAGGTGACAGCGAGGCCGGGGTCAGCGCCTATATCGCCTTCCACGAAGAACTGTTCACCCTGACCTCGAACCCGATTTTCCAGAGCGTGGTGCAGCAGACCAGCAACGCCCTCAAGCAGAGCGCCGAAGTGCTGCGCAATTCACCGGAACACCTGGCCGAACGCCTTGAGGAAAACGAAGCTGTGGTACGTGCGATCCGCAGCAAGAACAGCGCTCAGGCCAGTGCCGAAATGCGCCGGCACATCCTGCGTGAAGGCCAGCGCATGGGCATCGAACTGAACATTCCGGATGACAACCTGAACACCTGAAACACCTCACACTGGAGACCGGCCATGAACAGTCTTGCTACGCCGTCGAACCCTCGCCCGACCTCGGCGGCCCTGCCCTTCTCCCGCCTGCAAGCGCCGGTGGACGATCTCTATCCGCGCCTGCTTGATGCGATCCTCGAACAGCGCCTCGATGCCGCCAGCCGTTTCACAGAAGAGAGTCTCAAGCACATGTTCGGTGTCAGCCGCGCCGATGTGCGTCGGGTGCTGACCCAGCTGTCCCACGAGCAGATCATCGTGCTGCGGGCCAACCATCGGCCGCGGGTTGCTGCGCCGGACGCCGAGCAGACCCGTCAGGCCTTGCACGCCCGGCGTCTGGCCGAGAACACGCTGGTGCGACTGGCTTGTCAGCATGCGCAGGCTGAGGATCTGAAACGCCTGCGCGCGTTGATCGAATGCGAACGTCAGGCTGTGGATAAAGACCGACGCGGTGCGGCGATTCGCCTGTCCGGGGAGTTTCATTTGCAGTTGGCGAAAATGGCCGGGAATGCACCGTTGGCGCATTTTCTCGGCACGCTGGTGCCGTTGACCTCACTGGCGATTGCGCGTTGCATTGAAAGAGCGCACAGCTGTTGCGGTTGGCAGGACCACGCCCGGATCGTCGAGGCGATCGAGCGTGATGACGCCGCCGAGGCCGTGTCGCTGATGAACCGTCATCTGGATCATCTGGAACAGACGATTCTCAGCGGTTCCACGCACTGAGACAGCGGCGGACTCAGTTCGCCGCCACCCTGGCAAACCCCGCCCGGATCTTCTCTTCCGGCAAATCGTCGGCGATAAACACGATCACGCTTTCCCGCGCCTCGCTTTCGGCCCACTCGGTGTCCCAGTCGAAGCCGTAGAGTTTCAGCACGCCCTGAAACACCAGCCGACGATCTTCGCCCGCAATGTTCAGCACGCCCTTGTAGCGCAGCAATTGCTTGCCGTGCTCTTCCAGCAATTCGTTCATGAACTCGCTGAGCTGATCGATATCCAGCGGCTGATCGGTACGCAGCACCAGACTGGAAATCCGGTCGATGGACGGCGCCTTGCTGACCGGTCGCAGGCTCACCCCACCGCCGAGATCGGCATTGAGGTTGAAACCGCGCACATCGAGCAATTCGGCCAGATCAATGTTGCCGTGTTCGACCACGCGAATCGGCGCACGGCGGTTGATGCGGGTCAGGCGCTCACTGAGCGTGGTGAACGCAGCCTCGTCCACCAGATCGGTCTTGCTCACCAGCAAGCGGTCGGCAAAACCGATCTGTGCCTGGGCGATGGTCTGGGTCAGGTGCAGCTCGGCATGGGCCGCGTCGACGAGGGTGATGATGCCGTCGAGCAAGTAGCGTTCACGCAGTTCTTCGTCGATGAAAAACGTCTGCGCCACTGGCGCCGGGTCTGCCAGGCCGGTGCACTCGATGACCAGCCGATCAAAGGCGATTTCACCGCTGTCCAGCCGTTCGAGCAGCAGGTACAGGGCTTTGGTCAGGTCGGTGTGAATGGTGCAGCAGACGCAGCCGTTGGCCAGGGTCATGACTTGCACCGGCTCGTCGCCCAGCAGTTGGGTGTCGATGCCGGCGTCGCTGAATTCGTTTTCGATCACGGCGATTTTCAGGCCGTGCTCGGCTTTCAACAGATGACGCAGCAAGGTGGTCTTGCCGGCGCCGAGGAAACCGCTGAGCACCGTGACCGGGATGGGAGAAGACAAACTCGATCTCCTTCAATTGCACAAATAAAAATGGGAGCAGGTCGAAAGACCTGCTCCCACCTCACCTCTGATGAACCGCGATCAGCGGCTCAACAGCACTTCGGCCCACCCTTGCCACCGTAACGGGCTTCCTGACGTTCGCGAAAGAACATCTCGTAGCTCATCACCGGTTTGTCCGGGTGTTTGGTTTGCATATGCTCGACGTACGTGTCGTAGTCGGGCATGCCGACCATCAGGCGCGCGGCCTGACCGAGGTATTTACCGAGGCGACTCAGGTCATTGAACATGGTGCAATCCTCTGGTTACGCGTCCGGCAGAGCCTGGAACGGCGATTCTTTATCCGTACGCTCTTTTTTGCCCCAGGCGGCGATGCCGACCTTGAGCGCATAGAACAGGATGCTGAATACCACGAACAGGAACAGCGCGGTCAGCGTTGCGTTGGTATAAGCGTTGAAGATCACGTGCTGCATCTGTTCGACGCTCTTGGCCGGTGCGATCACCTGGCCTGCGGCCAGTGCATCGCTGTACTTCTTGGCCAGCGACAGGAAGCCGACGGCCGGGTTGGCGTCGAACAGCTTGATGAAGCCTGCGGTCGTGGTGCAGATCAGCAGCCAGGCCGCCGGCAGCAGGGTGACCCAAATGTAGCGCTGACGCTTCATCTTGATCAGGACCACGGTGCCGAGCATCAGCGCGATACCGGCCAGCATCTGGTTGGAGATACCGAACAGCGGCCACAAGGTGTTGATACCACCCAGCGGATCGATCACGCCCTGATACAGCAACCAACCCCACATCGCCACACAACCGGCGGTGGCGATCAGGTTGGCGGTCCAGGATTCGGTACGTTTCAGCGCCGGCACGAAGGAACCGAGCAGATCCTGCAGCATGAAGCGCCCGGCACGGGTGCCGGCGTCCACAGCGGTCAGGATGAACAGCGCTTCGAACAGGATCGCGAAGTGGTACCAGAACGCCATGGTGTTTTCACCCGGCAGGACACTGTGCAGGATCTGCGCGATACCGACCGCCAGGGTCGGGGCACCACCGGCACGGGCCAGAATGGTGGTCTCGCCGATGTCATGGGCCACGGCCTGCAGAGCATCCGGGGTAATCGCAAAGCCCCAGTTGCTGACTGCAGTCGCAACCGCCACCACATCACCGCCGACCACGGCAGCCGGGCTGTTCATGGCGAAGTACACGCCAGGTTCGATCACCGAAGCGGCAACCATGGCCATGATGGCCACGAACGATTCCATCAGCATGCCGCCGTAACCGATGTAACGGGCGTTGGTTTCGTTATCCAGCAGTTTCGGCGTGGTGCCGGACGAGATCAATGCGTGAAAGCCCGATACCGCGCCGCAAGCGATGGTGATGAACAGGAACGGGAACAGACCGCCCTTCCACACCGGACCGGTGCCGTCGACGAACTGGGTCAACGCCGGCATTTTCAGCTCGGGCATGGTGACCAGAATGCCGATCGCCAGTGCGATGATGGTACCGATCTTGAGGAACGTGGACAGATAGTCACGTGGCGCGAGAATCAGCCAGACCGGCAACACAGCGGCAACGAAGCCGTAACCGATCAGCATCCAGGTGATTTGCACGCCGGTGAAGCTGAAGGCCTTGGCCCACACCGGATCAGCGGCAATCTGCCCGCCCAGCCAGATCGAACCGAGCAGCAGCACCACGCCGATCACCGAGATCTCGCCGATGCGACCCGGGCGGATGTAACGCATGTAGATGCCCATGAACATCGCAATCGGGATGGTCGCCATCACGGTGAAGATGCCCCAAGGGCTCTCGGCCAAGGCTTTGACGACGATCAGCGCCAGCACCGCGAGGATGATGATCATGATCAGGAAGCAGCCGAACAGCGCAATGGTACCGGGGATACGGCCCATTTCTTCACGCACCATGTCGCCGAGCGAACGGCCGTTGCGACGGGTCGACATGAACAGAACCATGAAGTCCTGCACCGCGCCCGCCAGCACCACACCGGCAATCAGCCACAGCGTGCCGGGCAGGTAGCCCATCTGCGCCGCCAGTACCGGACCGACCAGTGGTCCTGCGCCGGCGATGGCCGCGAAGTGGTGTCCGAAGAGAATGTGTTTGTTGGTCGGAACGTAGTCCAGACCGTCGTTGTTGAGCACGGCGGGGGTGGCCCGGCGTGGATCGAGTTGCATCACATTGTTTGCGATGAACAGGCTGTAGTAACGGTACGCAACCAGATAAATGGCCACCGCGGCGACCACGATCCACAAGGCGTTGATCGCCTCGCCTCGGCGCAATGCCACTACGCCCAGGGCGCACGCTCCTACGATTGCCAGCACTAGCCAGGGTAAGTGGCGCAGCGGGCTATTATTATTTTTCATTTTATTATTCCAGCCAGGGTGGACAAGAAAGACAGCCACCCCGAGTTTAGCGCTACTGGCGGCAAAGGCCATACCCCGACATTGGTCGGACGCCCTGCCTGACTGGCAACACTCGACGTGGCGGGTCTATAGTCAGCGAACCGTCCAGAGGATTGCGCCATGAGCGAGCACCCGTCCGAGCGTCGCCGCTTCAAACGTATCGCGTTCGATGCCAGAACCGAATTGAGCCAGGGCGAGTACATCTGGCCGGTGAAGCTGATCGACCTGTCGCTCAAGGGATTGTTGATCGAGCGGCCGGATCCGTGGCTGGGGGATGAAACGCAGGACTTCAACGTCGACATTCACCTGAGCGACGACACCGACATCCAGATGGACGTGCAACTGGCACACGATGATCACGGCCAACTGGGCTTCCAGTGCCGGCACATCAGCCTGGAATCGATCCAGCGCCTGCGCCGCCTGATCGAACTCAACCTCGGGGATGAGGCCGAGCTCGAACGGGAGCTTGGCGCGTTGATGGAGCTCTGATTACTCGAAGAGTGAATCCAGCGCCTGCTCCAGACGCGTCACCGCAATGATCTGCAACCCTGCCGGCGCTTCTTTTGGCGCGTTGCCCTTGGGCACGATCGCGCGTTTGAAGCCGTGTTTGGCGGCTTCCTTCAACCGCTCCTGACCGCTCGGCACCGGACGCACTTCGCCGGACAGGCCGACTTCACCGAACACCAGCAGATCATGAGGCAACGGACGGTTGCGCAGGCTCGACATGACGGCGGCCATCAACGCCAGGTCGGATGCGGTTTCCAGCACCTTCACCCCGCCGACCACGTTGAGGAACACGTCCTGATCGTGGGTCGGAATGCCGCCATGCCGGTGCAATACCGCCAGCAACATCGCCAGACGGTTCTGATCCAGGCCTAAGGTGACCCGACGCGGATTGGCCAAGTGACTGTCATCCACCAGCGCCTGGACTTCCACCAGCATCGGTCGGGTGCCTTCCCACGTTGCCATCACCACACTGCCCGGGACTTCTTCCTGAGCGCGTGTAAGAAAAATCGCCGAAGGGTTGGAGACTTCTTTCAGGCCCTTGTCGGTCATGCCGAAAACGCCCAGCTCGTTGACTGCGCCGAAACGGTTTTTCACCGCCCGCAGCAGGCGCAACCGGCCATCGGACTCGCCTTCGAAATACAGTACGGTGTCGACCATGTGCTCCAGAACGCGCGGGCCGGCCAGTGCGCCTTCCTTGGTCACGTGGCCGACCAGGAAAATCGCCGTGCCGCTTTGCTTGGCGTAGCGCACCAGCAACGCCGCACTTTCGCGCACCTGGGACACGCCGCCCGGTGCTGATTGCAGTTGTTCGGTGAAGATCGTCTGGATCGAGTCGATCACCATCACCTTGGGTTTTTCCTGGCGGGCGGTGGCGATGATGGTTTCGATGCAGGTTTCGGTCATCACCCGCAGTTGATCCTGCGGCAGCCCAAGGCGACGCGCGCGCATGGCAACTTGCTGCTGGGATTCCTCACCGGTGACATACAGCGCCGGCATGGTCTTGGCGAGGTTGCACAGGGTCTGCAGCAGAATTGTCGACTTGCCGATACCCGGATCACCGCCGATCAGCACTACCGAGCCGTCCACCAGACCGCCGCCGAGCACTCGGTCCAGTTCGCCGGAAGCTGTGGAAAAACGCGGTATCTCTTCGATGCTGACTTCGGCCAGGGTCTTGATTTGTGCTTGCTGACCCGCCCAGCCAGTGCGCCCGCTCGGGGCGGCGGCACCGCCGCTCTCGACCATGGTTTCGGTCAGGGTATTCCAGGCGCCGCATTCGCCGCACTGCCCGGCCCACTTGGGAAAGGTTGCGCCGCACTCGGTGCAGCCGTACATGCGCTTGGCCTTGGCCATCAGAACCCCCGACAAAAACCGCGATGATAACGCAGCCTTCGCCGATCAGCGCGGCGCCGCGGTACGGATTTCCCCGCTGGCCTGACGCGCGGCGCTGCTGCCGGTCAATCCCCGACAATTGCCGGGGATTGAAAGGGTCGCTGTCAGTCGACCAGTTTCGCCGCCAGGGCCTTGACCCGATTCAGGTCGCCCTTGGCGACTTTGGTCACACCGGTGCCGTATTCCGGATCCGCCTTATAGAGGAAGGACAGCATGATGTGCTTGCTCTCGTCATCGGTGCTTGCCAGCGACCCGCCGAAGCTCTCGATCAGATCCTGACGCTCCTTCTTGCTGAACGAGCGATACAGATCACCGGCCTGCTTGAAGTTCTGCTCACGCTGAATCTTCGCCTGTTGTGTGCTGCCCTGCAGAGCGGTCTGGCTATAACGCGCGCTTTGCGTTTCTTCACGTGGTTGCAGGCGGCTTGGCTGATAGTTGACACCCGAGTGACTCGCACCGGCATTCATCGTGCCATCCTGATTACCATTGTTGACCGGTACTTTTGCAGCATTGATCGGCAACTGCAGAGCATTGGCGCCAAGGCGATACATCTGGGTGTCGGCATAGGCAAATATCCGGCCTTGCAGCAGACGATCTTCAGATGGCTCGATTCCCGGCACAACATTCGAAGGTGCCATGGCCACTTGTTCAGTTTCCTGGAAGACGTTCGAAGGATTACGGTTCAAGACCATTTGTCCAACTTTTCGCTCTGGAATACCGGGCCAGGTCTTGGTTGCATCAAGAGGATCGAAATCAAACTTTGACAAGTCTTGCGGTTTCAGAACCTGAATGTATAAGTCCCACTTCGGGAAATTTCCCTTATTGATATTAGTTACCAAATCATTAGTCATGTGACTGTAGTCACGACCCTGCACTTGCTCGACCTGTTTTGGATCGAGATTTTTTATCCCCTGCAGACTTTTCCAGTGAAACTTGACGTAATGCACTTCGCCCTTATCGTTAACCAATTTGTAGGCGTGCACACTGTTGCCATCCATTTCCCGATAACTGGCCGGTGTCCCTGAGTTGGAATACAACTCGGTCAATGTACGAGTGGCTTCAGGTATATGGGAGAAGAAGTCGAAACGGCGGGAATCATCGTCCAGATTGGTACGCGGATCAGGCTTGAAGGCATGCACCATGTCCGGGAACTTGATCGCGTCGCGGATGAAGAACGTCGGGAAGTTGTTTCCCACCAGGTCCCAGTTGCCGTCTGCTGTATAGAACTTGGTCGCGAAACCCCGTGGGTCACGCAGGGTTTCCGGTGAATGGTTGCCGTGAACCACAGCAGAGAAACGCACGAACACCGGCGTGACCTGGCCGACAGTGAACACTTTGGCCTTGCTCAGATCGCTCAGATTGTTGGTCGCGGTGAACGTGCCATGAGCACCGGTGCCACGAGCATGCACGACGCGTTCGGGAATACGCTCGCGATCAAAGCGTTGCAGCTTCTGGATCAGTTGCACGTCCTGCAACAACACCGGGCCGTTGGCACCGGCGGTCTGCGAATTCTGATTGTCGCCCACTGCGGCACCGTTATCCCGGGTCAGGGGTGCGGCATTCACGGAAAAGCTCAGCAGGCTGGCGGCGAGTACGCCAAGCGTACGGCGATGGGGAACAGCCCCGAGGCCAAGAGTGGAATTCATTTCAGGCTCCTCTGTTTTTTGAAGCGCATCCAGGTGCGCCAAACAGAGGCTAGAAGCTCGGCCCGCCAAACATAAATAGAAAGATCGTAACGCCATGATTGATCAATTTTTCTTCAAAATCAGGCGTTTGTAGCGTATATCGCGCGCGATTAGTGGCACTTTGCAAACTAATCGCGAATTGATGTGTCGATAAAAACGAGCATTGTAAGAAGGTGTTTCGCGCAGGACGCGTTTTGCTGATTTACACTGCGTACACCAAACTCATCTGTAACAAGGAAATAACTATGGGCGTGCTCAGCGAGTTCAAGGCCTTCGCGGTCAAAGGCAATGTGGTCGACATGGCCGTCGGTATCATCATCGGTGCGGCCTTCGGCAAAATCGTTTCGTCGTTTGTCGGTGATGTGATCATGCCGCCAATCGGCCTGCTGATCGGTGGAGTGGACTTCAGTGATCTGGCGATAACCCTGAAAGCCGCCGAGGGCAGCGCCCCCGCAGTCGTGATGGCCTACGGCAAGTTCATCCAGAGCATTCTGGACTTCATCATCGTCGCGTTCGCGATTTTCATGGGCGTCAAAGCCATCAACCGCCTGAAACGCGAAGAAGCCGTCGCTCCGACCTTGCCGCCAGTGCCAACCAAGGAAGAAGAGTTGCTGGGCGAGATCCGCGATCTTCTCAAGGCCCAGAACAACCGGCCTTGAAGACTGAAACGGCGCCTGAGGGCGCCGTTTTCTTACCAGTAGTTTTCCACCGCCACCTGTCCTGGTCGACGGGTCAGACTCAAGGCCATGCCGCGTTGCTTGAGCAAGGCCCGGGTGTCATCGATCATCTGCGGATTACCGCAGAGCATGACTCGCGAATGCACCGGAGTCAGCTCGACACCTGCCACCCTCTCCAGTTCGCCATTTTCGATCAGTGTGGTGATGCGCCCGTTGAGAGCGCCGGCATAACGCTCACGAGTGACCACCGGAATGAACTGAAATTTGTGCGCATATTCCGCCAGATAGTCGCGCTGCGTCAGTTCGGCAATCAGTGGTTGATAGGCCAGCTCCCGCGCCTCTCGCGCACTGTAGACCAGGATGATTCGTTCAAACTTCTCCCAGACCTCGAAGTCCTGCAGGATCGACAGAAACGGCGCCACCCCCGTGCCTGTGGATAACAGCCAGAGATCTCGACCATCAATGAAGCGATCCAGCGTCAGATAACCAAAGGCCTGGCGCTCTATCAGCAAGGTATCCCCTGCTTTCAGACGGCTCAGCTCGCTGGTGAATTCGCCGCCCGGCACCACGATGGAAAAAAATTCGAGAAACTCGTCGAACGGCGATGACACCATCGAGTAGGCGCGCCACACCGTACTGCCGTCCGCGCGCGTCACGCCAATCCGCGCGAATTGCCCGGCGCGGAAGCGGAAACCGGCATCCCGCGTGGTACGCAAGGTGAACAGGTTCGGGGTCAGCGGTTGTACATCGAGTAATGTCTGGCGGCTGAATTTTTCGCTGCTGGCAGTCATCGATTCACTCCATCAACAATGACTCGATTGTTACGCATAATTGCACAACAAAACACCGACAGTTTGTGATGGAATTTCAAAGTGCCACTAGTTTTAAAACTCTAAAATAGTCGACCTGAAAATCAGAATTGTTTAAATGGTCTCACACATATAAAGACTTTTTCAGAGATATTCCAAATAGAGCCACTGTTCAAGAACAAAAAAATCCAAACAGCTTCGTAGGAAGCATCCTACACTCGTCTCCGTGCCACCCACTTTGGATCCAATATGGCGCCCCCCCGAATTAATATTTTGGAGAACATTCAAAATGGAAAGGTGGAAGGAGTACCAGATAGAGCAGATCACGCGTGCGAAGGAAATCGAGAACGCATTCCCGATTTTGAGCACATTTGCCAGGAACCTCGGTTTTCAATTTTGCGGCATTAAAGTTTCGCGGCCTGGTTACCCGTCATTCAAATCGTTCAATATCAATAACTTCCCAATGGCATGGAACGATGAATACGAAAAAAATTACGAAAGTGATGACCCGATAACAGCTTACTGCGATCGTTCCATGCTGCCGTTTCTCTGGAGCAGGAAAGCCTTCTCGAAGACTCCGCTAATGTGGGATGCGCTTCAAAATCACGGGATGCAACATGGTTGGTCGCAGTCGTATCGCGACGAGAAAAACGACTTATGTTGCACGGTCAGCCTGGCACGAACCCACTGCGAAATTTTTGCCCTGGAGCTGTACAACGAATATGGCGTGTTGCATTACGTCTTGCAGCATTTGTGTGCGTTGTTCCTCACTGCATTCCCCCCAATACTGGCCAAACCACCCCCCGTGCGATTGTCCACACGGGAACTCGAAATCGTGAGGCTTTGCGCCTTGGGTAAAACAGCTTGGGAAATCGGCCAGATTCTGAACGTAGCCGAACGGACCGTGACCTATCACATCAAGAACCTGATCATTAAGTTCAACGTCTGCAACAAGATGTCGGCCGTCATCGCCGCCTCAAAGGCCGGATATCTCTAGCCCCCTCTTCCACTGCACTGAAATCAGACGAGTATTACCAACAAAAAAAACGTACCATTTGCAACCTTCCTGAGTGATGTCGTGAACTTTCACGCCGCTGTCCACTCGGTCGGTTCCGCCGCACAACACTCAGGGCCGCGGGACACCCGTCGATTACCCAGAGTCCCCGCCCCATGCCTTTGCTCGATACGCCCTTCGCCCAGCTTGATCTGATCCGCCAGCCCGAACAGCAGAACGAACCGCTGCAAGCCTTCGACGCGGCCGACGAATACCTGCTCAATCATCTGGCCGAGCAGAACCCAGCGGCAAACACTCGGGTATTGGTACTCAACGATAGCTTTGGCGCGCTGGCCATCAGCCTCTGCGGCAAAGTGCAGGTCAGCACCAGCGGCGATTCGTTCCTGGCGTTTCAGGGCCTGGAGAAAAACCTGCTGCGCAATGGCCAGGTGTTCGATGCGCTACGCGGCACGCCGGCCAGCGAGCCGTTCGTCGGGCCATTTGACCGAGTGCTGATCCGCGTGCCAAAAACCCTGGCGCTACTGGAAGAACAACTGATTCGCCTGCAAGGCCAATTGGCACCCGGCGCTCAGGTGGTAGCCGCAGCCATGGTCAAACACTTGCCCCGCGCTGCCGGTGATCTGCTGGAGCGCTACATCGGCCCGGTTCAGGCTTCGCTGGCCGTGAAGAAGGCGCGCTTGTTGATCGCCACGCCTGAGGCCAAGGCTCCGGCCGCCTCGCCTTATCCGACCCGCTATCGCCTCGACGAGCCGGCCATCGAACTGCTCAACCACGCCAACGTGTTCTGCCGCGAAGGGCTGGATATCGGTACTCGCGCCTTTCTTCCGCACTTGCCGAAGAATCTCGGCGCGGCGCGGGTTGCCGACCTCGGTTGCGGTAACGGTGTACTGGCCATCGCCAGCGCCCTGCAAAACCCTGATGCGCATTACACGCTGGTGGACGAGTCGTTCATGGCCGTGCAATCGGCGGCCGAGAACTGGCGCGTGGCATTGGGTGAACGTGAAGTGATCGTTCGCGCCGGCGACGGTCTGGCCGGGCAGGAAGCGCAATCGCTCGACGTGGTGCTGTGCAACCCGCCGTTCCACCAGCAACAGGTGGTCGGCGACTTCCTTGCCTGGCGCATGTTCCAGCAGGCTCGCGAAGCGCTGGTAGTTGGCGGTGCGTTGTACATTGTCGGCAACCGTCACTTGGGTTATCACAGCAAACTGGCGCGCCTGTTCCGGGGTGTCGAGCAAGTCGCGGCCACGCCGAAATTCGTGATCCTCAAGGCGCGTAAATAATCCGGGCAAAAAAAACCCTCCGGTCGGAGGGTCAAAAATCCGTGCCGCAAGGCAGCGGGATGGGAAGTCTCAGTGCGTGGTCAGGCCTGCTGCATTCATGAACATGCGCATCAGGCTGGCGACGATGAACAATGCACCGACGCTGCCGACCCAGATCATGGCCAACCAGCCGAGCCGCTGCCACAGCGGTTTTTTTTCGGCTTCTTCAATGTCGTGCAGGGAATGTTTGCCGGTCATGCTTGCATCCTCCGGTTGAGGGAGATGGCGCCGCCGACGGCGCCATCGTGATCAGCCCTAGTGATAACCGTCTTCGTGGGTGACCTTGCCGCGGAACACGTAGTAGCTCCAGAAGGTGTAACCCAGGATGAACGGGATGATGAACAGCGTGCCGACCAGCATGAAGCCCTGGCTCTGCGGCGGAGCGGCTGCGTCCCAGATCGAGATCGACGGCGGCACGATGTTCGGCCACAGGCTGATGCCCAGACCGCTATAGCCGAGGAAGATCAGCACCAGGGTCAGCAGGAACGGCATGTAGTTGGCATTGCGTGCCACGGCGCGAATCAGACCGTACATCGTCACCAGCACGAGGATCGGCACCGGCATGAACCAGAACAGGTTCGGCATGCTGAACCAGCGCGTCGCGATTTCAGGATGAGCCAACGGCGTCCAGAGGCTGACGATGCCGATCACCGCCAACAGCACGAAGGCCAGAGGGCGCGCCAGGTTGTGCATCTGCTCCTGCAGCTTGCCTTCGGTCTTCATGATCAGCCAGGTGCAGCCGAGCAAGGCATACGCCACCACAAGAGCAGCGCCGCAGAACAGCGTGAACGGCGTCAGCCAGTCCAGTGAGCCGCCGGCATATTGCCGGTTGACCACGGGCAAGCCGTCGATGAACGCGCCGAGTGCAACGCCCTGGAAGAACGTCGCCGCCACCGAACCGCCGATGAACGCCTTGTCCCACAGATGACGCTTGTCGTCCTTGGCCTTGAAGCGGAACTCGAACGCCACGCCGCGGAAAATCAGCCCGATCAGCATGAAGATCAGCGGCAGGTACAACGCCGACAACACCACCGAATACGCCAGCGGAAACGCGCCAAACAACGCAGCACCGCCCAGTACCAGCCAGGTTTCGTTGCCGTCCCACACCGGGGCGACGGTGTTCATCATCACGTCACGGTCGACTTTGCCCGGGATGAACGGGAAGAGAATCCCGATCCCCAGGTCGAAACCGTCCATGACCACGTACATCATGATCCCGAAGATGATGATCACGGCCCAGATCAGCGGAAGATCAATACCCATGACTCAAATCTCCTTGGTCAGGCTGCGGTCGTGTTCGGCGCCATCGTCGTCGGCAGCGGACAACGGACGGGCCGGTGTGCGTTTCTGGCCAGGACCACCGTCGTTGGTTTCCTTGCCTTCGTCGGTCTTCGGCCCTTTGCGCACCAGGCGCATCATGTAGCCCAGACCTGCACCGAACAGCGCGAAATACACCACCACGAACATGATCAGCGTGATGCTCATCTGCATGAAACTGTGGTTGGAAGACGCATCCGCCGTGCGCATCAGCCCGTAGACCACCCACGGCTGACGACCGATTTCAGTGGTGAACCAGCCCGCCAGGATCGCGATCAGGCCGGACGGCCCCATCCACAACGCCAGGTACAGGAACGGCCGCGAGGTGTAGAGCGTGTCGCGCTTGCGCAGCCACAGGCTCCAGAGGCCGGTGAAGATCATCAGGAAGCCGAGGCCGACCATGATCCGGAACGACCAGAACACGATGGTCGAATTCGGCCGGTCTTCAGGCGGGAACTCCTTGAGCGCCGGGACTTGCTTGTCCAGCGAGTGGGTCAGGATCAGGCTGCCGAGGTAGGGGATCTCGACGGCGTACTTGGTCTTCTCTTCCTTCATGTCCGGCCAGCCGAACAGGATCAACGGCGTCGCTTCGCTGCCGACGTTTTCCCAGTGACCTTCGATCGCGGCGATTTTCGCCGGCTGATGCTTGAGGGTGTTGAGACCGTGGAAGTCACCGATGACCGCCTGGATCGGTGCAACGATCAACGCCATCCACATCGCCATCGACAGCATGGTGCGAATCGCCGGGTTGTCTTTGCCGCGCAACAGATGCCAGGCCGCCGACGAGCCAACGAAGAACGCCGTTGCAACGAACGCGGCAGTTGCCATGTGCATCAGGCGATACGGGAACGACGGGTTGAACACGATTGCCAGCCAGTCGGTCGGGATTACCTGACCGTTGACGATCTCGAAGCCCTGCGGTGTCTGCATCCAGCTGTTGGACGCGAGAATCCAGAAGGTCGAAATCAACGTACCGATGGCCACCATCACCGTGGCGAAAAAGTGCAGGCCGCGCCCGACCTTGTTCCAGCCGAACAGCATCACGCCGAGGAAACCGGCCTCGAGGAAGAACGCCGTGAGCACTTCATACGTCAGCAACGGCCCGGTAACGGAACCTGCGAAGTCCGAGAAGCGGCTCCAGTTGGTGCCGAACTGGTAGGCCATGACCAGGCCCGAGACCACGCCCATGCCGAAGTTGACGGCAAAGATCTTCGACCAGAAATGGTAGAGGTCACGGTAGGTGTCGTTGCGGGTTTTCAGCCACAGGCCTTCCAGCACCGCGAGATAGCTCGCAAGACCGATGGTGATCGCCGGGAACAGGATGTGGAACGAGATGGTGAACGCGAACTGAATTCGGGCGAGATCCAGGGCCTCTAAACCGAACATAAGCTTTCCTCTATCAGATAACGGTTCCAGGACTGGCGGCCTTGAACCACTGCCCCCACGGGTATGGAGTGCGGCGAACTCGGATTCGTTCTTCTTTTTTACAGGCATCGCGACGCAGGGAGTCTGTCGACGGGTCCGCGATCGTTTCCACGAAGGGTCTTGATCTGGATCAATCAACGTTGAAAGAGTAGTCCCATTTCCGACGGGGAACCGCGTGGTCTTTTGCCGCGTGACAAGTTGCCTCACAGTCCTGGCAACGCCCTGAAATACATCCTTGGCCGGGTACGGTGTCCGAGTGCGGAAAAATCGATGTCTGGCTAACTAAATTTTCTGTCATAGCAACTTCCTGTTACAGACAGGTGATAATCTCGCGATTCCCCCTCGATCAAGACCGGCCCGCAGATGCCCAGCCAAGAGCCCTTGCTGTTACGCCACCACCGTCCCTTTCTTGCGTTCTGGTTTGCCCGGATCTTCACTGCCAGCGGTTTCCAGATGCTCACCGTAGCCATCGGCTGGAACCTCTATCAACTGACCGGCAACGTGCTCGACCTTGGCTTGGTCGGTTTGGTGGAATTCGCCCCACGGGTGTTGTTCATGCTGCACACCGGTCACGTTGCCGACCGCTACGACCGATGCAAGGTCGCGGCAATCTGTCAGTCGTTGCAGGCGTTGATCGCCCTGGCACTGGCCATCGGCAGCGCTACTGACCATGTCACCCGGGAAATGATCTTTATCCTGGCGTTCCTTCTGGGTGCTGCGCGCTCCTTCGAAATGCCGACCACCCAGGCGCTGCTACCGAGCATCGTGCCCAGCGTGCTGTTCCCACGGGCGGTCGCGGCGGCGCAGTCGGCACAGCAATCGGCCACCATCGTCGCCCCGGCGCTCGGCGGTCTGCTCTATGCCTTCGGCAGCGTCTGGGTCTATGGCCCGACGGTCGTTCTGTATGTCATTGCCTGCACCCTGATGCTCAACCTGCCCGCGCGACAGACCCCGCTGAACAAAGGCAAGGCAACACTGGATTCGTTGCTGGCGGGGATTCGCTTTATTCGCAGTCGCCCGGACATTCTCGGGGCGATCTCGCTGGATCTGTTCGCCGTGCTGCTCGGCGGCGCCACGGCGTTGTTGCCGGTGTTCGCCAAGGACATCCTGCTGACCGGACCTTGGGGCCTCGGGTTGCTGCGTTCGGCGCCGGCTGTGGGGGCGTTGATGATGTCGCTGTTCCTGGCGCGCTTCGCCGTCGAACGCAACGTCGGCCGGGTGATGTTCACCGCCGTCGGCGTATTCGGTGTGGCCACCATCGCCTTCGGTCTGTCGACGTCGTTCTGGTTCTCGCTGGCGGTGCTGGTGGTGCTCGGCGCGGCGGACATGATCAGCATGGTAATCCGCGCCTCGTTCGTGCAACTGGAAACCCCGGACGAAATGCGTGGCCGGGTCAGCGCGGTGAACGGCCTGTTCATCGGCGCCTCGAACCAGTTGGGCGAATTCGAATCCGGCCTCACCGCTCACTGGTTCGGCACCGTGCCAGCGGTGGTGATGGGCGGGATCGGTACGCTGGTGGTGACCGGGACGTGGATCAAACTGTTCCCGACCCTGGCCAACCGCGACCGGATGCATGTGCCGGTGGAAGAAGTGAAGGCCTGACGATCTCAGACCAATAATTCCCCTGCTATCTTCGCTCTGGCGGCCTTGCCCGCCAGTTGCTCGACCAGTGTCAGGGAGAAATCCAGCGCGGCGCCGGAGCCCTGGGCGGTGATGCAATTGCCATCCACCACCACCGGTTGATCAACAAACGTGCAACCGGAGAGGTTATGGCTGGTAACGGGCAGGCAGGTCATGCGCCTTTGGCGCAAAACACCGAAACTTTGCAGGGCGACCGCCGGGGATTCGGCGATGGCGGCGAACAGTCGCCCGGCGCTGGCCTGGTCCTTGAGTAGTTGTTGCAGGGGCTGGTGCGCGGCAAGGTGTTGTGCGCCGACAGCACCGCCGGGCAGGACGATCAGATCGAAAGTCTGGGCCAGCACATCAATGAGCATGCCGTCGGCGGTCAGCCGCGTGCCTCGGGCGCAGGTGAGCATGCGCCGGCCCTCGATGCTGGCCGCCACCACTTCGACACCGGCCCGACGCAGCACGTCGATCAGGGTTACGCATTGCAGATCATCGATGCCCTCGGCGAGGGTAATCAGGGCTCTAAAGGTCATGGGCGCCATCCGCTGGGAGATCTTTAAAGCGTAGTCAGCTTTGCCCTGCCCTGTTCGGCTACAGCCGTTACTTGATGTAAAGCTGGGTCGACATCGTGTTGCGCGGGGCGTTGATCGACGTGTTGCTGAAGGTAAAGGTGCCTTCCTGACGGGCCGCCAGATCGAAGGTGTACAGCGAACCGACGGTTTTCGCACCTGGCGTGCATTCGGTCAGGTTGCCGTTATCAAAAGCACAGACCGGGCTCCGGGTGCCGTTCACTTCGAAACCGTCCAGCGCTGCCTGAGGCTGGCTCTGGCCGTAGCCGATTTCCAGCACATAGACCTTGATGCCCGGCGCGCTGTGATCGCAACGGGTCTGCACCTGGCCATCGGTAATGTCTTCGAGCCCACAGGACGACGACTGAACCTTGATGACTTTCACCTCGCTCAATGGCGGTGCCGACGCCGCGAGTGCCGCCGATGCACCGGCCAGCAGCAAGGCCATCAATCCTGCGCTCTTCATCCAACCCTTGGTCATGCGATCCATCCCCGAAAAAACAGCGCGCAGTATGGCGTACTTGGTCGTGGTGCAAAACTTCGCCGACGATCGACACCAACATCCGCCATCTTCCTCACGCTGCTGGTATGATGCGCGGCTTTTTCCGGCCCACCACAATTTTCCAGGCGCTTGCGACGGTCTGTGCTTTGCTGTTGAGGTCGATACATTCACGGCGCCACGCGCGCCACGGGGAGCAGACATGCTGGAAAGGCTGTTTCAACTCAAGGCACACAACACCAACGTGCGGACCGAGATACTGGCGGGCGTCACGACCTTCCTGGCCATGGCCTACATTCTGTTCGTCAACCCGAGCATCCTCGGCGAGACCGGCATGGACAAAGGCGCAGTATTCGTCGCCACGTGTCTGGCAGCCGCCATTGGCTCCACAGTCATGGGTCTGATCGCCAACTACCCGATCGCCCTTGCGCCGGGCATGGGTCTGAACGCCTTCTTCACCTACACCGTCGTGCTGCACATGGGCCACACCTGGCAAGTGGCGCTGGGTGCGGTGTTCATTTCGGCCGTGTGCTTCTTCCTGCTGTCGATCTTCCGCATCCGTGAATGGATCATCAACAGCATTCCGCTGCCGCTACGTTCGGCGATTGCCGCCGGTATCGGCCTGTTCCTGGCGCTGATCGCCCTGCACAACGCCGGCATCGTGGTCGGTAACCCGGCGACCATGGTCGGCCTCGGTGACCTGAAACAACCGGCCCCGATCCTCGCCACCCTCGGTTTTGCCCTGATCGTTGCCCTTGAAGCGCTGAAAGTGCGCGGCGCGGTGCTGATCGGCATTCTGGTGGTGACCATCGTCTCGATCGTAATGGGCTTCACCCCGTTCGGCGGCGTGACTTCGATGCCACCTTCGCTGGCCCCGACGTTCCTGCAACTGGACATCAAGGGTGCGCTGGACATCGGTCTGGTCAGCGTGATTTTCGCTTTCCTGTTCGTCGACCTGTTCGACAACTCCGGCACCCTGATCGGCGTCGCCAAGCGTGCCGGCCTGATGGGCAAGGACGGCCACATGCCGAAAATGGGCCGTGCGCTGATCGCCGACAGTACCGCTGCGATGGCCGGCTCGCTGCTGGGCACCTCGACCACCACCAGCTACATCGAATCCGCTGCGGGCGTGAGTGCCGGCGGCCGCACCGGCCTGACCGCCATCGTCGTCGCGATCCTGTTCCTGCTGGCGCTGTTCTTCTCGCCACTGGCCGCCAGCGTACCGGCCTTCGCCACCGCGCCGGCGCTGCTGTTCGTCGCCGTGCTGATGACTTCGGGCCTGGCGGAAATAGACTGGGAAGACATCACCGTCGCCGCGCCGGTCGTGGTCACCGCCCTGGCGATGCCTTTCACCTATTCCATCGCCAACGGCATCGCCTTCGGCTTCATCGCCTGGACCGCGATCAAACTGCTGTCCGGTCGCGCCCGCGAGCTGAACCCAGCGCTGGTGATCCTGTCGATTCTGTTCGTGATCAAGTTGGGTTGGTTCAACGCATGACTTTCGATTCCCAGGCCTACGCCGCACAACTCGAAGACAAGGTCACGCGCCTGCGTGACCTGCTGGCCCCGTTCGATGCGCCGCAGCCAACGGTGTTCGACTCGCCGCTGCAGAACTTCCGCCTGCGCGCCGAATTCCGCCTGTGGCGCGAGGGCGGTGAGCGGCACTACGCGATGTTTTCCCAGGACGACAAACGCACGCCGATCCTGATCGAAGAGTTTCCGATCGCCAGCCTGCGCATCAACCAGTTGATGCCGCAATTGAAGGCGGCATGGCAGGCCAGTGCGGCACTGAGCCACAAGCTGTTTCAGGTGGAGTTTCTGACTACCCTGGCCGGCGACGCGATGATCACCCTGTGCTATCACCGTCCGCTGGACGAACACTGGCACGCTGCGGCCACCAAACTGGCGGCGGATCTGGGCGTCAGCATCATCGGCCGCTCCAAGGGCAAGCGCGAAGTGCTTGGCCTCGATTACGTGGTCGAGAAACTGGAAGTCGGCGGTCGTACCTTCAGCTATCGCCAGCCGGAAGGTGCATTCACCCAGCCCAACGGCACCGTGAACCAGAAGATGCTCAACTGGGCATATGAAGCACTGGGCGATCGCAGCGACGACCTGCTGGAGCTGTACTGCGGCAACGGCAACTTCACCCTGCCGCTGGCGACCCGCGTGCGCAAAGTGCTGGCCACCGAAATCAGCAAGACCTCGGTTAACGCTGCGTTGAGCAACCTGGCCGAAAACGCTGTGGATAACGTTACTCTGGTGCGCCTGTCCGCCGAAGAGCTGACCGAAGCCCTGAACGAAGTTCGGCCGTTCCGTCGCCTGCACGGTATCGACCTGAAAAGCTACGAGTTCGGCAGCGTGTTCGTCGACCCGCCACGGGCCGGCATGGACCCGGACACCTGCGAACTGACCCGTCGCTTCGACAACATTCTGTACATCTCCTGCAACCCGGAGACCCTGGCAGCCAACATCGCCCAACTGCACGACACGCACCGCATAACCCGTTGCGCGTTGTTCGACCAGTTCCCGTGGACTCACCACATGGAGTCCGGCGTGTTGCTGACCCGGCGTTGATCGCAGGTGCCAGATACGAGAAAGCCGTCCTCATCGACGGCTTTTTTGTACCTGCTCACGGCACGGGATCGATCTTGCTCGGGCGCCCGCCCTTCCTGCCGTTGGCCCGTGCGGCTTCAGCTTTCGCGGTGCTGCTCTGGCGGCCATTACGGGAGGCGATCACCGAGGCGGCCATGGCCATCAATGGCTGACTGGCGGAGATCATGCCGGCGATGGAAACCTGCAGGTCCTTGCCGTCGTGGCAAAGGGCGGTGCCGGCGAAGCCCACACTCAACCCGCTGAAGTCTTCGGGTTCGAAATCATCGAATTCACGGTAGAGATTCACTGGCAGCAGCACGCCACTGTCGTCCTCGAAGCGAATCACCAGACATGGTTTCTGAAAGGCTACCGACACGGCTTGCAGGCTGCTGCGACGGCGCAGTCCTCCCCGCTCAACAGCCTCATCGAGACGCTTTTCCGTTACCGGTCGATCAGCATGCAAACCGGCTTTTACTGTTTTCATAGTTCGATCTCCACACCTTCCTGAGCACCAACCAGGGCCAGCAGGGTTTTGTTTTCTTCTGGTTCGTAATACGCCGACCCGATCCTGAAGGTCTCACCGGTCACTTCACGCATGACGGCCACTTCGTTCGAGTCCCCGTCCCACCATTGGTTATCGAGACAGGCAGTCTGTAGACGAGTCCACCAGATTCGACGGGCCCGCCGCAGATGATTCGTTTCACGCAGCGATTGGCGCAGCCCCTCAAGCACTGCAATCGGTGGCTGACCCGACAGGGGCACCACATCCCATAACTCCACGCCGTTGTGCCAGAAGCTGAATTTGAAGCGGGCACTCCATACACCTGAATCTACGTGCGCATGGGGCGGACAATGTTCGTCTCGCAACATGATCACCACTGACAATCCCTTGTAACTGCACACTTTCATGCCAACCCATCCATTAGGTTAAAGAATTCGTAAACTGCCATTCCCTGACAATTCCGACCATCGGCATTGCTGCCCTCCAGTGATCATTACGTTTTCGAGCCTAGTGCGGGTTTCAGGAAAGCCTCGCGCAAAATGGTAAGCAGTTCTTTCGCAGCGACCGCGCATTTGCTACATACGAAGACTCATTCCCCGGTGTAATCAATCATGCAGCGACACTTCGACGACCTTCAGCTGGGCAGCATCGAGTTGTTTTGTCTGGCCGCCGAGTGCGGCAGTTTCACCGCTGCGGCGCAGGCGGCTTCGGTGACGCCGGCGGCGGTGAGTCGCTCGGTTTCGCGCATGGAGGAACGCTTGGGCGTGCGGTTGTTCGCGCGCACGACCCGCAGTGTGAAATTGACCGAGAGCGGCCGACGCTATTACGAAGAATGCCGTCAGGCACTGGCGCAACTGGTCGAGGCACAACGGGAAGTCATGGGCCAGCAGCAGGAACCGTCCGGCACCCTGCGGATCAGTATTCCTACAACCTACGCCCATCATCGGATCCTGCCGCTGCTGCCTGCCTTTCGTGCGCGCTTCCCGCAGGTGAAGGTCGACATGCACATCAGCAATCGCAACATCGACTTCGTCGGCGAGGGTTACGACATGGCGATCCGTGTGCGAGTGATTCCAGACTCAGGCCTGATCGCCCGCCATCTGGAAGACGCGGCGCTGGTGATGGTCGCCAGCCCCGACTACCTGAAACGTGCTGGCACGCCGCAGACACTCGAAGACCTCGAACAGCACGAATGCATCCAGTACGAACTGCCCAGCAGCGGACGGCGGATCACCTGGCTGTTTTACGAAGAGGACGCGCCACGGGAAATCCTCGCCGAGGGCAATTTCTGTTGTTCCGATGACGTGCTGGGCGGCGTGACCCTGGCCAGACACGGCGCCGGATTGTTCCAGACCTATCGCTTCATCGTCGAAAAAGAACTGGCCGACGGGTCGCTGATAGAAGTGCTCAAACCCTACAGCGGACGCTCGCGACCGTTCACGTTGCTGTACCCGCAGAATCGCCACATGCCGCTGCGTGTCAGGGCTTTCATCGATTTTCTGGTGGAGCAATTGCCGAATTGAGTTTCGCCAGTGTGCGATCACCGCACACAAAACAGGACTGTCGATGCAGAGCCATTGCTTAAAGTAACCAGCTAGTACAATTTAACTCCACAGGTCGAAACCCTCGACCCAAGCCAAAAACAATAAGTGGAGTTTGCCCCATGCCCCCTATCGTTCTGGTGCTCAACGGCCCGAACCTGAACCTTCTCGGCACCCGTGAACCGGCGACCTACGGTCACGAAACCCTGGCCGACATCTCTGCCCTGTGCGGTCGCGCTGCCGAAGAATTCGGCTTGGCCGTTGAGTTTCGCCAGACCAACCACGAAGGCGAACTGCTCGACTGGATTCACGGCGCCCGTCAGCGCTGCGCCGGCATCGTCATCAATCCGGCCGCCTGGACTCACACTTCGGTCGCGATCCGCGACGCCCTGATCGCCAGCGAACTGCCGGTGATCGAAGTGCACCTGTCCAACGTTCACGCCCGCGAGCCGTTCCGTCATCACTCGTTCGTCTCGGCCATCGCCACGGCAGTGATGTGCGGCTTCGGCAGCCACGGCTATCGCCTGGCCCTGGAACATTTCAGCCAGCGGCTGAAGGGGTGATCCGCATGAATCGCAACAACGTGATACTCGCAGGACTGATCGGCGCTGGCATCCAGGCCTCCCGCACCCCGGCCCTGCATGAGCATGAGGGCGACGAACAGGGCCTGCGTTACTTGTACCGGCTGATCGATCTCGATCAACTGCAACTGGACAGCAACGCCCTGCCCGACCTGCTGCTGGCCGCCGAGCGGATGAACTACACCGGGCTGAACATCACCTTCCCTTGCAAGCAGGCAATCATCCCGCTGCTCGATGAATTGTCCCCGGAAGCCCGAGGCATCGGTGCCGTGAACACGGTGGTGCTGAAGGACGGCAAACGCGTCGGCCACAACACCGATTGCCTGGGTTTCGCCGAAGGTTTTCGTCGCGGCCTGCCAGACGTCGCCCGCGAACGTGTAGTCCAGATGGGCGCTGGTGGCGCAGGCGCGGCAGTGGCCCACGCCTTGTTGAGCGAAGGCGTACAGCAACTGAGCATTTTTGATGTGGACGTGGAGCGCGCCGAATGTCTGGCCGACAACCTCAACCAGCATTTTGGTGCCGGTCGGGCGGTTGCCGGGCATGATCTGGCGAGCACGTTGAGTCAGGCCGACGGCCTGGTAAACACCACGCCGATGGGCATGGCCAAATTACCCGGCATGCCCGTGCCGGCGGCATTGCTGCGGCCCGAGTTGTGGGTGGCGGAGATCGTGTATTTCCCGCTGGAAACCGAACTGCTGCGCAACGCCCGCGCCCTGGGTTGCCGAACCCTGGATGGTGGCAACATGGCGGTGTTTCAGGCAGTGAAGGCGTTTGAACTGTTCAGCGGTGTGGCGCCGGATGCGCAACGAATGCTGGCGCATTTTCAAAGCATGAATGGATAAAACCGTGAGGGGGCGACGCCCCCTCGATACCGATCAGGCCTGCAGGTAACGCAGCACCGATTCGCAAATCATTTCGCGATGACGCTGCTTGATGGTCTCGTCCGGCAGGTCGATCTGAAAGATCTCACCGAACGTGTGGCGGTTCGATACGCGATAGAAGCAGAACGAACTGATCAGCAGATGCACATCCAGCGCGTCGAGCCCGGCGCGGAACACACCTTCAGCGGCGCCGCGCGCCAGGATCTCGCCCAGCGAATCGAGGATCGTGTTGTTCATCGCCTTGATCGCATCGGAACGCTTCACGTACTCGGCGTTGTGGATGTTTTCGATGCAGACGATGCGCACGAAATCGACGTTGCGGTCGTGGTGATCGAAGGTGAATTCCACCAAGCGCCGGATCGCCTCCACCGGCGGCAGCTCGGCCAGATGCAAACGGTTTTCAGTGCTGCGGATATCGCCGTAGAGCTTCTCCAGCACCTCGACATACAACTGCTCCTTGCTGCCGAAGTAGTAATAGATCATGCGTTTGGAGGTGTGGATGCGCTCGGCGATCGCGTCCACGCGAGCACCGGACAGCCCCTGCTGGACGAACTCGACGATCGCCTCCTGCAGGATGTTCTCGCGGGTTTTTTCCGGGTTGTTCTTGCGACTCTTGCGCGGCTCTACCGCTGATGAAACGGGGGCTGCGGAAAGTTCTGAAGTCATTGTCATTGCGGGCTCACGGCCATCACTGCACAGGCTGGCGATTATGGGCCGCGCAGCACAGTGAAGGAAGCCGCGCGACCCGGGTTTAATCCCGCGTTTACGAATTTCCTACAACTTCGCCTGGCGAACTGCGCCACTGCGTGATTTGGCCATCGCCGCCAACCGCACCGCAACGTTGGCCGCGCCGTAACCGGCATAACCGTTCTTGCGCTGGATGATCTCGAAGAAGAAGCGCCCTTCGAACGGCTCGGTATAGACGTGAAACAACTCGCCGCCCTGAGCGTCGCGGTCATACAGCACGTTGTAGTACGCCAGCTCGCTGAGGAATTCGTCATCGAAATCGAAACGCGCCGCGAGGTCGTCGTAATAGTTCAGCGGGATGTCCAGCAGCGGCACCCCCGCCTCTTTCGCCCGGCTGACTTCGGCGAAGATATCGTCGCAATCAAAGGCGATGTGATGCACCCCGGAGCCGCGATAACTCGACAGCGCGTGTGAGATCGCAGTGTTGCGGTTCTCGGAAATGTTCAGCGGCAGACGGATCGAACTGTCGCGGCTGCGCAGCGCGCGACTCTTCACCAGCCCGTACGGATCCGGCAGCACCACTTCGTCATCGGCCTCGAAATCCAGCAGGCTCTTGTAGAACAGCACCCAACTGTCGAGGCTGTCTGCAGGAAGCGCCATGGCCATGTGATCGATGCGCTTGAGGCCGCCGCGCGCCACTGCATCCGGCAGCAGGTTGAAGTCGGTGCCGTAGACATCCGCCTCCTGATCCACCAGATAAATCAGGCTGCCGTCCGGCGCACGCACCGCCGCCAGTTCCAGCTCGTTGGGGCCGACCAGTCCGCGATACGGCTGACCTTTATAAGCGACAGCACGGGCCAGCGCACTGGCGCTATCCTTGACCCGCACGGCAGTGGCGCACAGCGAAGGGCCGTGAGCCTCGAAAAAGCTGTGGCCGAACGAATAGGGTTCGGAGTTGAGGATCAGGTTGATATCGCCCTGACGCAACAGGCTGACGCTCTTGGAGCGATGCTGGCCGGCCTTGACGAAACCCAGCCGTTCCAGCCAGTTCGACAGCTTGGCGCCCAGGCTTTCATCTACGGCGAACTCAAGAAACTCGATGCCGTGGTATTCGCTGGCCTTCGGCGTTTCGAAGAGGATTTCGCGGTTATCCACAGGACGAATTTCCTGCTCCAGACGCTGGCGGGTTTTCTCCTCCAGGTACAGCAGCGAACGCAGACCGTCGGCCGCATTGGCCCGAGGCGGCGCGGCGCGGAAGCCGTCGTTGAAGATTTCCAGCGACAGCGGCCCGGTGTAGCCGCTCTGGATGATTGGCGCGAGGAAGCCCGGCAAATCGAATTCGCCCTGTCCCGGGAAGCAGCGGAAGTGCCGGCTCCACTCCAGCACGTCCATCGCCAGGATCGGCGCGTCGGCCATTTGCACGAAGAAAATCTTGTCGCCGGGAATCTCGGCAATCGCCCGCGGATCGCCCTTGAGCGACAGTGTGTGGAAGCTGTCGAGCAACACGCCGAGGGCCGGATGATCGGCCTGACGCACGATGTCCCAGACCTGTTGATAAGTGTTCACGTGACGGCCCCAGGCCAGCGCTTCATAACCGATGCGCAGGCCACGGGCGCCGGCGCGCTCGGCCAGCAGACGCAGGTCGTCGATGAGGATCTGTTGATCGCCGATACTGTCGGGGGAGGCATTGCTGCAGACCAGCACCAGGTCGGTGCCCAGTTCCTGCATCAGGTCGAACTTGCGCTCGGCCCGCTCCAGATTGCGCTCCAGACGATCGCGGCGGCAGCCTTCAAAATCGCGGAACGGCTGGAACAGGGTGATGGCGATTCCAAGGTCGGCGCACATCTGCCGGATTTCCCGGGGACTGCCGTCGTAATACAGAAGATCGTTCTCGAAAATCTCCACCCCGTCGAACCCGGCGGCGGCAATGGCTTCGAGTTTTTCCGGCAGGGTTCCGCTCAAGGAAACGGTGGCAATGGATCGCTGCATGTTTCAACTCCCGGTGGAGACGTCGGCTACGGAAATTGCGCCGCTTTTATAGAGTGAGCGAATTATTGGTCCCGGTTTTTCATTGAGCAATTTAAACTGTACTACCCGGTTAGTTTTGCGTGCGATTATCGAACACAATGCCGGTTTGGCGAATTGACGATTTTTCGCCCACTGCCCAACATCCGTCTCACCTTGAGTCCGGAACTGAACCACCGGTCGCAGCGTGCAAAAAAGAAAGCACACCAAATAACAAATCCAAAAACGGGTGGAACACATGATTCCTTCACAGACTTCCCGCATGGCTCCGGCCATGAGCACTGCCACGGGTGGCATCGGCGACAAGATCCGCGGCGCCATGGCCGTCGGCAAGACCCGTTGGGGCATGCTGGCGCTGGTGTTTTTCGCCACCACCCTGAACTACATCGACCGCGCCGCCCTCGGCGTCATGCAGCCGATCCTTGCCAAGGAAATGAGCTGGACGGCGATGGACTACGCCAACATCAACTTCTGGTTTCAGGTCGGCTACGCGATCGGCTTCGTGCTGCAAGGACGGCTGATCGACCGGGTCGGCGTCAAACGCGTGTTCTTCTGCGCGGTGCTGCTCTGGAGTCTGGCCACCGGCGCCCATGGTCTGGCAACCTCGGCGCTGGGCTTCATGGTCTGCCGGTTCATCCTCGGCCTGACCGAAGCGGCCAACTACCCGGCCTGCGTGAAGACCACGCGCCTGTGGTTCCCGGCCGGCGAGCGCGCCGTGGCCACCGGCATCTTCAACGCCGGCACCAACGTCGGCGCGATGTTCACCCCGATGCTGCTGCCGCTGATCCTTCACGTGTGGGGCTGGCAGGCCGCGTTCCTGTGCATGTCGGCACTGGGCGGGATCTGGCTGCTGTTCTGGGGCCTGAAGTATTTCAATCCGGAAGATCACCCGAGCGTGAAGCAGTCCGAGCTGGACTACATTCAGAAAGAAGTCGAACCGGAACAGGCCCGCGTGCCGTTCTCGCGAATCCTGCGCATGCGCGGCACCTGGGCCTTCGCCCTCGCCTACGCGCTGACCGCGCCGGTGTTCTGGTTCTACCTGTACTGGCTGCCGCCGTTTCTCAATCAGCAATACAACCTGGGCATCAACGTCACCCAGATGGGCATTCCGCTGATCATCATTTACGTCACTGCTGACTTCGGCAGCGTGGGTGGCGGGATTCTGTCTTCGTTCCTGATCGGTCGCGGCATGAACTCGATCAAGGCGCGGCTGCTGTCGATGTTCCTGTTCGCCTGCTGCATCATCGGCGTGGTCATGGCCGCCGGTTCCGCCAACCTGTGGATCGCAGTGGCCGCCATCTCCCTGGCCATCGGCGCGCACCAGGCCTGGACCGCCAACATCTGGAGCCTGGTAATGGACTACACGCCCAAGCACATGATGAGCACGGTGTTCGGTTTCGGCGGCATGTGCGCGGCAATCGGCGGGATGTTCATGACCCAGATCGTCGGCCACATCCTGACCGTCACCAACAACAACTACACCGTGCTGTTCACCCTGATCCCGGCGATGTACTTCATTGCCCTGACGTGGATGTACTTCGTGGCACCGCGCAAGATTCCTACCGTCACTGAGTAACCCTCCTGCACCGGCCGGCCTGATTTCAGGCCGGTCACGTCTTCAGCGCCGGCTCTGCTGCCACGCTGCCGCCAGTCCGCTGCAACAGATCACCGCGATCCCAATGACCGTCATCAGGGTCGGTGTGTGATTGAACAGCAGCCAGCCCAACAACCCCGCAAACACAATCTGGCAATAGCCGAACGGCGCCAGCAAGGCCGGGGCGGCATGGCGGAACGCCTGGGTCAAAAACAGGTGAGCGGTCATTCCGCAGCTGCCCAGCGCCAGCATCAACAACCCATGCTTCAGGCTCGGCGTCTGCCAGAAAAACGGCACCAGTGCACTCATCACCAACGTGTTGCACAACCCGGCAAAAAAGTTGCTGGTGGTCGGGCTGTCCACTTCCGCGAGTTTGCGGGTGAGCAGTTGATAGAAGCAGAAAAACAGTGCGGAACAGAATGGCAACAGCACCGCCGGCGTGAACAGTTCACCGCCGGGATGAACGATGATCAAGACGCCGATGAACCCGCAAATCACCGCGATCCACTGCCCCCGCGTCACCCGCTCCTTGAGCAACGGCACCGACAGCGCCGTGACCAGCACCGGTGCGAGAAAATTGACGGCCGTGGCTTCGGCCAGCGGGATATACAACAGTGCCGTGGTGAAAAACAGGCTGGTGCCCAGCAGGCACAACGCCCGCGCCAACTGCCACAACGGACGTTTGGTGCGCAGTACGCGCAGCCCGGACTGCGGCAGGAAAATTCCCGCCATCAGCAGCGTGTGTACCAGATAGCGCGCCCATACCACCATGATGATCGGATAAAAACCCGAGAGGTATTTCGACAGCGCGTCGTGACTGGAGAACAGGAAGGTTGCCACGACAATCAGCAAGATCCCTTTGAAGGGCTGGTTGAAACCGGAAAGCGGAGTGCTGACAGTCATTGGCTATCTCTGAATGAAAAATAAACAGTGGTGAGGACACATACGCCCTCACCCCTTGAAGCAGACTTAAAGCCGGGCCAACAATTCCCGCGTCCGGTCGATTGCCATTTGCGCCCTCTGCAATCCACTCACGCCTTGCTCAAGCAATTTGACCGTAGGAATTTCCAGACTCAATGGCAGGTTAGCCGGCAGGCCGCGCAACAACCCGGGCAGATCACAATCGCCCTCGCCGGGAAACCGTCGCTCGTTGCGGGCCTGACGCAAGATCTCGGCCATGTCCGTCGGTCTCGGCCCGGCGACATCGCACAACTGTGCATAGCGCAACTGCGCAGCCGGCACATCGGTCAGATCCTCCAGCCGCGAGCCCGACCGGTCAAAGTGGAACGCATCCACGAGTACCGCACCGTTGTCACGCCCGGCGTTATCGACAATGCGCACCGCCTGCTCAAGATTGCGCACATCGGTCCAGGGCATGAACTCCAGATGCGGATGCAAGCCATAAGGCGCTGCCAAATCACACAGTGCCGC
The DNA here is from genome assembly GCF_040760005.1 of Pseudomonas sp. stari2. Classification (NCBI taxonomy): domain Bacteria; kingdom Pseudomonadati; phylum Pseudomonadota; class Gammaproteobacteria; order Pseudomonadales; family Pseudomonadaceae; genus Pseudomonas; species Pseudomonas sp. Stari2. The sequence goes on from NZ_CP099760.1 coordinate 5,656,216, forward strand.
GAAATGATCGGTGAGTCGCAGCTCGTCGGGATCGTTACCGGCGACCAGCAACTCGCTGGCGCCGAATTCCGCACCGACGCTGAGCAGTTTCTCGAAATCGGAGACGACCGTCTGCGGTTTCAAACGCAGGATCTCCACATCGAGCACGCCGATGCCGGTGTCACGCAAACGCGCCAGTGTCTGGTGACGCAGGCCGGCATCGGCCACCAGCGGGAAGTGATATTCCTCAGGCGTCGCCGGCTCCAGACGCAGACCCACATGACTATAACCGGCACGCGCCGCCACCTCGACCATGTCGGGTGGCGACAACTCCAGCACGGTCAGGCTGGCCAGGGACAAAATTCGCTCGCCCATGTTCAGGCCTCCATCTGCGCAGGTTCGGTGGTACGTCTGCTGGCCGCTGCGTCACGAATGGCCTCGACCAGCGCCAGCGTGCGGGCGGCGTCGGCAGCACTCACCAGCGGTTCGACTTCCCGCCGCGCCACGCGGACGAAATGCTGCAACTGCAACCGCACGGCTTCGTCAGGCGTGAACGTTTCATCGACCGACAGCAACGGCTCATGCCAACCGGCGTCCACCTGATCGGCGCTGTAATGCCAGCACTTGAGTTGCGGAAGGCTCAAGGCCCCGGCCGTTCCCGCCAGCAAGTAACAAGGCTGATCGGCCTGACGCGGATAGACCGGGTTTTCCCCGGAGTTCAACTCCCAGCTCCACGGCGCCGCCACCGCATCGGAACCGGTCAGGCTGCCCAGCGCTCCGCCATCGAATTGCAGCAGGATCGCTGCGCTGTCCTCATTGGCGAACCCGCGCACCGAACGATCGGTGATTGCCTGCACCGAACGCACTTCACCGCACAAATGACGCAGCAGATCGAGGTCGTGAATCAAATTGGTCAGCAGCATGCCCGCGCCCTCTTCGCGCCGCCACGCCGTTTCAAAATAGTGGTCGGGTTTGCGCAATTGGAACAACGCGGTCACCAGAGTCAACCGTCCCAATGCCCCGCCCTTAACCAGCTCATGGGCGCGCACGATCAACGGATTGTGCCGCCGATGATGGCCGACCAGCACCGGCACACCACTGCGCTTCACCGCTGCCACCAGTTCCCGCGCTTCATCAAGGTTTACGCCCACCGGTTTTTCCAGCAATACCGGAATGCCAGCGGCCAGGCAGTCCAGCGCGGTGCTGACGTGCTGATTATTCGGATTGGCGACGATGACTGCGTCTGGCCGGTTCTGCTCCAGCATCTGACGGTGATCGGCGAAATGCGCCACACCCCACTCCGCCGCCAAGGCCGGTGCAAGAGGGCCGGGATCGGCCACGGCGCACAACGTGGCCTCAGTGAGATGTTTCAGGTGCCGGTAATGCTGCTGGCCCATGTTGCCGGCGCCGATCAGGGCGATTCGAAGGGGCGGGTTCAAGGTGCGATCCTCTTGTAATTGTTGTGGGAAAAGTCACTCCACAAACAATTTAGAACCCAGTTCCATATTCTCACACCCACCTGGCTGAAAAGTGGGCGAACAGCGCACAGCTTTGCTTAAACGAACAGCTCCGAGGCCAGGCTGGCCGCCGACAACTCCTCGGTAAACGTCAGTAACAGCGGCGCCAGCTCATGCAATCGTGCCCCCGGCATCCGTGCGCTTGGCCCGGCGATGCTGAGCACGCCAATCACCCGGCCATCGGCGGGATGTTTGACCACGGCGGCGATTGCCGAAGTGCCCACCGCCGAGCTTTCTTCCACGCAGGCATAGCCCTGTTCTCGGGCCACCCGCAGGCGTTCGAGCAGTTCAATATTGGAGCGCGGCGCGTTGGGCCCGATATCCGCCGGCACTTCCGCCCCTTGGCGCTCAACCAGCGACAACGCCTCGGCGTCGCTCATGCACGCCAGCCACGCATGGCCCGAGGCGGTGTAAAACAGCGGCGCATCGCGGCCCATGTCCGGGTCGTAACGCAGGCCGGTGCGGGCGCCCTGGGCCTTGGCAATCCAGGTCTGGCGTTCGCCGTCGATCACCCCCAGGCGCACCAGCTCACCGGTTTCCTCGGCCAGGCGATCGAGCACCGGCTGCACGATGTCGGCACCGCTGCTCGACAGATACTGGAAGCCCATCGCCACCAGTTTGGTCGACAGGTGATAGCGCAGTGTCTCGGGGTTCTGCCGCACGTAACCCAGGCGGATCAGTTCGGCGAGCAGGCGATGAGTCGCGCTCTTCGGAATGTCCAGTTGCTCGGCCAACGTCTGCATCGGCAGCCCGCGCGGATCACTGGTGAGGCTTTCCAGCACGCTGAAAACCCGTTCGATTTGACTGCCGGCCATGATGAGCTCCCGGTTAAATTCCACCGATTCTAGAAGACATGCCAAGGAATGCGAAATCTGGAACCCTGTGTCCGATTACCGCCCGGTTTGCACGTCAGCCGGTTGATCTACTTCGTCAGCACTGGTTATTTTCTGGAACCTGATTCTAAAAATAACTTATTGCTGGAGCCCTTCCTGATGCCTGCCCTTCCCGATATCGACTGCGACGTTCTGGTGGTCGGCTCCGGCGCCGCCGGTTTGTCGGCCGCCGTCACCGCTGCCTGGCATGGCTTGAAGGTCATCGTGGTGGAAAAGGATCCGGTGTTCGGCGGCGCCACCGCCTGGTCCGGCGGCTGGGCGTGGGTGCCGTGCAATCCACTGGCCCGGCGCGCCGGGATCGTGGAAGACGTGGAATTGCCGCGCACCTATCTGCGCCACGAACTCGGCAAGCACTACGATCCAGCCATGATTGACGCCTTCCTTGAGGCCGGCCCTCGCATGGTGGCGTTCTTCGAACAACACACCGCCCTGCAATTTGCCGACGGCAACGCCATCGCCGACATCCACGGTGAAACCCCAGGTGCAGGAACCGGCGGACGTTCGGTCATTGCCGCTCCCTATGACGGACGAAAGGTCGGGCGCCTGCTCAAGCGCCTTCGTACAACCATGCGCGAAACATCGTTCATGGGCATGCCGATCATGGCCGGCGCGGACCTGTCGGCCTTTCTCAATCTGACTCGCTCGTTGTCGGCGGCCTGGCACGTGACCCGGCGTTTCACCCGCCACCTTCTGGATCTGGCGCTGCACGGTCGGGCGATGCAACTGGTCAACGGCGTTGCGCTGGTGGCGCGGCTGGCGAAATCCGCCGAAGACCTCGGCGTACTGCTGTGGGAGTCAGCGCCGGTGACCGAGCTGCTGCGCGACGACTCACGCATCACCGGCGCTCGCGTGAATACCGCAAAAGGCCCGGTCAATGTCCACGCACGCAAAGCCGTGGTGCTCGCGGCTGGAGGGTTCGCCAACGACATCGAACGGCGCAGGGCTTTGTTCCCTCGCACGCCCACCGGTCATGAACATTGGGCGCTGCCTCCGTTGGCCGTCAATGGCGATGGCCTGCGGCTGGGTGAAAACGTCGGAGGCCGGGTCAACACCGATGTGGTCTCGCCAGTCGCGTGGGCACCCGTCTCGCAAGTGCCGCATTCAGACGGCAGCATCGGCCATTTCCCACACATCATCGAGCGCGGCAAACCGGGGATCATCGGCGTGCTGCGCAGCGGCCAGCGCTTCGTCAACGAAGCCAACGGTTATTACGACTACGTCAGCGCCATGGTCGCCGCAACTCCCGAAGGCGAAGAGGTCGCGTCCTGGCTGATTTGTACCCGAGCTTTCCAACGGCGCTACGGGCTCGGCATGTCCCGGCCGTTTCCGGTTCCGGTGTCAGGTTTTATCCGCAGCGGTTATCTGAAAACCGGCAATACCCTTGAGGAACTGGCCACGGCTTGCGGTATCGACCCAAAGGGCTTGCGCACCACCGTCGATGACTACAACCACCACGCCCGCCACGGCGATGACCCGCTGTTCGGGCGCGGCTCGACCCCTTACAACCGCAAACAGGGAGACCCGAAGCAACAACCCAACCCGTGCGTGGCCCCCCTCGAACATGGCCCGTTCTTCGCCGTAAAGGTGCAGCCAGGTTGCTTCGGCACCTTCGCCGGGCTCAAGGTCAACCCGCACGCGCAAGTGCTCGACGCCGAAGACCGACCCATCGCCGGGCTCTACGCTGCAGGTGGTGACATGGCCAGCATCATGGGCGGGCATTACCCGGCAGGTGGGATCAACCTCGGCCCGGCATTGACTTTCGGTTACATCGCGGCCCGGCACATTGCCGGCATTTCGGCATTCGAACAGGAGATCGACCATGCAGCACATCGTTAACAGACAAGGACTGAACCTGCCGAAACTCGGCCTCGGCACCTGGCCGATGCTTGGCGAGGAATGCACCCGCGCCGTGGAGCAAGCGCTGGAAGTCGGTTACCGGCACATCGACACGGCAGCCGCCTACAACAACGAAGACGCAGTCGGACAGGCGCTGGCGAATACGCCGACACCCCGCGAGCAGATCCACGTCACCACCAAGGTCTGGTGGGACCAGCTGCAACCGGATGCCATGCGCCACTCGCTGGACCGCAGCCTCAAAGCGTTGCGCAGCGAGTACGTCGACCTGTTCATGATCCATTGGCCGACCACGGATTGGGACCTGCCGCGCACTCTCGAGACCCTCGCCTCGTTCAAGGAGCAAGGTCTGGCTCGCAACATCGGCGTGGCGAATTTTCCGCTACCGTTGCTGCGAAAAGTCGTCGAGGACTACGGCATTCCTCTGTCAGCGATCCAGGTCGAATACCACGTCCTGCTCGGACAAAACGCGCTGCTCGACTACGCCCGTCAACACGATCTGGCATTGACGGCCTACACGCCGCTGGCGCGTAACAAAGTCTCGGAGATTCCACAGATTCAGCAGATCGCCGAAAAACACGGCGTGCTGCCAACTCAGGTTGCGCTGAAGTGGCTGCTGGATCAGGACAGCGTCGCGGCGATTCCCAAGGCCAGCAGCAAAACCAATCAACTGGCCAACCTGGCCTCATTGAACGTTTGCCTTGATGATGACGACCGCGCGTTGATTGCGACACTGTCCAAACGCGAGCGCCAGGTGAGTCCGGACTTCGCGCCGGTGTGGGATGCCTTCGACCGCTGAGGCCTGACCCAGCAAAAGAAATCCGGCGCCGGATTGAATTCCCGACGCTCATGCTCGTCAATAACAGGCCCGACTTCGCCCCGCGAGGTCGGGCCTGTTGGTTTGTGTGCGAATGGACGGACGACCGGACTGGCGCCACACTCACTCACCAGCAACACTCATCACCACGATCAGATAGAGGATTCCCACATGCTATGGAGAAAAGGCCGACGCAGTGACAACGTCGTCGATGCCCGTGGCGATGACATGGGCGGTGGTGGCATGCGTTTCGGTGGCGGCAAGGGCCTGAGCCTCGGGGCGATTCTGCTGATCGTCGGTATCGGCTGGATTACCGGGCAGGACCCGCTGCAGATACTCGGCCAATTAACCGGGCAGATGACCGAGCAATCGGCCCCTTCTACGCAAACCCGTCACGCCCCTCCGGCCAACGATGAACAGGCCGAATTCGTGCGCTCGATCCTCGGCGACACCGAAGACACCTGGGGCGCCATTTTCCAGCAGGCGGGCCGGCAATATAAGGATCCGACCCTGGTGCTGTTCAGCAACCGCGTCAATTCTGCCTGTGGTCTGGCAACCTCGGCCACCGGCCCGTTCTATTGCCCGGCAGACCAGAAGGTCTATCTGGACATGGCGTTCTTCCAGGAGATGGCCCAACGCTTCAAGGCCGCGGGCGACTTCGCACAGGCCTACGTGATCGCTCACGAAGTCGGACACCATGTGCAGACGCTTCTCGGCGTCTCGGCGAAAATTCAGGCCGCCCGCCAGCAAGGTCGGCAGATGCAAGGCGACGGCGGTCTGCTGGTGCGCCAGGAACTGCAAGCCGACTGCCTGGCGGGCGTCTGGGCCTACCACGCGCAGAAGCGCCTGAACTGGCTGGAGCCGGGCGACATCGAAGAGGCCTTGAACGCGGCAAACGCCATCGGTGATGATCGCCTGCAACAACAGGGTCAGGGCCGTGTGGTGCCGGACTCATTTACTCACGGTACGTCGGCGCAAAGGGTGCGCTGGTTCAAAACCGGATTCGCCCAGGGCCAGGTTGGCCAGTGCGATACCTTTACGGCGAAAAACCTGTAAATGCATAAATGGCTGTTGGCTTTACTGTTCATCGGCGGCACCGCACAAGCGGCCGGCGTCGACGCGATCAGCCCCGGGCGCCTGCAATTGCAGGCCGGCGAAATGGCGGTGGGTATCGGCCCGGCGCCGGCGAAAATCGAGCGGGTGCTGATCGTCATTCATGGCAAGCTGCGCAACGCCGAGACCTATCGCAAGAGTGGCGAAAGCGCTGCCGAACTGGCCGGACAAACCGCCAACACCCTGGTGATCGCCCCGCAGTTTCTCAACGAAAGCGATGTGTCGCTCTACTCGTTACCCGCCAGCGTGCTGCGCTGGCAAGGCAACGACTGGATGGGCGGCGGATTATCCATAGGGCCGAATCCGCTGAGTTCCTACGCTGCACTGGACGAAATCGTCGGGCGGCTGAGTGATCGCAAGCAGTTTCCGGACGTGAAGCAGATCGTGATCTTCGGCCACTCCGGCGGCGGTCAGGTGGTGCAGCGCTATGCCCTGCTCGCCCGCGAACAACCGGCGCTCAAGGCTGAAGGCATTCGCTTGCGCTACGTGGTGGCCAACCCGTCGTCGTACGCTTATTTCAATGAACAACGGCCCGTGGCGTTCGATCACGCGCAGTGTCCGGGATTCAACCGCTGGAAGTACGGTCTGGTGGATCCGCCGATCTACTCCGGTGGACAAACGCCCGCACAGCTTGAAGGCCGTTACGTCAAACGCGAGGTGATTTATCTGTTGGGCCAGCAGGACACCGACCCGCAACACCCGGCGCTGGACAAGAGTTGCGCCGCCGAAGCGCAAGGTGCCTATCGCCTGATGCGCGGGAAGATGTTCTTCAGCTATTTGCTGCGTCGGCATCCGGAAGGGGTGAATCAGCGACTGGTGGAAGTGCCCGGCGTCGGGCATAACGGCGACGGCATGCTGACCTCGCCGGAAGGTCAGAAAGCAATCTTCGACCAATAAAAAACGGGGGCCGAAGCCCCCGTTTTTTTCAAGCGAACAAGATCCGCCGCAATTCCACACAATCCTTCGCATGCCAGTCGGTCAGCTCCGGCCACGGATTATCCGGCAGGTTCACCAGCACCGTGTGGGTGCCCGCCGCCCGACCGCAATCGAGGTCGAAGCGGTAATCGCCGACCATCACCATCTCGCTCGCCGGCACTTGCCAGGCCTCGGCGAGTTTCAGCAGGCCACCCGGATGCGGTTTCGGCGGTGCTTCATCGCGGCCCAGCACATCCTCCACCGCGAAGCAGTCCGCGAGGCCGATGGCCTCCAGCGTCACATGGGCCAGCTCCCGCGCATTACGGGTCAGGATGCCGAGTCGATAACCCCGCGCGTGAAGATCGCGCACCAGCTCCACCGCACCGGCTGCCGGGGTCGAGCCGAGCGCGAGATCCCGCTCATGCTCCAGCAGCCACGCATGTTTCGCCGCCGCTTCTTCGGCAGGCAATGCTGCGAGGTGGGTGAGGATGTCGTCCTCCGGCGGGATCGCCAGCGCCACGCGGATCGCCGCGAAATCATGCACGGCCACGGTCAGGGTGCCGTCCATGTCGAACACCCAGTGCCGCACCTCCGCCAGACTCATGCCCAGTCCTTGCGATGACGGATCAGGCCTTCCTGGGTCACCGACGCTACGAGTTGCCCGGCGCGGTTGAACACGCTGCCACGAGAAAATCCGCGGGAGTTGCCGGCCCACGGACTGTCCATGGCGTAGAGCAACCAGTCATCGGCGCGCAGGTCATTGTGGAACCACAAGGCGTGGTCGAGGCTGGCGACCTGCATGTCTTTCTGCCAGACCGATTTGCCGTGAGGCAACATCGAGGTGGTCAGCAGGCCGAAGTCCGAGGCGTAGGCCAGCAGGTATTTGTGCAATGCGGGAATGTCGGCCAACGCACCGTCGGCGCGAAACCACACGTACTTGATCGGGTCCGCAGGTTGCGGGTTGTACGGGTCTTTTTCAGTGACCGGGCGCACTTCGATCGGCTTCGGGCACAGCAGCTTTTCACGCATGTGTTCCGGGATCAGGTGCGCGCGTTGCTGGGTCAGTTCCAGCTCCGACGGCAGGTTTTCCGGGCCGACCACTTGCGGCATCTGGCTCTGGTGTTCGAAGCCTTCCTCGTCGTACTGGAACGAAGCGCTGCAAGTGAAAATCGGATGGCCCTTCTGGATCGCGGTCACGCGGCGAGTACTGAAACTGCCGCCGTCGCGCACGCGGTCAACCGAGTAGACCACCGGCAACTTGGCATCGCCCGGACGCAGGAAATAACCGTGCATCGAATGCACATGACGCGTTTCTTCAACCGTCTGACTGGCCGCCGACAGCGACTGGCCGAGCACCTGGCCGCCGAACAACTGGCGAAAGCCCAGATCCTGACTGCGACCACGGAACAGGTTTTCCTCGATCGGTTCGAGGGTCAGCAGATCCACCAGATCTTCCAACACTTGGCTCATTCAGACTCTCCTCACACAACGCTATGCCGCGCAGTCTTGGCTGCGGCGGAAAATTCAGGTTCTGGCGCGAGCCATGATCGCGCCATTGTAAACGTCCGTGTCGGCTTAGCCATGCAGGGTCTGCAGCCATTGCTCCCTGGTGATTCGGTACAACAGATGTCGACGCAACGGGTGATCGACAGCCAGTTTCGGGTGATCGAAATCATGGGCCGGGTCGTGATGCATGCCGATGGCCTGCATGACTTTTTCCGACGGCAGATTGCTCTGCGCGGTGAACGCCACGATCTCCTTCAGCGCCAACCGGTCAAAGCCGCAACGCAGCGCGGTCCACGCCGCCTCGCTGGCATATCCCAGGCCCCAGTGTTCCTTCGCCAGACGCCAGCCGATTTCCACCGCCGGGGTGAACGGCGCCTCGAAACCGACTACGCCGAGCCCGGTAAAACCGATGAATTCGCCGGTGTCCTTGCGCTCCAGCGCCCACAGGCCGAAGCCGTGTTCGGCGAAATGGCCGCGCACACGGCCGATCATTGCGGCACTTTCCAGCCGGCTCAACAGCGCGGGAAAATAGCGCATCACCTGCGGATCGGCGCACATCGCCGCAAATGCCGGCAAATCCGCGTCCTGCCACTGACGCATCAGCAGTCGCGCGCTTTCCAGCTGCAGTATCGGCTCCATAGTGCCCCTCCGTTTCCATGCCGCCAGTCTACATCGCTGGTAGGCTTTGCACTCTTTCCTACAGCCTTTATGAATAGTCCGCCATGCCATTGCCGTTGATCTACCACGAAGACTACAGCCCCGAGTTTCCGGCGGATCACCGCTTTCCCATGGACAAGTTCCGCCTGCTGCGCGATCACCTGGTGGACAGCGGCCTGACCCGCGATGAAGACCTGCTGCGCCCTGAACTGTGCCCTGCCGATATCCTTGCCCTGGCCCATGATCGCAGCTACATCGAACGCTACATGAGTGGCGAGTTGTCCCGCGAAGACCAGCGGCGCCTCGGCCTGCCGTGGAACGAAGCGCTGGCCCGGCGCACGGTGCGGGCCGTCGGCGGTTCGATTCTGGCAGCGGAAAAAGCGCTGGAACATGGCCTGGCCTGTCACCTTGCCGGCGGCACCCATCACGCGCATTACGACTACCCCGCCGGCTTCTGTATCTTCAATGACCTGGCGATCATCAGCCACTACCTGTTGCAAAGCGGCCGGGTGAACCGGGTGCTGATCTTCGATTGCGACGTGCATCAGGGCGACGGGACTGCACGGATTCTGCACAACACCCCGGAAGCGATCACCGTTTCCCTGCATTGCGAAAAGAACTTTCCTGCACGCAAGGCCGAAAGCGACTGGGACATTCCGCTGCCCAACGGAATGGGCGACGCCGATTACCTGAAAGTGGTCGACGATGCACTCAACTACCTGCTGCCGCTGTATCAGCCGGATCTGGTGCTGTACGACGCCGGCGTCGACGTGCACAAGGACGACGCCCTCGGTTACCTGCAACTGACCGACGAAGGCGTCGCCGCCCGCGATGAAAGTGTGATGCGCCATTGCCTGGGCCGCGACATCCCGGTGGTCGGAGTGATCGGCGGCGGTTACAGCAAGGATCGCCACGCCCTCGCCCGTCGCCACGGCATCCTGCATCACAGTGCGCAGCGTGTCTGGCAGTCATCCGGTTGTCATTGAGTTGTGCTGCGTTACCCACAATGGCTGTGGAACGGCCTGTGGATAACCTGAGCGAAAGGGACTACAGCCCACACTGAACATGGCCTGCAGCGCACTGGTTATTTTTTGATCAGGCCTGACGCCGGCCGCTGCTGCTAGAATGCGCGGCTTATTCCGCCACGCTATTGCCGCTGCCATGACCCAGACTTCCGCCGCCCTTCCCGCTCACGTCGCCATCATCGGCGGTGGCCCCGCCGGCCTGATGGCCGCTGAAGTGCTGAGCCTGGCCGGAGTCCGTGTCGACCTGTACGACGGCATGCCTTCAGTGGGTCGCAAGTTCCTGTTGGCCGGGGTTGGCGGCATGAACATCACTCACTCCGAAGCCTACCCGGCCTTCCTCTCGCGCTACGCCGAACGCGCCCCGAACATCGCCCCGTTGCTGCGCGCGTTCGATGCCGACGCACTGTGCCGGTGGATTCACGAGCTGGGCATCGAGACCTTCATCGGCAGCTCCGGCCGGGTGTTCCCCACCGACATGAAAGCCGCGCCATTGTTGCGCGCCTGGCTCAAGCGCCTGCGCGACAGCGGTGTGGTTATCCACACCCGCCATCGTTGGCTCGGCTGGGATGAAAACGGTGCGCTGCGCATCGACAGCCCGGAAGGCGAGAAAAACCTCACCCCCGACGCCACCCTGCTCGCTCTCGGCGGCGGCAGTTGGTCGCGACTGGGCTCCGACGGCGCGTGGATGCTGGCGCTGGAGCAGCGCGGCGTAGGACTGGCGCCGTTGCAGCCAAGCAATTGCGGCTTTGAGGTGCAGGCCTGGAGCGAAGTGATGGTCAGCAAATTCGCCGGCGCACCACTGAAAAATATCGCCATCAGTTTGAACGACGATATTCCGCGCTTGGGTGAATGCGTGATCACCGCTACCGGCATCGAGGGCAGTCTGATTTATGCGCTGTCGGCGCCGATTCGTGAGGCGATCAATGTGCACGGTGCCGCGACCATTCACATCGACCTGCTGCCCGGCCGACCTGTGGATAAATTGCACGCGGCTTTGAGCAAACCACGGGGTTCACGCTCGATGGCCAAGCATCTGCACAGTCAGGTCGGAATTGATGGGGTGAAAGCAGCGTTGCTGCGAGAACTCACTGACGCCGCAACGTTTGCCGATCCAGCGCTGCTGGCCCGGGCGATCAAGGCCTTGCCGCTGACCTTGGTGAAACCCCGTCCGCTGGACGAAGCGATCAGCAGTGCCGGTGGCGTGACGTTCGAGGCGATGGATGAGCGGCTGATGCTCAAGGCGTTGCCGGGGGTGTTCTGTGCGGGGGAAATGCTGGATTGGGAAGCGCCGACTGGCGGGTATTTGCTGACGGCGTGCTTTGCCAGTGGCCGGGCGGCCGGAGCTGGAATGCTGGACTGGTTGAAACAGCGCAATTGATCGTTCCCGCATTGCGCGGGAACGATCCGATCTGACGCTTAAGGCTTACGCTTGCGCGGTCCGGTATTGAACACCGGTACCTTGCGCACAGGCTTGATCGAAGGCTCCGGCGCCTGAGTCTCGCCGCTGTCCACCCACTTGCCCAGATTGCGCTTGCCACCGCCACCACCGGAAGCCTTCGGCTTTTTCGGTTTCTTCGGTTTCTTGATCACCTGGCCACTGGCATCGGTGTCCGGCACGCGGTGCTCCGGCACGAAGTCCGGCTCAATTTCACGCTTCAACGTGCTGCGGGTCAGCATTTCAATCGCCGACAACATGTTCACTTCATCCGCACACACCAGCGAAATCGCCTCACCGGTCGAACCCGCGCGGCCAGTCCGGCCGATACGGTGAATGTAATCCTCGGCAACGATCGGCAGATCGAAGTTGACCACCAATGGCAGGTCTTCGATATCCAGACCACGGGCCGCCACGTCGGTGGCCACCAGAATCTGCACCTCACTCAGTTTGAAACGGTCCAGCGCCCGCTGCCGGGTCGCCTGCGGCTTGTCGCCGTGGATGCCGTCGGCGTTCACGCCCAGGCCCTGGAGCTTCTCGACCAGCGCATCCACACCGTTGCGGGTCTTGGCGAACACCAGCACCTGCTTCCACTTGTTCTTGCGCATCAGGTGCACGAACAGTTCCGGCTTGCGCTTCTTGTCCACCGTGACAATCCACTGCTTGACGGTATTGGCGGCCACGTTGCGCGGGCTGACTTCGATGCTCAGCGGATCGTTGAGCATCTGCCCGGCCAGCAGGCGGATGTCATCGGAGAAGGTCGCGGAGAACAGCAGCGTCTGACGTTTTTTCGGCAGCGCGCGGTAAATGTTCGCCAGTTCCTCGGAAAAGCCCAGGTCGAGCATGCGGTCGGCTTCGTCCAGCACCAAGGTTTGCAGCTGGCTGAACTTCAGCGCGTTCTGGCGGAACAGGTCGAGCAGACGGCCCGGGGTCGCGACCAACAGATCGACGCCGCCACGCAGCTTCATCATCTGCGGGTTGATGCTGACGCCGCCGTACACCGCGTAAGTGCGCAACGGCAGGTTTTCAGCGTACTGGCGCACGGCTTCATGGACTTGTTCGGCCAGCTCGCGGGTCGGCACCAGAATCAGCGCACGCACCGAGTTGGCGGTGACTTTCGGCCCTTCCATCGCCAGCAGTTGCAACAGCGGCAAGGCGAAACCGGCGGTCTTGCCGGTGCCGGTCTGGGCCGCGGCCATCAGGTCGCGACCGGCCAGCACGGCCGGAATGGCTTGCGCCTGCACCGGCGTCGGGGTCTGGTAGCCGAGCTTCTCGAGGGAGCGCAGCAAGGGTTCGATCAGGCCAAGGGTGGCGAAAGTCATGGGAGTACCGTAGGAAAAATCAGAGCAGATTGTGCAAAACGAGTATGCGATGGCGCGCAGTTTACCCTAATTCGCACGCTGCTCCGTCGCTATGGCAGCCGGCTCGCTGACCACCGGCAGCTGCCGTGGGCGCCGCCACTGCGGCAGACCGATCAGCACCACCGCGCCGATGATCACCAGCATCGCCAGCGCCTCTTCGATGCCGATGGTCTCGCCGACAAACACGATCCCCAGCAACACCGCCACCGCCGGGTTCACATAGGCATAACTGGTGGCCGCCGCCGGGCGAACGTTTTTCAACAGATACATATAGGCGTTGAAGGCGATGATCGAGCCGAAGAAGATCAGGTAAGCCAGCGTCAGCCAGCCTTCCAGCGGCGGCATGGCTTGCAAGTGTTCGCCGCTGGCCGCGCTGCCGATCAGCAGCACCACGCCGCCCACCAGCATTTCCACGGCACTGGCCATCGCGCCCTGGGGCAATGGCAGGTGTTTGCTCCACACCGAACCGAACGCCCAGCTCGCCGCGGCAAAAATCAGCAGCGCCGCGCCCAGCGGGCTCGATTGCAGGTTGGAGCCCATGTTGAGCATCGCGATGCCGATAATCCCCATCGCCACCCCGGCCCATTCCAGACGGGTGTTGCGCGCCCCCCAGAAATAACCGCAGAGCAAAGTGAACAGCGGCACCGTCGCCACCGCCAGTGCAGCAACACCCGATGCCACGCCGCTATGCTCGGCCAGCGTCACCGCGCCGTTACCGAAACTCAGCAACAGAATCCCGATGATCCCCGCCGCTTTCCACTGCGCCCAGGTCGGCGCCGGTGCCCCGCGCCAGCGCAGGAAGGCGTACATCAGGCTGCCGGCAATCACGAAGCGCACACCGCCGAGCATCAGCGGCGGCCAGTATTCGACGCCGATGCGGATCACCAGATAGGTCGATCCCCAAATCACGTACAACGCAAAAAACGCAGCGATCAACGGCAAGGAAAAACGGCGCAAGGCAGGCATGGGCAACTCGAAAGTCAGACTCAGGGGATTGGTTATTCTAGAAAGGCCAACCGCTAAAAATAAGTTACAAAACCTGTTTATAGCGCCGGTACACTTTTGAAAACACGGAGATCGACGGCTGAAACCGTCATTTCGAAAGTCTGGCATTTTCAGGAGTCCGACCTTGGACAAATACGACCGCATGCTGCTCGGCGCCCTGCTCGAAAACGGTCGCGCGTCCTACGCCGACCTCGCCCGCAAAGTGAACCTCTCCGCCCCAGCCGTCGCCGAACGCGTGGCCAAACTCGAGGCGGCCGGAGTAATCACCGGGTATCAGGCGAACATCGACCTGTCGAAAATCGGCTTGCCGATCCAGTGCGTGATCGAACTGCGCCTCCACCAGAACGGCAGTCAAAGGGTCTACGACGAACTGGTGAAGATTCCGCAACTGACCGAGTGCTTTCGAGTGACGGGCGATCCGTGCGTGATCATGAAGGCCGCGGTGGGTTCGATGCCGGAGCTGGAGGACTTGATCAACCAGGTGGCGAAATTCGGGTTCAGCAAGACGTCGATCGTGTTGTCGAGTGCGATAGAGAAGCGGGTGCCGTTGGGGCATATCGAAGGTAACGGCAAATCCTGAGGCGATAGTGATCCCTATGGGAAATGTGTTTGCCTGAAAATCAGCGATAGCGCTGCAAGTGCTCGCCGACCTTGGCGGCCGGTACTTTCTGCAATTTGCACAGCAGGTCGTGCGATAGCTCCCTCACGCCATGCTTGTGCCGCAACTCATCTGTCAGATGCGCCAGCAAATTCGCCGCCATCTCCGCATCCGCCATCGCCCTGTGCGCCTGGCCGGTATGCGGCAATTGGGCAAAGGTGGTGAGCGTGCCGAGCTTGTGGTTCGGCGCCGCTGGCATCAAACGCCGGGCCAACAACAGCGAACAAGCAAAGTTCTGCAGGCGGGTACGTTTGATCCGGCCCAGTTCGAAGTCCCAGAACTTCTGGTCGAACGCGGCGTTGTGCGCCAGCAGGGGCGTGCAGCCGACGAATTCGTTGACTTCGTTCATCACCTGTTCGGCCGACGGAGCGGTGCGCAGCATGGCGTTGCTGATGCCGGTGAGTTGTTCGATGAAGGCCGGGACGCGCACGCCGGCGTTCATCAGGCTCTGGTAACGCTCGACGATACGGCCGTTTTCCAGCATGACCACGGCAATTTCCGTGGCCCGGCAACTGCTGCTCGGCGAAATGCCGGTGGTTTCAAAGTCGATGACTGCAATGCGTTCCAAACCGGGTTCAACTCCGTTCAAATCAATTCTTGAGCAACGCTCAGTTTTTCAACAGCAGTGCGCCTTCGATCGGCACATAACGGCTGGCGGCGCGGATCAGCGAGTTGGCGGTCAGGCCGGGAACGCCGTAGGCCACCGCTTGCACGCCGTGTTTGTTGATGATGCGTTCGAGCAGCATGTCGAAGTCGCCATCACCGGAGGCCAGGACGATTTCGTCGACGTGGTCGGCGGCATCCATGATGTCGAGGGTGATGCCCACGTCCCAGTCGCCCTTGGCCGAGCCGTCGCTGCGCTGGATGTAGGGTTTGAGTTTCACGGTGAAACCGAGGTTGCGCAGGATCTGCTGGAACTGCTGCTGTTTGCTGTCGCCCCGGTCGATCGCATAGGCGTAGGCCTCGACGATCTGCCCGTGCTGGCTGACATCAGCCCACAGCGCTGCGTAGTTGAAGTGGCAACCATAGGCCTGACGCACGGTGTAGTAGAGGTTCTGCACATCGGCGAACACTGCGATTTTTTTCACCGGAGTTCCTGTAAGCGCTGACGCGCATGAGCCGGATCAGGCACCAGGCCCGAAAAAGGCGCTCAGTATGCCAGCCCGAAGGAAGGTTCCGCGAATAATCGGCCCGGGGCGCTCAGGCGCCCCGGACGAATGGTGAATCAGACGAAGGAATCGTCGTCATCGAAGAACGATGAGTTGTCATCGCTGTAGTCGGTGTCGCTGAAGCCACCCTGGTTGTTGCCCCAGGAGTCGTTGTTGGCCATGCGCTGATCATCGCCCCAACCGTTGTTACCCTGATCGTTGACCTGGGCCGGCTCTTCCTTGATCACCTCAACGATTTCTTCCGGCTGCTGGTTGTGATGGAACAGGCTGCTGATGCCTTGTGCCAGCATCACGCCACCCGCCACACCGGCGGCGGTTTTCAGGGCGCCGCCGAGGAAGCTGCTACCGGCCGCCGGGGCCGCTGGTTGCTGGCCATAACCCGGTGGTGGCGCGCCGAAATTCTGTTGTGGCGCGGGAGCACCGAAGTTTTGCTGCGGAGCCGGTTCACGCCAGCCGCCAGTGGAGGCCGGGGCGCTCTGGGTCGGAGCCGGGCGCGGGCTGCTGCCACCGAAGATGCTCGACAGGAAACCGCCGCCGCTCGACGCCGGGGCTGCGCTTTGCGCCTTGGCCGATTGCAGTTCGGCCTGCAGTTGCTGGACCTGTTGAGTCAGTTGTTTGTTCTGTTCGTCGAGGCTCTTGATCGCGGCCTCCTGCACCAGAATCGCCTGGGTCATGAAATAGCCTGCGGCCGGCTGGCGCGTCAGGTGTTCCTTGATCCGCGCTTCAGCCAGTGCGTCGCGCGGGGCTGCCTCCGTTTCGGCCTGTTGCAGCCGGGAAAACAGTCCATCGATCAGGGTTTGCTCTTCGCTGTTCATGGCGACCTCGTAGATTGCCGGGGATAACGTTGCCCTCGTCCACGGTGGACAAGGTGCATCTCCGTAATGGAGGCAGTGACAGAATGTTTCAATGATCTTTACCGAACGTTTACGTTTGTCCCCGGCGGCACATCATCGGTTAAAGTGGGCCACTGTTTTTGACCTGCGATACCGACTGATGAATGCCTTCGATGTGCTGCGTGACTCACTGTATTTCTTTAAACGCAATCTGGCCCGGATCGTCCAGTTGTGCCTGCCGCTGGTGATCTTCGAAGCCGCGTTGCAACAAGTGGTGGATCACGCCAGCGACCCGGACGGTTATTCGGCCATCAGTGTGATCGTCGGCCTGCTGGTCTACCCGCTGTACACCGCCGCGCTGATCCTGTTTCTCGACGCCCGCACCCGTGGCGAATCCCCGCAAACCCTCGACTTGCTGGCGATGGCGGCGCGCCTGTGGCCGCGTTTTGCCGTGCTCACTGCGCTGAACACTTTGCTGATTCTGCTCGGTCTGTCCCTGTATTTCCTGCCAGGCCTATGGCTGATGGTCACCCTGGCCTTCGGTGAATACCTGCTGGTGCTGCGCGGCTATGGCCCGTTGCAGGCCATGAAGGAAAGCCTGCGCTTGAGCCGTGGGCATTTCCTGCGGATTCTGGTGTGCATCCTCTGTGTGATGGGGCCGTTGTGGCTGCTCAAAGGTCTGACCCTGCAGGTCTACCCCGATCCGCAGAATCCGTTGATCGCCATATTGATCGACAGTGGCCACAGCTTCCTGCAGCTGTTCACCAGCGTAGTGCTGTTCCGCCTGTTCATGTTGATCAGCGAATTGCCCGACAAACGTGACGGAATAGTCTGACCGCTCTGCGCTTGGGTGATGCGGGGGTCTCGGGTATGCTCGGGACCACTTCCGTATCGCTATAAGCCGAGCCATGACCCGTCTACTGCGCTACATCCTGCTGCCTGTGCTGCTTGCCATCGCCCTGATCGGCGTGATGATTTTCAGCCTGACCTGGCGCCCCGACGCCCGGGAGACCCTGCCGGTCAGTTGCACCGGGCAGCCGCCGACGCTGGTGCCCGGCCAGGCGCTGAAGGTCATGACCTGGAACGTGCAATACCTGGCCGGCAAGCGCTACGTGTTCTGGAATGACCTGGCGCAAGGCGACGATGAAGCCCCGACCCCGGAAGACATGGCGTTCAGCCTCGACGAAGTGGCCCGGGTGATCCGCGACGAGCAGCCCGATGTGGTGCTGATCCAGGAACTGGATGACGGCGCCAAGACCAGCGACTATCAGAACCAGCTCAAGCTGTTGCAGGAACGCCTCACCGACCTCTATCCGTGCAGCGCCCATGCCTTCGACTGGAAGGCCGATTTCGTCCCGGATCCGCATATCTTCGGCAGTGTCGGCCGGCAACTCGCGACCCTCAGCCGCTTTCGTATCGAACACGCCGAACGCCTGCAATTGCCGGTGCAGCCGCTGAATATCATCAGCCGCCAGTTCCAGCCGAAAAACGCCCTGCTCGCCACCACTCTGCCGTTCAGCAATGGCGGGCAACTGGTGGTGTTCAACACCCATCTGGATCGCGCCATGCAGCCGGACGAAACCTTGCAGGCGCAAGTGACGGCGGTGGCCAAGGTTCTCGACAAACACGAAAGCCACGGCACGCCGTGGCTGATCGGAGGGGACTTCAACCTGTTGCCGCTCGGCCAGTACCGGCGCCTGCCCAGCGAACAGCGCACGCCCTACTCCGTGGACAGCGCGCTGCATCTGTTGTGGGACAAATACCCGATGATCCCGACCAACAACGAAGCCGGCGGCATCGACCGCGCCAAGTGGCTGACCCATTACCCCAACGACCCCGGCCTCAACGGCCCGGATCGCACGGTCGATTACCTGTTCTACAGCCCGAAGATCAAACGGGTCGAGGCCACCGTGCGTCAGGACGATACCTTGCGCATTTCCGATCATTTGCCGGTGATTGCGAAGTTCCTCCTGCCACCCAACTGATTGCCGCCGTAACTCAATGGGCCTCTTCGAGATCGTCGTGCAACAACCCGAAGATCTGCCGTTTCATGTCGATGAACGAGCGCTCCATCACCATGTCCAGCGTGCGTGGCCGCTCGATCGGCACGTCGAGAATCTGCTTGATCCGTCCCGGCCTCGCGCCCATCACATACACCCGGTCGCCGAGCAGGATCGCCTCGTCGATGTCGTGGGTAACGAACAGCACGGTCTTCTTGCTGTTGCCCCACACCCGCAGCAACAGCTGTTGCATTTGCAGGCGGGTCTGGCTGTCGAGGGCGCCGAAGGGTTCGTCCATCAGCAAGATCTGCGGATCGTTGGCCAGCGCCCGGGCAATAGCCACCCGCTGCATCATGCCGCCGGACAACTGCTTGGCGTAGTTGTCGGCAAATCCCGACAGGCCGACTTCGTGCACATAGTGATCGACGATCTCCTTGCGTTTCGCTGCCGGCATGCCCCGGCGCTTGAGACCGAACTCGACGTTCTGCCGCACCGTCAGCCACGGGAACAGCGTGTAGCTCTGGAACACCATCCCGCGATCCGCGCCGGGGCCCTGCACTTGCTGGCCGCCGACGTAGATTTCGCCGGAGGTCGGCTCGGCGAGGCCGGCGGTGAGGTACAGCAGGCTCGACTTGCCGCAGCCCGACGGCCCGACCAGCACTGCAAATTGCTGATCCGGCACTTCGAACGACACTTCTTCCAGCGCAGTGAATGTACCGCCACCCGGTTTGCTGTAGCGCAGGCTGACCTTGTCCACCTGCAACCTTGGCGCGGCGTGTGCCGGTGCGGCGACCGGCTCGATGAAACGACGGTTGGCAGCGGTTACTGAGCCCATGCGGCAATCCTCAAACGCAAGAAGCGGAACAGTTGATCGGTGACCAGGCCCAACAGGCCGATGATCGCGATGGCGAGAAAAATCACATCGACCTGAAAGCCGCGCATGGCCTTGAGGCTCAAGTAGCCGAGGCCGCTGGACGCGGCGACCAGTTCGGCGACAACCAGATAGGTCCAGGCCCAGCCCATGGTCACCCGCAAGGTGTCGAGCACGCCGGGTAACGACGCCGGGGCGATCACATGCAGCACCGCGTCACGCCGGTTGGAGCCGAGGGTGTAGGAGGCGTTGATCAAGTCCTTGGAGATGCCTTTGGACACGTCCGCAACCATCACCAGTTGCTGGAAGAACACACCGAAAATGATCACCGAGACCCGCTGCTCCAGACCGATGCCGATCCACAGGATGAACAGCGGCACGAACGAGGTCACCGGCAGGTAACGGATGAAGTTGACCAGCGGTTCGAGGAACGCCTGGACGATGCGGAAGCTGCCCATCAACAAGCCCAGCGGCACCGCCACCAGCGACGACACGATGAAACCGACCATCACCACTTCGACACTGGCCCAGACATGCTGGCCAAGAGTGCCGTCGCGGCTGAGGCGCACGGCGGCCTCAACTACCGCGCCGGGCGTCGGCAGGAACATCCCCGGCACGATGCCGCCGTAGGACAATCCGGCCCACAGGCCGACCAGCAACACCCAGGCCAGACCGCTGGCGCTCCACACCACCGGCACCGGCAATCCGGTCTTCGGCGTGATGCAGCGGCTCAGCCATGAATTGCGCTTGAACATGACCAGTCTCCTAGAGCGGGCTGACGAAACGGTTATCCACCAGATCGTCGTTGCTGACGTTGTAGGGCTTGCCCTGCAATTCGCTGGCGGTTTCGTTGGCCAGTTTGATCAGCGGTGCGCTGTCACCCGGCGCGCCCGGTTTGCCCAGCAGCTTCTCGCTCATGGCCTGATCGTAGAAGCGCACGCCTTGCGCGGCGGCGGCCAGTTCCTTCGGATCGGACAGGTAACCGCCGACGCCCTTGGCCATGATTTCGTAGGCCTTCTGTGGATGATCCTTGGTGTACTGCACCGCTTTGTAGAGACCAGCGACCAGCGCCTTGACGTCTTCCGGCTGCTTCTCGATCACCGTGCAGTTGAGCGCCACCACATCGACGATCACGCCAGGCGTACTGCTGCTGTCGATCAGCACTTTGCCCTGCTGCTTGTCGCGCACCATCGACAGATGCGGCTCCCAGGTCACGGCGGCCGGCACGCGACCGGCGATGAACGCGGTGGCGGCATCGTCGGCGGTCATGTTCTGCACGGTGATGTCGCTCATGCTCATGCCGTTCTTTTTCAGCAGGTACGAGAGCCAGAACTGCGAGGTCGACCCTTCGTTGACGGCCACGGCCTGGCCCTTGAGTTCTTGCAGGCTCTTCACGTTTTTGCCGACCAGCACGCCGTCGCCGCCATGGCTGTCATCCAGCGCGGCCACGGCCTTGAAGCAGAACTGCGGGCGGTACTTGAGCACTTCGTCGATGGTCGAGGCCGAGCCGGACAATTGCCCGGACGCCTGGGCGGCCATGTACATCGACGCCTCTTCTACCACCGGCAATTCGACGGTCAGGCCGTTTTCCTTGAAGTAGCCCAGATCCTGGGCCAGATACAGGGTGCCGTAACCGACCCACGTGGTGTGGCCGATCGACAAGGTGCCGGCCTGGGCGGCGGTGACTGAAAGGGCGGAAATCGCCAGAGGACATGCAAGACGGGTAAACAAGGACTTGTTCATGGAGCACTCCCAACGCTGTTGATTTAGTTGTCATGGGCAGTACGGCCAGCCGGGGTGTCGCGATTGCACGCTGCGGTCTCTGTCGGACTCTGGCGGGCAATGCCTTGGCTGGCGAAATCGATGTTGACCCAGGCTTGGCGTCAGGAAAACGAGGAAATAGTTAGACGCGAACGATGAAAAAACTGGGTAGTGCGCACCGCGAAAGGGCGCGTCGGGCGGGGACGCCCGAGGTGGGTGCAAAGCCAAAAAAAACCGCAGCCAAAGGCTGCGGTTTTTAGCGGTTCACGCTGTTGTCAGATCAGAGCCGACCGTATTCCTGCGCCGTACGATCCAGCGCTTTCAAGGTCTTGCCCACCAGTTCATCTATCTCTTCACGGCTGGCAATCAACGCCGGCGCCATGATCATCCGCCCCAGTGTCGAGCGAATGATCACCCCCTCTTCAAAACCGATCGTGCGGCAGCGCCAGGCGATGTCGTTCTCATTGGCGAAGCGCTTGCGCGTGACCTTGTCTTCGGCCAGTTGCAACGCCGCGACCATGCCCGTGCCCTGAATGTCGCCCACCAACGGGTGATTGCCGAACACCTCGCGCAGGCACTGTTGCAGGTACGGCCCGATGTCATCCTTGACCCGCGTCACCACGCCTTCATCGCGCAATGCCTTGAGGTTGGCAATCGCCACCGCCGCCGCCACCGGGTGCCCGGAATAGGTCAGGCCGTGAGCGAACACACCACCCTGTTCCACCAGCACGTCGGCCATTTTCTTCGACAGGATCAAACCACCCATCGGGATGTAACCGGAGGTCAAACCCTTGGCAATGGAAAGGGTGTCCGGCTCGAAACCGAAGTATTCGTGAGCGAACCATTCACCGGTACGACCGAAGCCGCCGATCACTTCATCGGCGCACAACAGCACGTCGTACTTGCGGCAGATGCGCTGGATTTCCGGCCAGTAGCTTTCCGGCGGGAAGATCATCCCGCCCGCGCCCTGAAACGGTTCGGCGATGAAGCCTGCGACCTTGTCGGCGCCCAGTTCGAGGATCTTCGCTTCCAGCTGCTGCGCCGCCCGCAGACCGAATTCCGCCGGGGTCAGGTTGCCTTCGTGGGCGAAAAAGTACGGCTCGTCGATGTGCGCGATGTCGGGAATCATCCCGCCCATTTCGTGCATGAATTTCATGCCGCCGAGGGCCGTCGCCGCCAGGGTCGAACCGTGGTAACCGTTCCAGCGGCCGATCATGATTTTCTTTTCGGGCTTGCCCAGCACCTGCCAGTAACGGCGCACGGTACGGATCAGCACCTCGTTGGCTTCGGAGCCGGAGTTGGTGTAGATCGCGTGGCTGTAGTGCCCCGGCAGCAGGCTGAACAGCAGCTCGGAGAGTTCGATCACCTGCGGGTGGGTGGTGTGGAAAAACATGTTGTAGTACGGCAACTGCTCCAGTTGCCGGCTCGCCGCCGCGTTCAGGTCCTTGCGACCGTAACCGAGGTTGGTGCACCACAGCCCGGACATGCCGTCGAGGTAGCGCCGACCGTCGTTGTCCCACAGGTGCAGACGATCACCGCGCACCATCACCCGTGGGCCTTCGTCGTTGAGGGCCTTCTGGTCGACGAACGCATGAATGTGGTGCGCTGCATCGGCGGCCTGATAGTCGCGGGTTTCACGTGAGGTGGTCATCGCCGGATCTCCTTTTTTGTTGTGAGCGGCTGTCATGAGCGCAGTTGAAACCAGGTGGTTTTCAACTGGGTGTATTTGTCGAACGAGTGCAGCGACAGATCGCGGCCGAAACCGGATTGTTTGCCGCCGCCGAACGGCACGGTCACGTCCAGCGCATCGACGCTGTTGACCGACACCGTACCGGCTCGCAATTGCCGCGCCACTCGATGTGCGCGGTGCAGATCGTCAGTCCACAGCGACGCCGCCAGACCGTAGACGCTGTCGTTGGCCAGTTGCAAGGCGTGGGCCTCGTCATCGAACGCAGTCACCGCCAGCACCGGGCCGAACACTTCCTCGCGAAACAGGGTCATGTGCGGCTGCACGTCGGTGAAAATCGTTGGCTGAACGAAGTTGCCCGAACCGTTGAAACTCAGTTGTCGACCGCCGCAGACGAGGGTGGCGCCCTCACGCTCGGCTTGATGAATGAAGCGCAGAATGCTTTCGGTCTGACGGCTGTCGACAATCGCCCCGGCCACACTCGCCGGGTCCAGCGGATCGCCCGGTTGCCAGCGTTCGGCCTGAGCTTTCAGACGCTCGACGAACTCGTCGTGAATCGAGCGCTCCACCAGCAACCGCGAGTTGGCCGAGCAGACTTCGCCCTGATTGAAAAAGATCCCGAACGCGGCTTTCTGCGCCGCCAGGTCCAGATCCTTACAGTCGGCGAACAGCAGATTGGCGCTCTTGCCGCCGCACTCCAGCCACACCTGCTTGAGGTTCGACTGCGCGGAGTACTGCATGAAATACTTGCCGACCTGCGTCGAGCCGGTGAACACCAGACAATCGACATCCGGGTGCAGGCCCAAGGCTTTGCCGGCCTGTTCGCCGAGCCCCGGCAGCACGTTCAGCACGCCGGCCGGCAACCCGGCTTCGAGCGCCAGCTCAGCCAGACGCAATGCGGAAAACGGTGATTGCTCGGCGGGTTTGAGGATCACCGAGTTGCCCGCCGCCAGCGCCGGTGCGAGTTTCCACGCGGCCATGTCCAGCGGGAAATTCCACGGCACCACGGCCGCGACCACGCCCAGCGCTTCGCGAGTGATGGTCGCCAGCACGTTCGAGGCGCTCGGCGCGACCTGATCGTAGAGCTTGTCGAGGCTTTCGGCGTACCAGCGGAACACCCCGGCGGCGCCCGGCACGTCGATGTTGTAAGCGTCCATCACCGGCTTGCCCATGTTCAGCGAATCGAGCAGCGCCAGCTCTTCGCGATGGGCCAGAATCAGATCCGCCAGACGCAACAGCACTTGCTTGCGCTCGGTGGGCGAACGCCCGGCCCAGGTGCCGGCTTCGAACACCTGCCGCGCATTCTTCACTGCCGTGTCGACGTCTTCTTCCCCGCACGCGGCGACGTTGGCCAGCAACTGGCCGGTGGCCGGGTTGATCGCGGCAAAGGTCTGCCCCGACTGCGCCGCACGCAGTTTGCCGTCGATCACGGCCTGGTACGGATAGCTCAACGCAGCGGCCTTGCGCTGCCAGTCTGCAAGTTCGAACACGGTGGATGCTCCTTGGACTTTTATTCTTTTATAAACAGCTTCTGTCGATAGTCGCTCAGGCCTGCGCGCGCTAAAACCAGTAAAAATGTCTTCGCAGACAATAAAAAAGGTAACCAGCCGACAGCCCCTTCGCGCGCGTATGGGGCTATTGTTCGGGGACAAAAAAACCGCCGACAGAACGGAGGCCGGCGGCTTACAAATTGCTTGGATGTGAAATCCGTTCGCTTTGAGGTTCACCGTGGCCGCTTACAACCTGCGTCAGCTGAAATACTTCATCACTACCGTCGAATGCGGCAGCGTCGCCGAAGCGTCGCGCAAGCTGTACATCGCGCAACCGGCGATTTCCACGGCAATCAAGGGGCTGGAAGACAGCTTCGGCGTGCAACTGCTGATCCGCCATCACGCCCAGGGCGTGTCCCTGACGCCGAGCGGCGCGCGGTTCTTTCGCAAGGCCCAGGAACTGCTGCGCATGGCCAAGGAGTTCGAACAGAACGCCCTCGCCGACAACGACGTGGTGGCCGGGCAGATCGATATCGGCTGTTTTGAAACGGTCGCGCCGCTGTACCTGCCGCAACTGATTGCCGGGTTCTCGGCGCTGTATCCGGGGGTCAAGATCCGCATCCGCGACGGTGAACAACAGGAACTGGTGCAAGGCCTGACCTCGGGCACCTTCGATCTGGCAATCCTGTACAAGCACGACCTCGATGCGACCATCGAAACCGAACCCTTGATGCCGGCGCAACGGCCTTACGCGCTGCTCCCTGCAGATCACCGCTTCGCCCAGCTCAAACAGGTTTCGCTGCGGGATTTGTGCCTGGAACCGATGATCCTGCTCGACGTACAACCGAGCCGCACCTACTTCGTCAGCCTGTTCGAAGAACTCGGCCTGTCACCACGCATCGAGTTCAGCTCGCCCTCGATCGAAATGGTGCGCGGCATGGTCGGCCAGGGTTTCGGCTTCTCGATCCTGGTGACCCGCCCGCATTCGGAATGCACCTACGACGGCAAGAAAGTCGTGTGCGTGGACATCGTCGAAGACGTCACTGGCTCAGGCCTGGTGGCGGCGTGGCTCAAACGCGGGCAACTGACCAAACCGGCGCAGTTGTTTGCCGATTATTGCCGGGAGCAACTGACGGCGAAGGCCAGTCACTGACCCTCACGTACCGCGCGGTTTGGCCCGAGCAGTGGCCTCGGCCACCAGTGGGTCGTCCGGCCAGTAATGCTTCGGATACCGCCCCTTCAGATCTTTCTTCACCTCGGCATAGGTGCTGCGCCAGAAGTTGGCCAGATCCTGCGTCACCTGCACTGGGCGCCGAGCCGGGGATAGCAGGTGCAGCTTGACCACTTGCCGGCCGCCGGCAATGCGCGGTGTGTCGGCGAGGCCGAACAACTCCTGCAAGCGCACGGCGAGAATCGGCGGCTGCTCGCTGTAGTCGAGGCGAATCGATGAGCCCGACGGCACGCTCAGGTGGTGCGGCGCCTGTTCGTCGAGTTGCTGTGGAAGCGGCCACGGCAGCAGATTACGCACGATGCTCGACAGGTCGAGGTTGGCGAAATGGCTGAGCCGCGAGACCTTGCCCAGATAAGGCATCAGCCAGTCTTCGAGGGTTTTCAGCAATGTGGCGTCGCTGACATCCGGCCATTGGCTGTCGCCCTTGGCGTCCAGGTCGAGCTGGCGCAGCAACGCGACTCGCGCCTGCCATTGGCGCAGTTCGGGTGTCCACGGCAGCAGTTCCAGACCTTTGCGCCGCACCAGATTGACCAATGCCTGGCTGCGAGCATTTTCGTCGAGACCGGTCAGCGGCTCGCGGCTGAGGATCAGTTCGCCAACCTTGCGCTGACGCTCGGCCCGCAGCACGCCTTCGCGTTCGTCCCAGTCCAGTTGATCGACGGTGTGCACCTGTTCGGCCAGCACCGAATCGAACAGCGCCGGATCGAAATCCGCCGCCAGATAAATCCGTTCCTCACGCTGGCCCTGACGGCTGCCAAGGTCGGCGATGACGATCCACGGCTCCTTCATCAGGCTGTCGGCTTCGGCGAACAGCGCCGCACGGCCGTTGGCCAGTCGATATTCGGCACCACCGGCACGCCGCTGTTGAGCGACGCGATCCGGATAGGCCAGCGCCAGCAAGGCGCCAAGCCAGCGCGGGTGATCCGGGTCGGCCACCGGTTCGCTCGGCTGCCCGCGCAGGTAGCCGTGATATTGCCGCGCCAGTTGCCGGGCGCGCTGCACCCCACCCTGGGCGCTGCGCGCCGCGCGCTCTTCGCCGGACAGCAGCACCAGACGACTGTGCAGATCCGCTCCGGCACCGCGCAAAATGTCGCGTTCACCGAGCAACGCGGCAACGTCGCACGCCATGTCCGCCAGCCCCAGCGCCTGACCGCGCAATAGCAAATGGGCGATGCGCGGATGGGCCGGCAATTCAGCCATGGCCTGACCATGACGGTTGAGACTTTCACCGTCCAGCGCACCGAGGCGCAGCAACAAATCCTGAGCCTGTGCATACGCGGCGGTTGGCGGTACGTCGAGCCAGATCAAATCACTCGGCGCCACGCCCCAGCGTCCGAGTTGCAAGGCCAGCCCGGCCAGATCCGCCGAAAGAATTTCCGCACTGCCATAAGCCGCCAGTTGTTCGTGCTGATCCTGCGACCACAGGCGATAACACACGCCCGGCTCCAGACGCCCGGCCCGGCCCGCTCGCTGGGTGGCACTGGCTTTGGAGATACGTTGAGTATCGAGACGGGTCATGCCGCTGCCCGGGTCGAAACGCGGCACCCGCGCCAGCCCGGCGTCGATCACCACGCGCACGCCGTTGATGGTCAGGCTGGTCTCGGCGATGTTGGTGGCCAGCACCACTTTGCGCTGGCCTGCGGGCGCCGGGTCGATGGCAGCGCGTTGCGCATTCAGGTCGAGTTCGCCGTGCAACGGACAGAGCAGGATGTCGCTGCCTTCACCGATGGCGTCCGACAGTTGCTGATGAACACGCCGGATTTCCGCCTGCCCCGGCAGGAACACCAACAGGCTGCCGGTTTCATCGTGCAGGGCTTCGAGTACCGTTTGCGTGACGCGTTGATCGATGTATTCGCCGGGCTGGAACGGCCGGCCCCAGCGCATCGTCACCGGGAACATCCGGCCTTCGCTGCGCAGGATCGGCGCGTCGTCGAGCAGGCCGGCCAGACGTTCGCCCTCGAGGGTGGCGGACATCAGCAAAATCTTCAGCGGCTGTTCAGCTCGAAACAGCTCGCGACCGTTCAGACTGAGGGCCAACGCCAGATCGGCGTCGAGGCTGCGCTCGTGGAATTCGTCGAAGATCAGCAGACCCACGCCTTCCAGCGCCGGGTCGTCCTGCAAGCGCCGGGTGAGGATACCTTCGGTGACCACTTCGATGCGCGTGGCGGGACCGACCTTGCTGTCGAGGCGGATGCGATAACCGACGGTTTCACCGACCTTCTCGCCCAGCTCGCTGGCCAGCCGTTCCGCCGCTGCGCGGGCGGCCAGCCGACGCGGTTCGAGCATCAGAATGGTCTGCCCGTTCAGCCACGCTTCATTGAGCAGGGCCAAAGGCACGCGGGTGGTTTTACCGGCGCCGGGCGGTGCTTCGAGCACGGCTTCATGGCGTGTCGCGAGGGCTTCACGCAGGGCGGGTAAAACATCGTCGATTGGCAAAAAATTCATGCTGGCTCCAAAACAGAGGGCCGAGTATAACGGCGAACTGCCAGGCGTTCGTCAGGGTCTTAACTTCACACGACGACGCTTCGTCAACAGATGACTCAGGAGATTCCCATGCGCTTACCTTTTCGCCTGATCGGCGGTGTACTGGTTGCCACCCTGCTCACTCAGATCACCGCGTGCGGTTCGATTTTCTATCCCGACCGGCGCGGCCAGATCGACGGCAAGATCGACCCGGCGATTGCCGTGCTCGATGCCGTGGGCCTGTTGTTCTATATCCTTCCCGGCGTGATCGCGTTTGCCGTGGACTTCACCACCGGCGCGATCTATTTCGAACCGGGCCGCACGGCGCAAGTCGATCCGGCCAAGCTCAAACAAGCCATCGGCCCGGACGGTCAGGTCGATAACCTCAAGTTGCAGGCTATTCTCGAAACAGAACTGGGCCGCAACCTGCCGCTGGACGACCCGCGCCTGATCCGGCACAAGGGCAGCACCCAGCAACTGGCGATGTTTGGCCTGCAACCTGCCGCATAAGGAATAGACGTACCCATGACCTCCAGCCCCGAACACGCCCGCCTGCTGCGGCTGGCGACCCGCGCCTCGGTGGCGGTGGCCTGTACGCTGATCATCGCCAAAGCCATCGCCTGGTGGCTGAGCGGTTCGGTGAGCATGCTCGCCGGCCTCACCGACTCGGCCCTCGATGGCGTCACCTCGTTGCTCAATCTGCTGGCGGTGCACTACGCGTTGCGCCCGGCGGATGACGATCACCGTTATGGTCACGGTAAGGCCGAATCCCTGGCGGGCATGGCGCAGGCGCTGTTCATTGGCGGCAGTGCGCTGCTCATTGCGTTTCAGGCTTATGAGCGCATCCAGCAACCGGAGCCGCTCGGCGCGCCCTGGATAAGCATCGGCGTGATCGTGTTTTCGCTGCTGCTGACAGCGGCGCTGTTGATGTTGCAGCACCGGGTGATCAAACAGACCGGCTCCAATGCCGTGCGCGCGGACTCGCTGCATTACCGTTCGGACATGCTGCTCAACGGCAGCATCCTGATCGCCCTGATCCTGGCGGGTCTGGGCTTTCATCAACTGGATGCCTGGTTCGGTCTGGGGATTGCCGTGTACATCCTGTGGAGCGCGATCCAGATCGCCCGAGAGAGTTTTTCGGTGCTGATGGATGAAGAGCTGCCGGTGAATGTCAGTCAGCACATGCTCGAGCTGGCGTGCGGTGTGCCGGGCGTTTTGGGCGCACATGATCTGCGCACACGGATTTCCGGCAACCACTGGTTCGTCCAGTTGCACCTGGAATTGCCGGGGGAGCTGACGCTGTCAGTCGCTCACGGCATCAGCGATCAGGCCGCCGATGCGATTCACAAAGCCTACCCGCGGGCCGAAGTGCTGGTGCACGCCGACCCGCAGGAAGTGGTGAAAGCCGCCCGGGCTCAGTAGTTGACCTGATAACCGCGACTGCTCAGGCAATTGCCCTGGGCCTGGCGGTAGGCCTGCACCACTTCAGGTGCTGGCTGGTAGGTCGCAGTGCGCGGATCGAAACCGCTTTGCTGCACCGCGTACTGATAGCACTGGTAACCGTCCTGCTGGACCTGCTCCGGCGACTGGCCGTTGGCGGGATACGCTTCGACGTCATAACCGTTGCTGGCCGGTTGCGGAGGTTGCTGCACCGGCGGCTCGACCACCACGTAATCCTGAGTCGCTTCCTGATAGGCGTAGTACGAACCTGCCGCCAGAAACAACAGCGAACCGCCGATCCACACTTCGCGCGCGTAATCCGGCAGGTACTGGATGCGGATGCCCCGTGGCGGCTGAACCACGACATATCGCGGACCTTGCGGGCGATACCAGTAGCCGCCGGAGTAGAAGTAATCCTGGCCGCGATACGGCACGCGGAAGTCACGATCCGGGAAGCGGTCGATCACGTGGCCCGGCCGGTATTGCGGGCCGGGGCCCCAGCCATTGCCATGCCCGTCCGGACGCCCCGGCCAGCGACGGTCATCGGGTCGGTTGCCGGTTTGCCAGTTCTGGTGGTAGCCATTCTGCGGACGCTCGTCGCGGTAGTAGCCCTGACGCGGTTCCTGGGTCTGGCGCACGGTGTCGGGGCGTGGCTGGATCGGCAGGCTGTTGGCCGGCAGTTGCGGCGGCGGTGGCGGCTGGCGAACCGGATTGGGATTGTAGGCCGGACGGTTCTGGTCGTGGTTCTGCCACTGCCCATTGTTGTGCTGCTGGCCGTTGTGCTCGAACTGGCGGCTGTTGTCGCCGCGAATGATCTCGTTGTTCTGCGGCCGAGGCTGATTCTGCTGCGGCTGGTTTTGCGGATGGGGCTGATTGTTTCCGCCGTGCCCCTGATTGTTGCCCCAATGCTCCCGCTCGCGTCCACCGCCGTCGGGGCCGCGATTCTGCGGCTCATCGGCCAGCGCCTGCGCGCAGACACTCACACACAGCAAACCAACACTGGCCAGACGCCAGATACGCGACTTCATGAAATTCCTCACTGCGGGCCGGACCCTGTAATTAAGAGGGTTTGTAGCTAAGACCGGGAATGGGCACACCGGGTTCTGCAACAGGTTATCAGTCACGCCATTTATTTATTGAGCGAGGGAGGTCAAATCGCGGGCAAGAAAAAAGGGAGACCCGTCGGCCTCCCTTCCAGAGAACTTCGTCCTGGCTCGACGCTTTTGACGTCGGCTCACCTCACGCCGTCTTCTGGACAGTGTGCAGCTCGGGGGCCGGCACGTCCCCGGTGGGGGCGGCGGCCGCGGCGGGCCTGATTGGGCGGGCCGCAGTGGACTGTGTTACCGAGCAGTGATTCTGGTGATAAGGATAGGCCTGAGGACGCGACAGATGATTGCGAAGATTGCTCAATTAAACACCACTTGCGCAATTTTTAACCCTGGATAGATAATCTGCCGCAATAGTTATGACAAAGGACAGATTGATGAGCAAACTCGACCGTTACGACCTGAGCATTTTGGCGGAATTGCAGCGCGACGCCCGCATCTCCAACCAGGAACTGGCCGAGCGCATCGGTCTGTCGCCCTCCCCGTGCTCGCGCCGGGTCAAGCAACTGGAGGACGACGGCTACATCTCGCGCCAGGTGGCCCTGCTGGACCGCAAGATGCTCGGCCTGAGCCTGACCGCCTACGTGCTGATCGGCATGGACCGGCACACGCCGGAACGTTTCGAGAACTTCGAAGCGGCGATCCGCACCTTGCCGCAGGTTCTGGAGTGCAGCCTGGTGACCGGGGTGGATGCCGACTATCAACTGAAGGTTGTGGTGCCGGACATGGATCACTATCAGAAGCTGCTGCTGGGGCACCTGACACGGATTGAGGGCGTGACCAGTGTTCGGTCGAGTTTTGTGCTGAATCAGGTGCTCAACAGTACCGAACTGCCGCTGACTCATCTGCGTAGCTGAAATCGACGAATGACTGCGGCACACCGACGCAGGTCAATGCTGCGTCGTTCGCCGCTGGCGTATACTCCCGCCCGCCCTTTCAGCCGAACAGCGCCGGAGATGCCCGATGGATCCAGCAGTATTTGAAGAGTGGATGATGACCGGTCTGGTCAGCATCCTGATCATTTTCATGGGTTTCATCGTCTGGGATCTGGCGAAGAAGTCCAAGGCCGGGCGCTTCGGCTCGTTCATTCTGTTCTTCGTGCTGGGCCTGGGCGTGGCCGCGTTCATCATCAAGAGCGTAGTGATCGGCCTGATCGAATCCGGCGCCTTATAAGCGCGCCGGCACTTCCTTCCACTGGCCCTGATCGAGCCCTTCGATCGTCCAGTCACCGATCCTGACCCGCACCAGCCTCAACGTCGGCAACCCTACCGCCGCCGTCATTCGCCGCACCTGACGATTGCGCCCTTCGCGAATTACCAGTTCCAGCCAGGTTGTCGGTATGGTTGCGCGAAAGCGTACCGGTGGATTGCGTGGCCACAGTTCAGGCTCATCCAGTTGCCGCGCCTCAGCGGGCAAGGTCATGCCGTCATTCAGTTCGACGCCGTCACGCAGGCGCTGCAACTGCTCGGCCGTCGGCACGCCTTCGACTTGCACCCAATAGGTTTTCGCCAGTTTGTGCTTGGGGTCGGCGATCCGCGCCTGCAACTGGCCGTCGTTGGTCAGCAGCAGCAAACCTTCGCTGTCGCGGTCCAGCCGTCCGGCCGGGTAGATGCCCGGAATGTCGATGTAATCCTTGAGCGTCGCCCGCCCTTCGCCGTCACTGAACTGCGTCAGTACATCAAACGGTTTGTTGAACAGGATCAGCTTCGGCTCGGCCGGCGGTGCCTTGGCGACACGGCGCGGGGCTGAAGAGGACGGCTTCGCACCGGGGCGGCGGGAAGATGGACGCTGGGGACGGGACATGGGCAAAACAACATCTAACAGTCGGGGCTGACAATGCTAGTGCCCCGACCGCCAAATGACCACGACTAACCGTTAGCGGAACGGCGGCTCGTCGAAGCTGCGCAGTTTGCGCGAGTGCAGCGAGTTGAGTTCGGTGCGCAGCAGGTCCACTGCTTCGATGCCGATCTTCAAGTGCTGGCTGACCGCGCGCTCGTAGAACGCGTTGGCCGAACCCGGCAGCTTGATTTCACTGTGCAGCGGTTTGTCCGAAACGCACAGCAACGTGCCGTATGGCACCCGCAGGCGATAACCCTGGGCGGCGATGGTGCCGCTTTCCATGTCCACCGCCACGGCGCGGGACAGGTTGATCAGCGGTCGCTCCTGGGCCCAGCGCAATTCCCAGTTACGGTCGTCGTAGGTCAGCACGGTGCCGGTGCGCAGGCGTTTCTTCAGCTCTTCGCCTTTTTCGCCGGTGATGTTGGCCGCCGCTTGCTGCAGCGCCAGTTGCACTTCAGCCAGGGCCGGGATCGGAATGTTCGGCGGCACCACCCGGTCAAGAATTCCGTCGCGACGCATGTAAGCGTGAGCCAGCACATAGTCGCCGATGGTCTGCGACTGACGCAGGCCGCCGCAGTGACCGATCATCAGCCAGCAATGCGGACGCAGCACGGCCAGGTGATCGGTGATGTTCTTGGCGTTGGACGGGCCGACGCCGATGTTCACCAGTGTCACGCCGTGGCCATCGCTGGCGATCAGGTGATAGGCCGGCATCTGGTAACGGTGCCAGACCACACCGGCCGCAATGGCCGAGGCTTCGCCGTGATCCATGCCTTTTTCGATGATCACGTTGCCCGGCAACACCATGCGCACGAAACGCGGGTCGCGGCGCAGTTGTTCCAGGCCATGAACAATGAACTGGTCGACATAGCGGTGGTAGTTGGTCAGCAGGATCCACGGCTGCACATGGCGCCAGTCGCTGCCGGTGTAATGCACCAGACGACGCAGCGAAAAGTCGACGCGGGCCGCATCGAACAGCGCCAGCGGCAGCGGATCGGTGTTTTCCCAGTCGTAGAGACCGTCGGCGATGCCATCGGTGGCGGCGGACAGGTCGGTACTCGGGAACACTCGCGCCAGCACGGCGGCAGTGACGCCGGAGCCGGCCAGTTCATCGCCCTGCTCGACCACGTACGGGTACGGAATGTTCTGCTCGCTGACCCCGACTTCCACGGTTACGGTGAAATCGTGCATCAGCGGCGTGAGCTGCTCCAGAAGGTATTTGCGAAACGCCGCCGGGTGGGTGACGGTCACGCTGTAGGTGCCCGGCAACTGCACCTTGGCGTAAGCGCGGGTGGTCTGCGGGACTTCGCCCTGGCAGTGGTAGGTCAGACGCAGTTCGGGATAACGGAACAGGGCACGTTGCTCGGCGTCGGGCTCGACGCGATCCTTGAGATAACGCTTGAGCGCAGAGTTCAGCGCCGTGGTGGCCTGCTCATGCAGCTCGGCCAGACGATCCACGGCTTGTTCGGCGGTTTGAACGACAATAAACGCTTCGGTCACGATCAGCTTCCTGTGTTCTGACTTGCAGAGCTTCATCTTGCCTGCATCGTGGCGTCACGGAAACAGTGGCGTTGTGGCTATTCATCAATCTGACAGGTATAGGCGGGCCCTGTGGGAGCGGGCTTGCCAGCTCCCACAAGGCCTTTCGGTGCTTGGAAATTGCAGTCAGAAACCTTGCGGCGTCGAGCGGGTGACGATGGCTTCGACATCCAGCCCGCGCGGCAACGCGCCGTAGACCCGCCCGCCTCCGTTCAGGCGACTGGCGATAAACGCATCACTGACCGCCGCATTCCCGGCCTCCAGCAACAGCTTCGCTTGCAACCCCAGAGCGATGTCTTCGGTCAGTTGCCGAGCCCGGTACTGAATGTCGCCCGTGTCCTTGAACGACGCCTGCAACTGCTGGATATGCGCGGCCAACCGTTTGTCGCCATGGCCGTCGCCCAGTTCGTTGAACAGCACATCCAGCACGCCCGGCTCTTTCGACAACGCTCGCAGCACGTCGAGGCATTGCACGTTGCCGGAGCCTTCCCACGTCGAGTTCACCGGCGCTTCGCGGTACAGCCGCGGCAGGATGCTCTCTTCGACATATCCCGCGCCGCCCATGCATTCGGCGGCTTCGTTGATCATTGCCGGCGCACGCTTGCAGATCCAGTATTTGCCCACCGCCGTCACCAGTCGGGCGAATTGCGCTTCATGACGATCATCCAGATGATCCAGCGCCTTGCCCATGCGCAGGCTCAGGGCCAGCGCGGCTTCGCTTTCAAGCGCCAGATCGGCCAGCACGTTTTGCATCAGCGGTTGTTCGCTGAGCAGTTTGCCGCCAACCTTGCGATGGGCGCAGTGATGGCTGGCCTGGGTCAGCGCCTGACGCATCAGCGAGCTGGAGCCGACCATGCAATCAAAACGGGTCATGGCCACCATCTCGATGATCGTCGGTACTCCGCGCCCTTCTTCACCGACCATCCACGCCAGGGCGCCACGGAACTCCACTTCGCTGGAAGCGTTGGACTGGTTGCCGAGTTTGTTTTTCAGACGCTGGATGTAGAACTGATTGCGCGTGTCATCCGGGCGATGGCGCGGCAACAGGAAACAGGTCAGGCCCTTGTCGGTCTGCGCCAGCGTGAGGAACGCATCGCACATCGGCGCCGAACAGAACCACTTGTGGCCCACCAGTTCATAAGCCTGGCCCGGGCCGCTGGCGCCGACCGGATAAGCCTTGGTGGTGTTGGCGCGCACGTCGGTGCCGCCCTGTTTCTCGGTCATCGCCATGCCGATGGTGACACCGGCCTTATGGGCCATGCCGACGTTGCGCGGATCGTATTCGGTGGCGAGGATTTTCGGCAGCCACTGTTCGGCCAGATCCGGCTGCAAACGCAGCGCGGGAACACTGGCGAAGGTCATGGTCAACGGGCAACCGCTGCCGGCCTCGGCCTGGCTGTGCAGATAGGACATCGACGCGCGGGCAACATGGGCGCCGTCCTGTGGATGAGCCCAGGGCAACGACGTGAGGCCATGTTCGATGGCCGTGCGCATCAGCTCGTGATACGCCGGGTGAAATTCCACCAGATCAATGCGATGACCATAGCGATCATGGCTGGCGAACACCGGTTTGTTCTGGTTGGCGAGGAACCCGGCCTCCATCAGCGGCCCGCCGGCCAGTGCGCCGTAGGCATCGATCCGCGACTCGGCCCAGCCGGCGCCGAACCGCCGTGACCACTCCTGCAGCGGCAGGTCGATGCGGTACAGGTTGGTGCCGTCCAGCGATGGTGGCTGGTTGGTCACTTCGTGGGTTTCGGCGAACTGATGCAGGTTCATGACGGGGCTCCTTGATCGGCCAGAGCTTCAGTTAAGCACCGCCCCCGGACCGATCAAAGTGTCATATCGGCCTAAATGCCGGCGCTTTCACCCTGTCAGCACCTCAATACCCGACGCTGCATCGCGACCTGCAAGTCTTCGAATTTCACCGGTTTGCTCAGGTAATCGATCGAGCCGGCAGAAGCGCAATGCTCTCGATCCGCCCCCAGCGCGATCACGAACACCGGCAGGCTGGCACAGCCCGGCAAGTCGTGGATCTGGCAGCACAACGACGCACCATCGAGCGACGGCAACTGGCAATCGATCAGCACCGCATCGAACGGCTCGCGCTGCAGGCATTCGATGGCTGCGGCACCGTGGTCGGCGGTGCGCACGCGGAAACCGAGCTTGAGCAACATCCCGCGCATCACCAACTGATTGACGCTGTTGTCGTCCACCAGCAACACGGTGCAGTCCTGCGGTGCGCGCACGGCATCGCGAACGAGCGTCGGCACCGCTTCAACCGCCGGCAACTCAAACTCGACATCCAGCTGAAAGCGACTGCCGCGCCCCGGTTCGGAACGGTGCGTGAGCTTGCCGCCGAGCAGTTCCACCAGTTGTCGGCAAATCGCCAGACCGACGCCCAGCCCGCCGTATTCGCGGGTCATCGAACCATCGAGCTGGAAGAATCGCTGATACAGCGTGGCCTCGCCCAGATCAGTAAAACCGATACCGGTGTCGATCACCGCGAAGGACAGCGCCAGGCGATTGTCCGTCGACGGTTTGCCGGTGACCCGCAAGGCGAGGCCGCCGACGCGGGTGAACTTGATCGCGTTGTCCAGCAGGCATTCCAGGCATTGCGCGAGTTTGGCGCTGTCGCCGTGCAGGCGATCCGGCAGGGTCGGCAGCACCTCGACCTTGAAGTCCAGCGACTTGCTCGACGCATTGCCGTCGAACTGCACGCGCAGCGCCTCGACCACCGCACGCAGGCTGAAACTGCCCGGCGTGGCCTTGAGCTTGCCGGCCTGCAATTCGGTCAGGGTCAGGATGCCGTTGACCATGCGCATCATGTCCCGGGCCGAACCGGCGGCGGTCTGTTGGTATTGCTCCAGTTCCGGGTCCAGTTCGACGGTCTGCATCAGTTCCAGCGAACCAATCACCCCGTTCATCGGCGTGCGCAGTTCATGGGTCAGGGTCGCGAGGAATTCGTCCTTGAGCTTGTTGCTGTGGGCCAGTTGCTGGTTCAGCACTTCGAGCTTCTGGCCGGCGTCGAACAGGGTCTGCGCCTGTTGTTCGCGCATGGCGTTGATGCGGTCGGCCAGCGCCAAGGACAGCAGCGCCACCTCGATGGCCGAGCCGATCTGGCTGGCGTACATGGTCAGGAACACATTCGGCAGCAGGCCCAGAACCATCATCGTGTTGACGATCCCGCCGAGCAGAAACGCCGACCAGGCGATGATGAAATAGCGCGCCACCCGCAGACCCCGCCACCAGGCGAGGATCCCGGCGGCGAAGATCACCACGGTAAAGGTCAGTGCCAGGGTCGTCGCCAGACGCAAGGCCAGGGCGTAACTGGTCATCAGCGACAGACCGATCACCAGTGCACCGAACACGATCAGGGCGATCAACAGCCGGTCGAGCCAGCGGCTGTGGTTTTTGGTCTGCAAGAAGCTGCGGGCGAACTGGCTGCCGAACAGACCTGCGCAACCAATGAAGAATGGCGTGGCGGCGTTGGCCCACCATGGATTGTCCGGCCAGAAATACTCGACCGCCGCGCCATTTACCGACAGCTGATAAAGGCCGAACGAGCCGATATAGAAGATGTAGTAGAGATAACTGGTGTCGCGCACGCTGAGGTAGATGAACAGGTTGTAGACCAGCATCCCCAGCAGCACGCCATAAATCAGGCCCAGCACATAAAGGCGCACCGGCTGGTCTTCGAGGTACGCGGTGCTCGACCACAACGTCACCGGTGCCTGGATCGAGCCTTCGCTGGACAGCCGCAAATAGACGGTCTGTTGCTGGTCAGGCTTGAACGTGAGGTTGAACAGGTAGTTGTTCTGCCGGATCTCGCGACTGGCGAACGGCAAGGCGTCCCCGGTCTGGCGCACCAGGCGATAGTCACCGGCGGCGTCGGGCAGATACAGGTCGAGGTGATCAAGCGGCGGATAGGCCAGCTCCAGCAGCCAGGTACGCTGCGCCGCCGGATTGCTCGGGCGGTAATGCAGGTCGATCTTCAGCCAGAACGCCGAACGCGAGTAACCGGCATTGAGCGTGGCTTTATCGTGTTTTTTGAATTGTCCGGCAGCGGCTTGCGCGCGGACGTCGGCAATGCTCGCCTGACCGCTCGGGTCTTCGAACACTTGCAGGGATCGACCCAGCGGGAGGCTCTGGGTGAACTCGTCGAACTCGACGGCGTTTGCCAGGAGGGGCAAACAGAACAGCAACATCAACAAATAGCGCATTGAAGCCCCAGCGTGGCTTGTCCGGTTGTGTCAGGAAGCCCCCCATTCCCTTTGAGTAGACGTAAAACCGGTATTACCTGTTATTGGTTTGGATCCACTCTAGCATAGCTGTTGATGGCCATTGAGCACCATGGAAATTTTTCTGACAAAGGCTCTAGAACGCGCGTTTCAGAGCAGAGCACCGAGCTAGAGCTGTTGGCTCGGTCAGATTGTGAAAACCCGTGCACATCCAGTTGCCGAGGTTATCGGCCAAGCGCTGCGCCACAACACCCGAAAAACAGGTTTGGTGGTAAGCTCGCGCACCATGAATATCTACAGCTCCCGCCCCGTTGTCCTCTGTCTCTCCGGCCACGACCCCAGTGGTGGCGCCGGCTTGCAGGCAGATATCGAAGCCCTGCTCGCTCAGGGTTGCCATGCGGCTCCGGCCGTCACCGCCCTGACCGTGCAAGACACCGTCAACGTCACTGACTTTCGCGTCCTCGACCGTGAGTGGGTACTGGCCCAGGCCAATGCCGTGCTCAACGATTCCGAAGTCACGGCAGTGAAACTGGGCATGCTCGGTTCCCTGGAAATGGTCGACACCGTCGTCGAACTGCTTCAGGCGCACCCGCACTTGCCAGTGGTCTGCGACCCGGTGCTGCGCGCCGGCGGTGGCGGACGCCTGGGCAAGGACGAAGTCGGCTACGCCATGCGCGAACGCCTGCTGCCGCTGTCGATCATCGCCACCCCCAATCTTCCCGAAGCCCGGATCCTCGCCGAACTGCCAGAAGGCACCGCGGACGAGTGCGCTGAAAAACTCCTGCCGTACATCAAGAATCTGCTTATCACCGGCGGTCACGGCGACGAAACCGAAATCCACAATCGCCTTTACAGCCGCGACGGCCTGCGCGAGACCTTCAAGTGCCAGCGCCTGCCGGGCAGCTACCACGGTTCCGGCTGCACCCTGGCCAGCACCCTTGCCGGTCGACTGGCACAGGGCGAAAACCTGGCCAGCGCCGTGCGTACCGCGCTGGATTACACTTGGCGGACCCTGCGCGATGCCGAACAACTGGGCAAAGGCCAGTTCGTGCCGCGTCGCCTGCCGCTGGATTTCTGCTCGTAACGTCGTGAGGTCTGCCTGATGAAACTACGTGGCCTGTACGCCATTACCGACGGTCCATTGCTGGCCGGCAAGTTTCTGCCGTACGTGGAGGCGGCGCTGGAAGGCGGCGTCACCCTGCTGCAGTACCGCGACAAGAGCAGCGACGAAGCCCGACGCTTGCGTGAGGCCGAGGCCTTGCGCGATCTGTGCGAACGCTACAAGACGCAACTGATCATCAACGACGACGCCGAACTGGCCGCACGCCTGAACGTCGGCGTGCACCTGGGCCAGACTGACGGCCCGTTGTCGCCGACCCGCGCCCTGCTTGGTTCGAAAGCGATCATCGGTTCGACCTGCCATGCGCAGCTTGAACTGGCCGAACAAGCCGCCAAAGAAGGCGCAAGCTACGTCGCCTTCGGCCGCTTCTTCAACTCCAATACCAAACCCGGTGCGCCGACCTGCAGCCTCGATCTGCTCGATCAAGCCCGCCAGACGCTGCACCTGCCGATCTGCGCGATTGGCGGCATCACCCTCGACAATGCCGCGCCGCTGGTGGCCCACGGTGTCGATCTGCTGGCCGTGGTCCATGGCCTGTTCGGCGCCGACAGCACCGCCGAAGTGACCCGCCGCGCCCGCGCATTCAACGAATTACTAAAAGTCTGAGAGCCCGATCATGTCTCGTTCCGAAACTCTGTTTGCCAACGCCCAGAAACACATTCCCGGTGGCGTGAACTCGCCGGTTCGCGCGTTCAAGAGCGTCGGCGGCACGCCGCTGTTCTTCAAGCACGCCGAAGGCGCCTACGTCACCGACGAAGACAACAAGCGTTATGTGGATTACGTCGGTTCCTGGGGCCCGATGATCCTCGGCCACAGCCACCCGGACGTACTGGACGCCGTGCGTAACCAGTTGCAACACGGCCTGTCCTACGGCGCGCCGACCGCGATGGAAACCGAGATGGCCGACCTGGTCTGCTCGCTGGTGCCGTCGATGGAAATGGTGCGCATGGTCAGCTCCGGCACCGAAGCGACCATGAGTGCGATCCGTCTGGCCCGTGGCTTCACCGGCCGTGACAGCATCATCAAGTTCGAAGGCTGCTACCACGGTCACTCCGACAGCCTGTTGGTCAAGGCCGGTTCCGGCGCACTGACCCAGGGTGTACCAAGCTCGGCCGGTGTGCCGGCAGCATTCGCCAAACCCACTCTGACCCTGCCGTTCAACGACATCGACGCCGTTGAAAAAATGCTCGCCGAAGTCGGCCAGGACGTGGCCTGCATCATCGTTGAGCCGGTTGCCGGCAACATGAACTGCGTGCCGCCAGCACCGGGTTTCCTCGAAGGCCTGCGCAGCCTGTGCGACAAGCACGGCGTGGTGCTGATTTTCGACGAAGTGATGACCGGTTTCCGTGTGGCCCTCGGCGGTGCCCAGGCTTACTACGGCGTGACTCCGGACCTGACCACGTTCGGCAAGATCATCGGCGGCGGCATGCCGGTCGGCTGCTTCGGCGGCAAGCGTTCGATCATGGAGCGCATCGCACCGCTGGGCCCGGTCTATCAGGCGGGCACCCTGTCGGGCAACCCGCTGGCGATGGCCGCCGGCCTGACCACCCTGCGCCTGATCAGCCGTCCGGGTTTCCATGCCGAGCTGAACGATTACACCACTCGCTTGCTCGACGGCCTGCAACAACGCGCTGACGCGGCGGGCATTCCGTTCGTGACCACCCAGGCCGGCGGCATGTTCGGTCTGTACTTCAGCGGCGCCGACGACATTGTTACTTTTGAAGACGTGATGGCCAGCGACGCGGCGCTGTTCGGTCGATTCTTCCACCTGATGCTGGAAGGTGGCGTGTATCTGGCACCGAGTGCGTTCGAAGCCGGTTTCACCTCGATCGCCCACGGCGAAGCGGAGCTTAAACTTACTCTCGACGCCGCCGAGCGCGCTTTCGCCAAACTGAAGTAATGGCTTGATCGCTGACGTTGGCCATTGCCAGCGTCAGCTTTCACCTACACTCCAGCGTTTTCTCCGACGCTTCTGCCAAAAACCTCCCGCAAACCGGGTGATATATTCCCCACACAGCAGAAAATCGAGTAAAGACTTTGTAAGGTGGCCCCTGCTTATTTCATAATGCGCGCTTATTGGATCCCTCGACGGGTCCGCGCGCCCTTCAGAGGTAAGTCGATTCCCATGAACCGCACCGGCCGCACCCTTGCCTTGGGCTGCCTGTTGCTCCTTCAGCCGCTGCTCGCACATGCACAAGCAGGCGGCAACTCGTTGTTGATCCCGGCGATGGGTCGCTGCACCCTCAATACTCAGCCGCAAGATGTCACGCAGGCCCTCGCCGCCTGCCAAAAGGCAGCGGATGAAGGGGATGCGCAAGCGCAATACGAGTTGGGTGAGTTCTACTACGACGGCAAGAACGCGCCGCGCGACCTCAATCAAGCCCTTAGCTATTTCGAAAAGGCCTCGCTGCAAGGCCATGCTCAGGCGCAATTCAAGCTCGGCACCATGTTCTTCCACGGTGAAGGCGTGCAAGCCAACAACATTCAGGCTTACATCGTGCTGAAGATGGCCGCGGTCAACGGCGCCGAAGACGCGCTCGACACCGCCGACGAAGTGTCCGAAAAGATGTCCCGCGAAGACCTGGAAACCGCAACCCAGGTGCTCGGGCAAATTTTCCGTAAATACCTGATGGAACTGCAGAGCGCCGACGGGCGTACGCCGTTCTCGCCCCTGCCGTAGCTCCTGTCGTAGCTCCTTTATCCCGCCCCGTTTACTTCTCGGGCATTGGTACCGGGAACGGCATCACATTGCCAACACCGCCACGGGCTTCACTGATTTTCGGCGTGCCAAGGCGTTCCACTTCGTCGATGCGCACGATCGAATGCATCGGCACAAAGCTGCGCACCACGCCTTCGAATTGCGCCTTGAGCTTCTCTTCGCTCGGATCGACGACCACCTGGGTGCGCTCGCCAAAGACGAACTCTTCCACTTCCAGGAAGCCCCACAGATCACTTTGATAGATCTGCTTGGCGTACATTTCGAACACCTGGCCCTGATTGAGGAAAATCACCTTGTAGATTGGAGCTTCGCGTTTGGTCATGGCGGGCGGACAACACATCGGGGTAAAAATGAGGGCGCGAACTATAGCATAGCCGCCGGACGCGCAACGGTAGGAACCTGGGGACATGTTCCCTATAATGCGCGGTTCTTTGAACCACGTGACGACCCTATTCCATGGCCAAGAAGCTTTACATCGAAACCCACGGTTGCCAGATGAACGAGTACGACAGCTCGCGCATGGTCGATCTGCTGGGCGAACACCAGGCCCTGGAAGTCACGGCACGCGCCGAAGATGCCGACGTGATTCTGCTCAACACCTGCTCGATCCGCGAACGCGCCCAGGACCGGGTGTACTCCCAGCTCGGTCGCTGGCGCGAGCTGAAACTCGCCAACCCGGACATGGTGATCGCCGTCGGTGGTTGCGTGGCCAGCCAGGAAGGCGCGGCGATCCGTGATCGCGCCCCTTACGTCGACGTGGTGTTCGGCCCGCAGACACTGCACCGCCTGCCGGAAATGATCGACGCCGCGCGCATCAGCAAGTTGCCGCAAGTGGACGTCTCGTTCCCGGAAATCGAAAAGTTCGACCACCTGCCCGAGCCGCGCATCGATGGCCCGAGCGCCTACGTGTCGGTAATGGAAGGCTGCAGCAAGTACTGCACGTTCTGCGTCGTACCCTACACCCGCGGCGAAGAAGTCAGCCGGCCGTTCGACGACGTGATCGCCGAGATCATTCATTTGGCCGAAAACGGCGTGCGTGAAGTGACCCTGCTGGGCCAAAACGTCAACGGTTATCGCGGGCTGACCCACGACGGTCGCTTGGCCGATCTGGCCGAACTGATCCGCGTCGTCGCGGCAGTCGATGGCATCGACCGCATCCGCTACACCACGTCGCACCCGCTGGAATTCTCCGACAGTCTGATCCAGGCACACGCCGAAGTGCCGGAACTGGTGAAGCATCTGCACTTGCCGGTGCAGTCGGGTTCGGACCGGATCCTGGCCGCGATGAAGCGCAACCACACGGCGCTTGAGTACAAATCCAAGCTGCGCAAACTGCGCGCCGCCGTGCCGGGCATCTGCATCAGTTCGGACTTCATCGTCGGCTTCCCGGGGGAAACCGAGAAAGATTTCGAACAGACCATGAAGCTGATTGCCGACGTCGGTTTCGATTTTTCCTACTCGTTCGTCTACAGCCAGCGACCAGGCACCCCGGCCGCCGATCTGGCCGACGACACCCCGGAAGAGCTGAAGAAAGAACGCCTGAATGCCTTGCAGCACCGTTTGAACCAGCAAGGGTTCGAGATCAGCCGACAAATGGTCGGCTCGATACAGCGGATTCTGGTGACCGATTATTCGAAGAAGGATCCGGGCGAGCTGCAAGGGCGCACCGAGAATAACCGTATCGTCAACTTCCGCTGCGATAATCCAACTCTGATCGGCCAGTTCGCCGACGTGCACATCGACGCGGCGCAACCGCACTCGCTACGCGGCTCGCTGGTCCAGTAACACCGCAAGGACACCACGCCAGACGGCTGAATAGGTGCCAGGCTTTTTAAGAGCTTTCGCACCCACGCCGCTGGCGTTATCCTTGATTTCATCCTAATTGCCCCAGGGCGGCTAAATACGACCTTGAACGCACCCATAGAACCTCATCGTTTTATCCTCGAGCCTTTTGAGGCTCGCCGCTTCGCCAATTTGTGCGGGCAGTTCGACGAGCACCTGCGGCTGATCGAACGGCGCCTGGCCATCGAGATCCGCAACCGCGGCAATCAGTTCGAGCTGATCGGCGATCCCAAGCACACCACGTCTGCGGAAAATCTGATTCGCCGCCTGTACCGGGAAACCAAGGGTTCAGAGCTGTCGCCGGATACGGTTCACCTGTTCCTTCAGGAATCGGCCGTCGAGCAACT
This sequence comes from Pseudomonas sp. stari2, assembly GCF_040760005.1. NCBI lineage: Bacteria > Pseudomonadati > Pseudomonadota > Gammaproteobacteria > Pseudomonadales > Pseudomonadaceae > Pseudomonas > Pseudomonas sp. Stari2. The sequence continues at coordinate 5,700,646 of NZ_CP099760.1, forward strand.
GGACAACCACGCCCCCGCCGAAGCCTCCGTCGCCCTGCGCACCAAGAAAGGCATGATTCGCCCGCGCGGCTTGAATCAGTTGCGCTATGTGAAGGAAATCCTCGGCAACGACATCAACTTCGGCATCGGCCCGGCCGGTACCGGCAAGACCTACCTGGCCGTGGCCTGCGCCGTTGATGCTCTGGAACGCGAGCAGATCCGCCGCATCCTGCTGGTGCGTCCGGCGGTCGAAGCGGGTGAAAAACTCGGCTTCCTGCCCGGCGATCTATCGCAGAAGATCGACCCGTACCTGCGCCCGCTCTACGACGCCCTCTATGAAATGCTCGGCTTCGAATACGTGGCCAAGCTGATCGAACGTCAGGTGATCGAAGTCGCACCGCTGGCCTATATGCGCGGTCGTACGCTGAACAACAGCTTCATCATTCTCGACGAAAGCCAGAACACCACCGTCGAGCAGATGAAGATGTTCCTGACCCGGATCGGTTTCGGCTCCACAGCCGTGATCACCGGCGACATCACTCAGGTCGACCTGCCGCGCGGCACCAAATCCGGACTTCACCATGTCATCGAAGTCCTGAAGGATGTGCCGGGTATCAGCTTCACCCACTTCCAGCCCAAAGACGTGGTGCGCCACCCGCTGGTGCAACGCATCGTCGAAGCCTACGAGCGCTTCGAAACGCGCGTAGCCGATGAAGCGCCAAAGGACATTCGCCACGATGCTTGAGCTTGACCTGCAAATCGCGACCAAAGCGTCTGCGCCGACCGAAGCCGAATTTCGCCAATGGTGCGAACTGGCCCTGCGCCAGCGCACCGCCGACTCGGAAATGACCATTCGTCTGGTCGACGAAGAAGAAGGCCGCGAACTGAATCACACCTGGCGCCACAAGGATTACGCGACCAACGTTCTGTCCTTTCCCGCCGAAGTGCCCGACGAGTTTCTCGACATTCCATTGCTGGGCGATCTGGTGATCTGCGTGGCGGTGGTAGAGCGTGAAGCTGCCGAACAGGGCAAGGAACTAAAGGCCCACTGGGCACATCTGGTCATTCACGGCTGCTTGCATCTGCTTGGTTACGACCATATAGATGACGAGGAAGCCGAGGAAATGGAAGCACTGGAACGCGAGTTGCTTGCCGAATTGGGTTATCCCGATCCGTACGCGGACGACGAAACCGAAACATCCCCTATCGTTACAACAAAGGATTCAGAGTAATCGCTATGAGCGAAGATCGATCGAGCAACGGGCAGAAGTCATGGCTGGGCAAACTGACCCAGGCTTTTGCCCACGAGCCGAAGAACCGCCAGGAGCTGCTGGAGCTGCTGCGCGATGCACATCAGAACAAACTGCTGGACAGCGAAGCGCTGGCCATCGTCGAAGGCGCCATCCAGGTGGCTGACCTGCAGGTTCGCGACATCATGGTGCCGCGCTCGCAGATGATCAGCATCAAGGCGACCCAGACACCCCGCGAATTCCTTCCCGCCGTGGTCGACTCGGCCCACTCGCGCTACCCGGTCATCGGCGAAAGCCATGACGACGTGATGGGCGTGCTGCTGGCAAAGGATCTGCTGCCGCTGATCCTCAAGGAGAACGGTGACAGCTTCAACATCAAGGATCTGCTGCGCCCGGCCACCTTCGTGCCGGAGTCCAAGCGTCTGAACGTGTTGCTGCGTGAGTTCCGCGCCAACCACAACCACATGGCCATCGTGATCGACGAATACGGCGGTGTGGCGGGTCTGGTGACCATCGAAGACGTGCTTGAGCAAATCGTCGGCGACATCGAAGACGAGCACGACGTCGAAGAGGACAGCTACATCAAGCCGCTGCCCAGCGGTGATTTCTTGATCAAGGCCCTGACGCCGATCGAGAACTTCAACGAGTTCTTCGACAGCGAGTTTTCCGACGACGAGTTCGACACCGTCGGCGGGCTGGTGATGAGTGCGTTCGGGCACTTGCCAAAACGCAACGAAATCACTGAAATCGGCGCCTATCGTTTCCGCATCCTGAACGCCGACAGTCGTCGGATTCATCTGCTGCGACTGACGCCAATCGCCCGGTAATAAATAAGGACTGAAATGCGCTGGACAACCCGCCCCGGCTGGCCCGGTAACCTGCTGGCCGTGGCGGCCGGTGCAATCACCACCTTCGCTCTCGCGCCGTTCGATCTCTGGCCGCTGGCCCTGCTGGCGGTCGGCCTGTTCTATGCCGGCCTGCGCGAGCTGAGCCCGCGCCAGGCCCTGGGTCGCGGCTGGTGCTTCGGCTTCGGTCTGTTCGGCGCCGGCACCAGCTGGATCTACTACAGCATCCACCATTTCGGTGGCGCTTCGGTGCTGCTGGCCGGTTTCCTGATGTTGATTTTCACCGCGGCCATTGCCTGGTTCTTCGCCCTGCCCGCGTGGCTGTGGGCGCGCTGGCTGCGCCGCAACGAGGCACCACTGGCCGATGCCCCGGCTTTCGCTGCATTGTGGGTTGGCCAGGAAGCGTTCCGTGGCTGGTTCCTCACCGGTTTCCCGTGGCTATATTCCGGTTACAGCCAGCTCGATGGTCCTCTGGCCGGGCTCGCACCAGTGGGCGGCATGTGGCTGGTGTCGTTCGTCCTGGCGCTGACCGCCGCGCTGATCTACAACGCACCGCGCCTGCTGCAGACCGGTCGCAAAGGCTTTATCGCCGCCGGGCTGGTGCTGTTGGTCGGCCCATGGGCGGCGGGCATTGCCTTGAAAGGCCATGCCTGGACCAGCCCGTCCGGCGCACCGCTGACCGTTGCCGCCATCCAAGGCAACGTCGAGCAAAGCATGAAATGGGACCCGGCGCAGCTCAACGCGCAACTGGCGCTGTACCGCGACCTGAGTTTCCGTTCGAAACCGGTGGATCTGCTGATCTGGCCCGAAACCGCCGTCCCGGTGCTCAAGGAGTCCGCCGAGGGTTACCTGAACATGATGGGCACCTTCGCCGCCGAGCGTAAATCGGCGCTGATTACAGGTGTGCCGATCCGCCAGACGGTGCGTCACGAAAAACGCTTCTTCAACGGCATTACGGTGGTCGGCGAAGGCGACGGTACGTATCTGAAGCAGAAACTGGTGCCGTTCGGCGAGTATGTGCCGTTGCAGGACCTGCTGCGCGGGCTGATCGCGTTCTTCGATCTGCCGATGTCCGACTTCGCTCGAGGTCCTGCGGATCAGCCGTTGTTGCAGGCCAAGGGTTATCAGATTGCGCCGTTCATCTGCTACGAAGTGGTATACCCGGAGTTCGCTGCCGGTCTGGCCGCACACAGCGATCTGCTGCTGACCATCAGCAACGACACCTGGTTCGGCACCTCCATCGGCCCGCTGCAACACCTGCAGATGGCGCAGATGCGCGCTCTTGAAGCGGGGCGCTGGATGATCCGCGCCACCAACAACGGCGTGACCGGCCTGATCAACCCGTTCGGGCAGATCACCGAGCGCATTCCGCAGTTCGAACAAGGCGTGCTGTACGGCGAAGTGGTGCCGATGCACAACCTGACGCCGTATCTGCAGTGGCGTTCGTGGCCGCTGATCATCCTGTGCGTGGTGCTGTTTGGCTGGGCGCTGATGACCAACCGGATGTCCAAGACCCTCAGTCTCCGCTGTCGCCTGCTCGGTAGAACAACGAATAGCCGATCTGCCCCACCGCCTCGTTCATCAATTGCCCGCTCTGCCAGATCGACTTGAACTCCGGCAGCCAGCCGCCGAACGGCCGGGCATTGTCGGTGCCGAGGAAACCGACCGGCGCCGGCACCACTTCAAATCCAGCCTGTTGATAACTCCACACCGCCCTCGGCATGTGCCAGGCCTGGGTCACCAGCACGATACGTTTGACGCCTTCCGGCAGCAGCATTTTGGCGCTGAAGGCAGCGTTTTCCCACGTGGTGCGGCTCTCCCCTTCCTGCCAGCGCACCGTCACACCGAAATCATCGCGCAGTGAATCGGCCATCAGTTTGGCTTCGGTCGGCGGCGTACCGTAATGCAGGCCACCGCTGGTCAGAATCGGCAACCCTGAGGCCTTGGCCAGACGCGCCGCGTAGCGCTGTCGCTCAAGCCCGACGCCCGTCGGTTGATCTTCACCCCAGGCCAGATCTCCGCGCTCGCGCCCGGAGCCCAGCACCACAATCGCATCGGCGCGCTGCGCAAGGCTTGGCCATGAATCCCGGGCCAGCGGCGGCTCGCGTTCCAGGGCCTTGGCCCCCCATTGCACGACCACCGGCAGGCTCATCAGCAGGAAGCCGCCAAATCCCAAGACAAAGCACAGCCCGGCCAGTCGCGGCCGCGAACGTCTCAACCACCAGGCGACGAGCAACAGCAGCAAAAGAAGGCCGGGCGGCAACAGAAGTTGTTTAATGAAATAACGAAAAGGCATCGAGCATCTCCAGAGATGCCCGAAGCCTAAGTGGGTTGATACAACGCGACAACCAGTAGGGTCGGATCCCGTTGAAAAAGATCCGCTTTTTGACCTGCCATGCGTTTACTTGGCCTGCAGAGTGCGCACTTTTACGGTCTCTCTGCCCGGTGCCTTGTCCTTGAGCCAGATGACCTTGGCCGAATGGGCTGCATCGAGTTGCTTCACTGCCTGTGACAGGTATCCGTGGGTTTCACGCTCACTGCGATCCAGATAAGCCTTGACCAGATTGAACTCGGCGGGACTCAAGCCACGCAATTCAAGCTCCAGGGGGCGCTCGTCGCGCAGCCGTCCAGCGGTTTTTGCAGCGTCCAGAGCCATTCCCAGACGATCGATCAACCGCTCGTACAACTCGGGTTTGGTTATGTTTCTTTGCTGTGACTCCACCATCCCTCACCTCATTGAAGATAAGACTCACTCCCCAGTTAGAGCTTAGCTTCGCTGCACAAACCGGCTGCACGCCGCGACCAACGGCCCTCGCCGCGATTTCAACGGGTCAAACGGCTGCAATCAGGGTTTCCCTAGGCCAAGCGCGGTCATGTATGCTACGGCGCTTCCTGTAACTCCACTTCCAGCCCGTCCGGCCCGCTCCGGATGTCGCATTGAAGAGGATTAGGCCACCCCTATCCAGTACAAAAGTAGCCATGCACGAACAATATCAACCCCGTGAAATCGAAGCCGCCGCCCAGTCGTTCTGGGACGAGCAAAAGTCCTTTGAAGTCAGTGAACAGCCAGGCAAGGAGACTTACTACTGCCTGTCGATGTTCCCTTACCCCAGCGGCAAGCTACACATGGGGCACGTGCGCAACTACACCATCGGCGACGTGATCTCCCGCTACCAGCGCATGCTCGGCAAGAACGTCCTGCAACCGATGGGTTGGGACGCCTTCGGCATGCCGGCGGAAAACGCCGCGATGAAGAACAACGTGGCCCCGGCCAAGTGGACCTACGAAAACATCGCCTACATGAAATCCCAGCTGCGCAGCCTGGGCCTGGCGGTGGACTGGTCGCGCGAAGTCACCACCTGCAAACCGGATTACTACCGCTGGGAACAATGGCTGTTCACTCGCCTGTTCGAAAAAGGCGTGATCTACCGCAAGAACGGCACCGTGAACTGGGACCCGATCGACCAGACCGTTCTGGCCAACGAGCAGGTGATCGACGGTCGCGGCTGGCGTTCCGGCGCGCTGATCGAAAAGCGCGAAATCCCGATGTACTACTTCAAGATCACCGCCTACGCGGATGAGCTGCTGGAGAGTCTCGACGAACTGACTGGCTGGCCCGAGCAGGTCAAGACCATGCAGCGCAACTGGATCGGCAAGTCGCGCGGAATGGAAGTGCAGTTCCCGTACAACGTCGAATCGATCGGCGAAAGCGGCACGCTGAAAGTCTTCACCACCCGTCCGGACACCCTGATGGGCGCAACCTACGTTGCCGTGGCAGCCGAACACCACCTGGCTGCTCTCGCCGCGAAGAACAACCCTGAGCTGCAAGCGTTCATCGCCGAATGCAAGGGCGGCAGCGTCGCTGAAGCCGACGTCGCCACGCAAGAGAAGAAAGGCGTGCCGACCGGTCTGTTCGTCGAGCACCCGCTGACGGGCGAAAAACTGCCGGTGTGGGTCGCCAACTACGTGCTGATGCACTACGGCGATGGCGCGGTCATGGCTGTGCCGGCGCACGACGAGCGCGATTTCGAATTCGCCCACAAGTACAACCTGCCGGTCAAATCCGTGGTCCGCACCAGCTCCGGTGAAACCAACCCGGCGCCATGGCAAGACGCCTACGGTGAGCACGGCACGCTGATCAACTCCGGCGAATTCGACGGTCTGGACTTCGCCGGCGCGTTCGATGCCATGGAAGTCGCCCTGATCAAGAAAAACCTCGGCGCCTCGCGCACCCAGTTCCGCCTGCGCGACTGGGGCATCAGCCGTCAGCGCTATTGGGGCTGCCCGATCCCGATCATCCACTGCGATGCCTGCGGTGACGTGCCGGTACCGGAAGACCAGTTGCCGGTCGTACTGCCAGAAGACGTGGTACCGGACGGCGCCGGTTCGCCGCTGGCGCGCATGCCCGAGTTCTACGAGTGCACCTGCCCGAAATGCGGCCAGCCTGCCAAGCGTGAAACCGACACCATGGACACCTTCGTCGAGTCGTCCTGGTACTACGCCCGTTACGCCTCGCCGCACTTCGAAGGCGGTCTGGTGGAAAAATCCGCGGCTGACCACTGGTTGCCGGTGGATCAGTACATCGGTGGTATCGAACACGCCATTCTTCACCTGCTCTACGCGCGCTTCTTCCACAAGCTGATGCGTGACGAAGGCTTGGTGAGCTCCAACGAGCCGTTCAAGAACCTGCTGACCCAGGGCATGGTAGTCGCCGAGACCTACTATCGCCGTGAAGCCAATGGCGCCTACACCTGGTTCAACCCGGCGGACGTGGAACTCGAGCGCGACAGCAAGGCCAAGGTCATCAGCGCCAAGCTGATTGCGGACGGCCTGCCGGTGGAAATCGGCGGCACCGAGAAGATGGCCAAGTCGAAGAACAACGGCGTCGACCCACAGTCGATGATCGATCAGTTCGGCGCCGACACCTGCCGTCTGTTCATGATGTTCGCCTCGCCACCTGACATGAGCGCTGAGTGGTCCGACTCCGGCGTGGAAGGTTCGCACCGTTTCCTCAAGCGCGTCTGGCGTCTGGCTCAGGCCCACGTTACTCAGGGCCTGCCGGGCAAACTGGATATCGCCAGCCTGAATGACGAGCAGAAAGTCATTCGTCGCGCGATCCACCAGGCGATCAAGCAGGCCAGCCATGACGTCGGCCAGAACCACAAATTCAACACCGCCATCGCTCAGGTGATGACGCTGATGAACGTGCTGGAAAAAGCCGCGCAAGCGACCGAGCAGGATCGCGCACTGGTTCAGGAAGGTCTGGAAACCGTGACGCTGCTGCTGGCTCCGATCACACCGCATATCAGCCACGAGTTGTGGAACCGCCTGGGCCACGCCGATCCGGTGATCGACGCCGCCTGGCCGGTGCTGGACGAAAGTGCGCTGGTGCAGGACAGCCTGACTCTGGTGATCCAGGTCAACGGCAAGCTGCGTGGCCAGATCGAAATGCCGGCCGCCGCCACCCGTGAAGAAGTCGAAGCGGCAGCCCGCGCCAACGAAAACGTGCTGCGTTTTGTCGACGGCCTGACTATTCGCAAAGTAATCGTAGTGCCCGGGAAACTGGTCAATATCGTCGCCAGCTAATTGGATCGGGCGTCAGGTGAGCCTGACGCCCAGTAAAACCTTTCGGGCCGCAGGGTCGGCCCACATGGTTTCAAGGGGAGCAACACAATGATCAAACGCAATCTGCTGGTGATGGGCCTCGCTGTCCTGTTGAGCGCCTGCGGTTTCCAGCTACGCGGCACTGGCACCAACGAACTGTCGATCAAGGAACTTGATCTGAGCGCCCGCAACGCCTACGGCGAAACCGTGACGCAACTGCGTCAGGTGCTGGAGGCCAGCGGTGTCAAGATCGTCTCCGGTGCGCCTTACAAGCTTTACCTGGCCGATGAGCAGGAATCCCAGCGCATCCTCAGCTACGCCGGCGCCGGTCGCACTGGCGAGTATCAGGTGAGCACCGTACTCAACTACGATATCCGTGGCGAAAAAGACCTGCTGCTCAAAAGCGACAAGCTTGAAGTGCAGAAAGTGTTCATCCACGACGGCAACAACCTCGTTGGCTCCGACCAGGAAGCCAATGACGCTCGTCGTGAAACTCGTCGCGAACTGGTTCAACGCATGATGCTGCGTCTGCAACAGCTGACTCCGGCTCAGCTGGATGCCCTGCAGCAGACCGCCAACGCCCGGGCCAAGGCAGAAGCCGACGCCCTGGAAGCGGCGCAGAAGGCTGAAGCGGAAACCCCGCGCCAGTCGCCGCTCGAACTGCCGCAGCAGTAAGACGTCCGGGGCGCTCAGGCGCCCCGTTCGCCCTTTCTTATGAAGCTCGCTCCCGCCCAACTCGGCAAACAACTGCAAGGCGCCCTTGCGCCGGTCTACATCATCAGCGGCGATGACCCGCTGCTGTGCCAGGAAGCTGCCGACGCCATTCGTTCCGCTGCCCGTCAGCAAGGTTTCGACGAACGCCAGGTGTTCGCCGCCGACGCCAATTTCGATTGGGGCACGTTGCTGCAGGCCGGTGCCAGCATGTCGTTGTTCGCCGAAAAACGCTTGCTGGAACTGCGCCTGCCTTCGGGCAAGCCCGGTGACAAAGGTGCGGCCGCACTGATTGAATACTGCTCACGCCCGGCTGAAGACACGGTGCTGTTGATCAGCCTGCCGAAGCTGGACGGCAGCGCGCAGAAGACCAAGTGGGGCAAGGCTCTGGTCGAAGGTCAGCAGACCCAGTTCATCCAGATCTGGCCGGTGGATGCCAATCAGCTGCCGAGCTGGATTCGTCAGCGCCTGTCCCAGGCCGGCCTCTCGGCCAGTCAGGACGCGGTCGAACTGATTGGCGCGCGGGTCGAGGGTAACCTGCTGGCTGCCGCGCAGGAGATCGAGAAGCTCAAGCTGATGGCCGAAGGCGGTCAGATTACTGTCGAAACCGTACAGGCGGCCGTGGCCGACAGTGCGCGCTTCGACGTGTTCGGCCTGACCGACGCGGTGCTCAACGGTGAACCGGCCCACGCCCTGCGCATGCTCGAAGGGCTGCGCGGTGAAGGGGTCGAGCCGCCGGTGATCCTCTGGGCCCTGGCCCGTGAGTTGCGCCTGCTGGCCAACATCTCGTTGCAATACAGTCAGGGCACGCCGCTGGACAAGTGCTTCAGTCAGGCCAAGCCGCCAGTCTGGGACAAGCGCAAACCGCTGATGAGCAAGGCCCTGCAACGCTACTCGGCACAGCGCTGGGCACAGTTGCTGCTCGAGGCCCAGCGCATCGATGCGCAGATCAAGGGCCAGGCGGCGGGCTCGCCGTGGATGAGCCTCAGTCGGCTGGCGCTGTTGATGGCCGGTCAGCGACTGACGTTACCTGCCGAATGAAACTCGGGATCGCACACTGCGATCCCGTTTTCTTTGTACAGACCATTCCTACAGAACATCTCGTCTTCAGTCCTATAGACAGACGCTCGGCATCGGCAGATCATTTGCCGCGCAAAACCCACTCAATAGCGAGAACCCTCATGAGCAAAAAGCCATCGAAACATGGCCATAACAAGGCCAAATCCATCGTCGCCCAACCCCTGTTCCGCAGTCGCCAGGAACGACCAACAAAGGGTAAAGGCAGCTATCGCCGCGAAGCCTTCCAGTCTGACAGCTGGGAGGCTTCTTACTTTCTGGCCGCTTGAAGCGCAGCACCCCTTCCTCATGTTAAGGTCTGCACCTGATTCGTATCCCCTGGACCTGTGCATGCCCCTCAGTCTTTCCCGTCGTTGGCCCTTTCGCCAACTGATCGCTGCCACAAGTTTCATTCTGCTTGTCGCCTGTGCGGAAAAACCTACCGCCGCCGACGCTCAACCGCTTCAGACCGCTCCCGTTGCCACGGCCCCCGCGATTATTCCGCCGGTAGTGCCGTCCGGTGACGACCTCGACCTTCAACCGACCCAGACTTTTGCCGAGTGGCAGGCCGGTTTCCGCAAGGACGCCCTGGCCGCTGGTATCCGTCCCGACGTTTTCGACCGCGCCTTCGCCAACGTCAGTTTCGACGCCAGCGTGATCCGCGCCGACCGCAGCCAGCCGGAGTTCGCCCGGCCGGTCTGGGAATACCTGGATGGCGCCCTGTCGCCGCTGCGGGTGCGCAAAGGCCAGGCTCTGATCAACCAGTACGCCGACATCCTGCAACGTATCGAGCAACGCTATGGCGTTGATCGCCAGGCGCTGGTATCGGTGTGGGGGATGGAGAGCAATTTCGGTCAGTTCCAGGGTACCAAGTCGGTGATCAACTCTCTGGCAACCCTGGCCTATGAAGGTCGCCGCCCGGGATTTGCTCACGCGCAACTGATCGCGGCGCTGCAGATTCTGCAACAGGGCGACATCACGCCGGAGAAAATGCTCGGCTCCTGGGCCGGTGCCATGGGCCAGACTCAGTTCATCCCGACCACCTACAACACCCACGCGGTGGATTTCGACGGCGACGGTCGCCGTGACATCTGGGGCAGCCCGGCTGACGCCTTGGCCTCGACCGCACACTACCTGCAAAGCTCCGGCTGGCAGCGTGGCCAGCCGTGGGGTTTCGAAGTGCAACTGCCGAGCGGTTTCAACTACACCCTGGCCGACGGCGCGATTCGCAAGAGCGTCGCAGAATGGCGGCAACTGGGTGTGATTCTGCCCAGCGGTGGCCAGGCGCCGGCCGGCTCCGAGCAACTGTCGGCTGCCCTGCTGCTGCCGGCCGGCTATCGTGGCCCGGCGTTCCTGATCCTCGATAACTTCCGGGCGATCCTCAAGTACAACAACTCGTCGTCCTATGCCCTGGCCGTCAGCCTGTTGTCCGAGCGCTTCAACGGTGCTGGTCTGATCAATGGCACCTGGCCAAAAGATGATCTGCCGCTGAGCCGTACCGAGCGGATTGAACTGCAGAACCTGCTGACTGCGCGCAACTACGACGCGGGCACCGCCGACGGCATCATCGGCGCCAACACGCGCAAAGCGATCCGCAGTGCGCAACAGTCATTCGGCTGGCCGGCGGACGGTTACCCGACGCACAAGCTGCTGGAAAGCTTGCGTAGCCAGTAAAAACAAAACCGCCGCCTCTTCAGGCGGCGGTCTTTTTTGTGGCTCGTTTAACGAATCACCACATCCTGCTCCAGCATCAACTCCTTCTTCCCCGCATCCAGTCGAACCAGCGCGCCCAACGGCAGCGTCAGGTTCGGATCACAGTGTCCGCTGCGCCATCCTGACAACACCGGAATCCGCAGCGGCTCGAAAGTCTGCTTGAGCAGGCGATTCAGCGCCTCGACATCCACCCCCGCGATATCCCCGACCAACACGCCGCGCAATCGGGCCAGCTTGCCGGCCAGGCGCATCTGGGTCAGCAAGCGGTCGATCCGATACAGCGGCTCGTTGACGTCCTCGATGAGCAGGATCACCCCTTCGACATCGATTTCGTAAGGCGTGCCCAGGGTCGCGGCGATCATCGCCAGATTGCCGCCCAGCAAACGCCCGTGGGCAATACCGGGCTCCACCGTAGTCAAGGGATAAGCCACCGGATGGCTCAATACACTGCCGGCCTTCAGCTGCCCGCGCAGCATGGCGAAGAATGACGTCACCGTCGGCGGTTCCTTGCCCCCCAACAAGTCGGCATTCAGCAGCGGCCCATGAAAAGTCACGAACCCTGCGTAACGGCTGATGGCCAGATGCAAAGCGGTGATGTCGCTGTAGCCGACGAACGGCTTGGCATGGCGCGCCAGCAGATCATAGTCAATTTTGTCCAGAAGGCGCGGCGTGCCGTAACCGCCACGCAGACAGATGATTGCGTCGACCTCGGGATCAGTGAACGCCGCGTGCAGATCGTTGAGCCGCACCTCGTCGCTGCCGGCCAGATAGCCATCCTTCTCGTAGACGCCAGGGAACACTCGCAAACCGTAACCCCGGGCGCGCATCCACTGAACGGCCTTGTCAGTATCCAGCGTTCCGGGGCCGGCTGGCGCAATGACGCCTATCAGCCCTTCCGACGGCAGCGCCGGCACAGGCTTGTGCGGAAAAAGGGTGTGAGTGGGACGAACGGTCATCCATGGATCTCCCTGCGTGAAGTCATGCACACAGTAGTCAGGAACGGCGACAAACAGAAGAGGCTCAGCCTCGCCGCAGGTTGCAGGAAAAGTCAGTAACGAGTGTAGGCCGGGCAAAAAAATGCCCGCCGGGCGATAAACCCCGGCGGGCATTTTCTCATTCAGCGTTGAATCAGGAACCGAGCAGTTCGGCCTTGACCAGTTTCGCCTGCTCGTCGGCATGGTACGACGAACGCACCAACGGGCCGGACGCGACGTTCTTGAAGCCCATCTTGTAACCTTCCTCGGCGAACCAGGCGAAGGTGTCCGGGTGCACGAAACGCTGCACCGGCAAGTGGCTGCGGGACGGTTGCAGGTACTGGCCCAGGGTCAGCATGTCGATGTCGTGTTCGCGCATGCGCTTCATGACTTCGATGACTTCGTCGTCGGTCTCGCCCAGACCCAGCATCAGGCCGGACTTGGTCGGAATGTGCGGCATCATCTGCTTGAAGCGTTGCAGCAGGGTCAGCGACCATTGGTAATCCGAACCCGGACGCGCGGCCTTGTACAGGCGCGGCACGGTTTCCAGGTTGTGGTTGAACACATCCGGCGGCTCGGCCGCAGTGATTTCCAGAGCGATGTCCATGCGACCACGGTAGTCCGGGACCAGGGTCTCGAGCTGTACGTTCGGCGACAGTTTGCGGATTTCACGGATGCAGTCGGCAAAGTGCTGGGCACCGCCGTCACGCAGGTCGTCGCGGTCAACCGAGGTGATCACCACGTACTTCAGACGCAAGTCGGCGATGGCAATGGCCAGGCTTTCCGGCTCGTTGACGTCCAGTGGTTTCGGACGACCGTGGCCGACGTCGCAGAACGGGCAGCGACGAGTGCAGATGTCACCCATGATCATGAAGGTCGCGGTGCCGCCGGAGAAGCACTCGCCCAGGTTCGGGCAGGACGCTTCTTCACAGACGCTGTGCAGCTTGTGCTTGCGCAACAGGCTCTTGATGCGGTCGACTTCCGGCGAAACCGGGATGCGTACACGGATCCAGTCGGGTTTCTTCGGCAGTTCGGTGGTCGGAATGATCTTCACCGGGATGCGTGCAACCTTCTCGGCGCCGCGCAGCTTGACGCCCGCTTCAACCTTGGGACGCGGGGTCGGGCGCTCGGTCACGTCGAGCGTCGGGATCATGGTTTGCACTGCATCAGTAGTCATATCAGTCGATTCCGCCCGTCAGGGTCGTCTGCTCAGCATAGTCGAGGTGTTTGACGAGCTGCGCGCGCAGCCGGGCACTTACCTCGGCAAATTCAATCGATCCTGCGTGATCGCTCAGCTGGGTCATCGCCAGCCCGGCGTAGCCGCAGGGATTAATCCGTCGAAACGGTTCCAGGTCCATGTCCACGTTCAGGGCAAGGCCATGAAAGGAACAACCGTGGCGAATCCGCAAACCCAGAGAAGCGATTTTCGCTCCCTCGACGTAGACGCCGGGAGCGTCTGGCTTGGCCACGGCGGTCACACCGTAGCTGGCCAGCAGTTCGATCAGGCACCGCTCCATGCGTGTGACCAGGTCGCGTACGCCAAAACCCAGTTTGCGTACATCCAGCAACAGGTACGCCACCAATTGGCCGGGGCCATGGTAGGTCACCTGCCCGCCGCGGTCGACCTGCACCACCGGGATATCCCCCGGCAGCAACAGGTGTTCGGCCTTGCCGGCCTGGCCCTGGGTGAACACCGGCGGGTGTTCGACGAGCCAGATTTCGTCGGCGGCATCACTGCCGCGTTCGTTGGTAAAGCGTTGCATGGCATGCCAGACCGGCTCGTAAGCCATCTGGCCAAGTTCGCGAAAGCCCAGCGTGCCCGGCATCACAACACCATGTGTACGAAGCCGGTCGCCCGCAGTTCGCTGTTGATGTTGTACAGCTGATCCTGGTCGGTCGCGACGATGTGCAACTGGATGGTGGTGTACTTGCCGTTGCTGCTCTGACGCTCGTCGACACGCTCATCGTTGATCCTGGCGTGTTTCTTGACGATGTCGATGATCTTGTCTTTGTTGCCGACGCCCGTATCGCTGATCACCTTAACCGGATAATCAACCTGCGGAAATTCGATCTTTGGCGCCTTTACTTCGGTATCGGTCATGGCGTAACGGCCTCGTAAGCGTAAGCCCGGTAACGAACAAGGCCCCGCTCCGGAGGGGAACGGGGCCATGCAGGTCAACTCGAATCAGTTGAACAAGCCGTAGAAGAATAGACGGATGCTATCCCACATGCGGCGGAAGATACCACCCTCCTCGACAGCGTCCAGGGCGATCAGGTCGGCGCTGTGCACCACCTTGTCGTCCAGTTTCACTTCGACTTTACCGATCACATCGCCCTTGGCGATTGGCGCGGTCAGTTGCGGGTTCATGGTCATGCTGGCAGCAAGCTTCTTCAGCTGGCCTTTCGGCAGAGTCATGGTCAGGTCTTCAGCCAGACCGGCCTTGACCTGGCTGGTGGTGCCTTTCCACACCGGGGCCTGAGCCAGTTCGGTGCCCTTCTGATAGAAGGTCTGGGTTTCGAAGAAACGGAAACCGTAGGTCAGCAGTTTCTGGGTTTCGGCAGCACGGGCCACTTCGCTGTTGGTGCCGAACACCACGGCGATCAGGCGCATGCCGTCACGTACGGCCGAGGACACCATGCAGTAGCCGGCTTCGTCGGTGTGACCGGTTTTCAGACCGTCGACGGTCTTGTCGCGCCACAGCAGCAGGTTGCGGTTAGGCTGCTTGATGCCGTTCCAGAAGAACTCTTTCTGCGAGTAGATCGCGTAGTGAGCCGGGTCTTCGTGGATGATCGCGCGCGCCAGGATCGCCATGTCGTGAGCCGACGAGTAGTGCTCAGGGTTCGGCAGACCGGTCGGGTTCATGAAGTGGGTATTGGTCATGCCCAGATCGGCGACAGTCTTGTTCATCAGGTCGGCGAAGGCATCTTCGCTGCCTGCGATGTGTTCGGCCACTGCGACGCTGGCGTCGTTGCCGGACTGAATGATGATGCCGTGCAGCAGGTCGCTGACAGTCACCTGCGAGCCGACCTTGATGAACATCCGCGAACCGCCGGTGCGCCAGGCGTTTTCGCTGACGGTCACCGGATCGTTTTCACCGATCTGGCCACGACGGATTTCCAGCGTAGCGATGTACGCGGTCATCAGTTTGGTCAGGCTGGCCGGTGGCAGACGCTGGTCACCGTTGTTCTCCACCAGCACGTTGCCGCTGCTGGCGTCCATGAGCACGTAGGCTTTTGCGGCCAGTTGAGGTGGCGACGGCATCATCTCGGCCGCGAAGGCGGCTGGCGAGAGGAGCAGCGGGACTAGCAGACACAGGCGTTTGGCAAAGGTGGTGATGTTCATCCGTCTCTCGAAATCGCTAATGGAAACTTGCCCAAGGGCAAAAACTAATCAAATAACCTTCTAACGGGTTATCGCGTGTTCAGTTGCTCACTCCAGTCACCCTTTGCCGGGCTTTTGTTCTTCGACGAGCCAACAACCTGGCTCACCCCCCAATCGCTGGTGAACCGTCAATCAAGTGCTACGTATTACTTACTCGGTGACCACACTTGGCGAACCAAGGTTGGCCAGGCGCACGCTGTTTTGTACTTGGGCAATTTCACCCGGCGAACCGATCGGTCCCAGGCGTACCCGGTGCAAAGTCTGCTGATTGCGCACGATCGAGCTGATGAACACCGGAGCGCTCACCATCCCGCTGAGCTTCGACCTCAGGAGTTCTGCAGCGTCCGGGTTGGCGAACGCGCCCACCTGCAGATACTGGCCAGACGCTGGTGCAGAAGCGTTTTTTTTTGCGCCGATCTGTACAGGTACAGTGTCGGAGGCGTGTTGTTGCGGCGGCGGAGTCCACTGCTCGATGGTACCGGCCGAAGCCGTGATCACCGGCGCAGTATTCTGCGCGACTTGCGGCTCGTTAAGCATCAAAGGCGCCGGACGGCCTTTCGCGGCCCACCACTGTTGCGGGTCGATACCCTCGACCTTGACCCGCGCGGTGCCGATTTCGGCATAACCGAGCTTTTTGGCCGCTGCGTAGGACAGGTCGATGATCCGGTCCGAATAGAAAGGCCCACGGTCGTTGACCCGCAGGATTACGCTCTTGTTGTTGTCCAGGTTGGTCACCCGAACGTAACTTGGCAGCGGTAAGGTCTTGTGGGCGGCACTCATGCCGTACAGGTCATAGACTTCGCCGTTGGCGGTGTTCTGACCGTGAAACTTGGTGCCGTACCAGGACGCGGTACCCGAGGCCACGTAGGTCTTGGATTCCTGCAACGGGAAGTAGGTCTTGCCCAGCACGGTGTACGGGTTGGCCTTGTACGGGCCGGTGTGCAGGGTCGGCGTGGCGTCCGGGATGCGCGACACATCGACGTCCCACCATGGCGCGCCGTCCTTGTGGGCCCGGTTGATGTCCAGACCCGGTTGGGCACGAACGGTGTTCGAGGCGTATTTCTGGGTCGGCGCCCGGCTGGTCGAGCAACTGGCGACCAGCACCGCCAACGCGGCAAATGCCACCAGCTTCAGGGGTTTGTTGATAGGCAATGCCTGCATTACTTGACGCCCCGTGCTTTTACCAGCTCTTCAGACAGTTGATGTACAGCCATGGCGTACATCACGCTGCGGTTATAACGCGTGATCGCGTAGAAATTCTTCAGGCCCATCCAGTATTCCGGGCCGTTGTCGCCTTCCAGGCGAAATGCAGTAACCGGCATATCATCGCGCAGCGCATCATGACTTGACCAGCCCAGCGCTCGCAACTCCCCGACGGTTTTCGTCGGATCGATCCCGGTGGTCAAACCTTCATCCACCTGCTCGCCGCGCACATCGGCACGACTGACCACCGGCTCGCCGGCCACCCAGCCGTGACGCTTGAAGTAGCTGGCGACACTGCCGATCGCATCATCCGGGTTGTTCCAGATATTGATGTGGCCGTCGCCGTCGAAATCCACCGCGTAGGCGCGAAAGCTGCTCGGCATGAACTGCGGCAAGCCCATCGCCCCGGCGTAGGAACCCTTGAGGCTCAGCGGGTCGACCTGCTCTTCACGCGCCAAGAGCAGGAACTCACGCAGTTCCTTGCGGAAAAATTCGGCACGGGGAGGATAGTCGAAACCCAGCGTGGACAAGGCATCGATCACCCGGTAATTACCGGTATTACGTCCGAAAAAGGTCTCAACGCCGATGATCGACACGATCACCTGGGCCGGAACGCCGTATTCCTGCTCGGCGCGGGCCAATACGGCCTCGTGCTGGCGCCAGAAATCCACACCACGGGCAATGCGCGCGTCGGTGATGAACATCGGCCGGTATTCTTTCCACTGTTTGACCCGTTCGGCGGGTTTGGAAATGGCGTCGAGAATCGCCTGCTTGCGCTGCGCCTCGCGGAACACCGCCATCAGTTGTTCGCCGGCGAAACCGTAGTCGCGGGTCATTTCACCGACGAATTCGGCCACCTGGGGCGAGCCTTCGTAATCGCCGGCCAGCGCTTCCTGCGCGCTGCCAAGGATGCCTACCAGGCCGAGCCACGGTGCGTATCGTGTCGCCCAGTCACGCATTACTTGCATTGAACTCTTCACCTTATTCAAACCTGTGCGATCCACTTGCGATGCGTATGGATCGACATCAAAACCCCAAACGCTGACAGCAGCGTCACCAGCGAAGTTCCGCCGTAGCTAATGAACGGCAACGGCACCCCCACCACCGGCAACAGGCCACTGACCATACCGATGTTGACGAAAACATAAACAAAAAACGTCATGGTCAAGGCGCCAGCAAGCAGTTTGCCGAACAGCGTCTGGGCCTGGGCAGTAATCACCAGGCCGCGACCGATCAGCAGCAGATAGATCAGCAGCAGCGCGCAGATGCCCACCAGGCCGAACTCTTCACCCAGCACCGCGATGATGAAGTCGGTGTGGCTTTCCGGCAGGAAGTCCAGGTGCGACTGGGTACCGAGCAGCCAGCCCTTGCCGAACACGCCGCCGGAACCGATGGCGGCTTTCGACTGAATAATGTTCCAGCCGGTGCCCAACGGATCGCTTTCCGGGTCGAGAAAGGTCAGGATCCGTTGCTTCTGATAGTCGTGCATGATGAAGAACCACATGGCGATCGCCACGGGTACGGCGGCGGCCAGCACGCTGAGGATCCAGCGCCAGCGCAATCCGCCCATGAACAGCACGAAGGCGCCGCCAGCCAGAATCAGCAGCGACGTGCCCAGATCCGGCTGCCGCACGATCAAAATGAACGGCACACCGATCAGCATCAGACTGATCCCCACGTGCTTGAGCTGCGGCGGCAACGTGCGCTTGGACAGATACCAGGCAATAGTCGCCGGCATCAGGATCTTCATGAATTCCGACGGCTGGAAGCGGATCACCCCGGGGATGTTGATCCAGCGGGTCGCGCCCATGGCGTTGTGGCCCATGATGTCCACCACCATCAGCAGCACCACCCCGACCACATAGCCGAGCGGCACCCAACGGGCCATGAACCTCGGCTCGAACTGGGCGATGACGATCATCGACACCAGGCCGATGCCGAACGACGTGGCCTGCTTGGCCAGCAGGTCCCAGCTCTTGCCGCTGGCCGAATACAACACGAACAGGCTGCCGGCGGCGAGGATCAGCAGCAGGACCAGCAAGGGTCCGTCGATATGCAGGCGTTGCAACAGCGTCGCGCGGCGACGCATCACATCCTCGCTGGAGAGCATGCGATCGAAATTATTCTTCACGGGCCGTAGCCTCCGCACTGATTGGGCTGGCGTATTCGGCCTTCAAGCGTCCGTCCTGATCCAGCAGCCAGGCGTCCATCACCTGACGCACCACGGGCGCGGCGACGCCGGAGCCGGACTCACCGTTCTCGACCATCACCGACACCACTATTTTCGGGTTGTCGGCCGGTGCAAAACCGACGAACAAGGCGTGGTCTCGGTGGCGTTCCTGCACTTTGGAGCGGTCGTACTTCTCGCCTTGCTTGATCGCGACCACCTGGGCCGTACCCGACTTGCCGGCGATCCGGTATTGCGCGCCGATCGAAGCCTTGCGCGCCGTACCCCGGGCGCCGTGCATCACCTGCTGCATGCCGTGGTTGACCTTGGTCCAGTCCGACGGATCGCGCAGGACGATGTCCGGCATCGGGTTTTCATCCTTGGGCTTCTCGCCTTCGATGGTCTTGGCCAGATGCGGACGGTTCCACACCCCTTTGTTGGCCACCAGCGCGGTGGCCTGGGCCAGTTGCAGCGGCGTCGACTGCATGTAGCCCTGGCCGATCCCGAGAATCAGGGTCTCGCCCGGGAACCACGCCTGCTTGCGGGTGGCTCGTTTCCATTCCCGGGACGGCATCAGGCCGGGGGACTCTTCGAACATGTCCAGCGAGACCTTCTGGCCGATGCCGAACTTGTTCATGTAGGCCGACAACCGGTCGATGCCGAGCTTGTGCGCCAGGTCATAGAAGTAGGTGTCGTTGGACCGCATGATCGCCGTGTCGAGGTCGACGAAGCCGTCCCCGGTGCGGTTCCAGTTGCGGTATTTGTGATCGTAGTTGGGCAGCATGTAGTAACCCGGATCGAACACCCGGCTCGACGCCGTCACCACGCCCGCGTCCAGACCGGCAATCGCCACCGCCGGCTTGATCGTCGAGCCCGGCGGGTACAGACCGCGCAACACGCGGTTGAACAGCGGCCGGTCGATGGAGTCGCGCAGCTCGGCGTAAGCCTTGAAACTGATGCCGGTGACGAACAGGTTCGGGTCGAAACTCGGCTGGCTGACCATTGCCAGCACTTCACCGGTGCTCGGGTCCAGCGCCACTACTGCACCGCGTCGCCCGCCCAGCGCGGCTTCGGCGGCTTCCTGCAATTTGATGTCGAGGCTCAGGACGATGTCCTTGCCCGGCACCGGATCGGTACGCTTGAGTACGCGCAGCACGCGGCCCCGGGCGTTGGTCTCGACCTCTTCGTAACCCACCTGGCCGTGCAGCTCGGCTTCGTAGAAGCGCTCGATGCCGGTTTTACCGATGTGGTGGGTGCCGCTGTAATTGACCGGGTCGAGGGTCTTCAGCTCTTTCTCGTTGATCCGCCCCATGTAACCCACCGAGTGCGCAAAATGCGCACCCTGCGGGTAGTGGCGCACCAGTTGCGCGACCACTTCCACGCCCGGCAGGCGGAACTGGTTCACCGCGATCCGGGCGATCTGCTCTTCGGTCAGCTCGAACAGGATCGGCACCGGCTCGAACGGCCGGCGCCCCTGACGCATGCGCTTTTCGAAGATCACCCGGTCTTCCGGCGTCAGCTCCAGCACTTCAACGATCACGTCCAGTACCTGCTGCCAGTCGCCGGAACGCTCGCGGGTCATGCTCAGGCTGAAGCTCGGACGGTTATCCGCCACCACCACGCCGTTGCGGTCGTAAATCAGCCCACGGGTCGGCGGAATCGGCTGGACATGGACGCGGTTGTTTTCCGAGAGGGTCGAGTGGTAGTCGTACTGGATCACCTGCAGGAAATACAGCCGGGCAATCAACACACAGATCAGCAGCACCACCGCAATGGCCCCGAACACGACGCGGCTACGCACCAGGCGGGCGTCTTTTTCGTGGTCCTTGATGCGGATCGGCTGGGACATGAGGGCAGGATTACTTGTGGTAAGGGTGGCCGGACAACACGGTCCAGGCACGATACAACTGCTCGCCGATGAGGATGCGCACCAACGGGTGCGGCAGCGTCAATGGCGACAACGACCAGCGCTGGTCGGCGCGGGCACAGACTTCCGGCGCCAGCCCTTCCGGGCCGCCGACCATGAAATTGACCGTGCGCGAGTCCAGCCGCCAACGGTCGAGTTCGACCGCCAGCTGCTCAGTGCTCCAGGGCTTGCCGTGCACTTCGAGGGTGACGATCCGCTCGTTGTGCCCGACCTTGGCCAGCATGGCTTCGCCTTCCTGACGGATGAAGCGGGCCACGTCGGCATTCTTGCCACGGGTATTGAGCGGAATTTCCACCAGTTCCAGCGCCAGCTCGGACGGAAGACGCTTGGCATATTCATGCCAGCCTTCTTCCACCCACTTGGGCATGCGTGAACCGACGGCGATCAGTCGCAGTCGCACAGCGCGTCCCTTACAGCTGGTCTTTGTTGAGCTTGGTGAAGTGCTCGTGGGTGTTTTCCGGGCTATGGTGCTTGGCGTCTGCCGCACGGCTCTGCTCGGCACCGGCCCACAGGCGCTCCAGGTCGTAGAACTGACGGGCCGAGGCGGTCATCATGTGCACGATCACCAGGTCCAGGTCCAGCAGCACCCAGTCACTGTCGCCCTTGCCTTCTTCGCCCAGCGGCTTGGCGCCCTGCTTTTTCACTTCTTCGCGAACCTTGTCCAGCATCGCGTTGATCTGGCGGTTGGACGTACCGGTGGCGATGATCATGTAGTCAGTGATGCTCTGCTTGTCGCGCACATCGATGATCTGGATGTCCTGGGCCTTGACGTCTTCCAGGGCGGCCACGGCCACCTTGACCAGTTCGTCGCCTTTCAGCGGTTCGTTGGTGTTGGCGACTTCCGGCAGCGGAGCGCTCTTGAACGTGCCTTTGCGCTTTACTTTGGTTTGGTCTTTGTCAGTCATATAAAACTCGTTTTGCTCATGTATTCGGCGTCTCGTCCCACGATGATCGTGTTACTTGAGCACGCCTTGTTCAGTTCGACGCACGGTACAGACCGTGCGCATCGATGTAGGCCAGGACCGCGTCGGGCACCAGGAAACGTACCGACTTACCGCTGGCCAGCAGTTGACGGATCTGGGTGGCGGAGACCGCGAGCGGTGTCTGCCAGACGAATGCAATCTGTCCGCTCGGCCCTTTCAGGGCCAACGGGTCGCTCACCGAACGCGCTGCCAGCAGGTTGCGCAAGGCATCCGGTGGTTCGCTGTCGGCGTCCGGGCGCTGTAGCACCAGGATGTGGCAATGCTGGAGCAACTCTTCCCAGCGGTGCCAAGTGGGCAGGCCGCAAAATGCGTCCCAGCCCAAAAGCAGAAAAACCTGGGTCTCGGCGGCCATTTCGGCGCGCAGCGACTCCAGGGTATCGATGGTCCAGGACGGTTTGTCCCGCTGCAATTCACGGGCGTCCACCACCAGCGGCGGCACACCGGCCACCGCACATTCAACCATTGCCAGCCGATCCTGCGCCGACACCTGCGGGGTATCGCGATGCGGCGGCCGGGCGCTGGGCATCATGCGCAGCTCATCGAGGGCCAGCGCTTCGGCGACTTCCAGCGCGCCACGCAAATGGCCGACATGCACCGGATCGAAGGTTCCGCCCAGGACGCCAATACGCCGGGGGCGAGACTTTCTGCCGGATTTTGGCGCTTTCAGATCGAGGTCGGACAAGTCAGACCGTCGCCTGGCCGCGCAACTGGCCATCACCGACCACGACGTATTTCTCGCAGGTCAGTCCTTCGAGGCCCACCGGGCCACGGGCGTGCAGCTTATCAGTAGAAATGCCGATCTCGGCACCCAATCCGTATTCGAACCCATCGGCGAAGCAGGTCGGGGTGTTGATCATCACCGATGCCGAGTCGACTTCGGCCACGAACTGTCGGGTGTCGGCGAGGTTTTCGCTGACGATCGAATCGGTGTGGTGGGAGCCGTAATGGTTGATATGTTCGATGGCCTGGTCCAGTCCGTCGACCACGCGGATCGACAGGATCGGCGCCAGATACTCGGTGCTCCAGTCTTCTTCAGTCGCCGCTACCGCCTCGATGATCGTCCGGGTGCGCTCGCAGCCACGCAGTTCGACGCCTTTTTCACGGAACTGTCTGGCCATCGACGGCAGGAATTCCTTCGCAACACTTTGATCAACCAGCAGGGTCTCCATCGCGCCGCAGATGCCATAACGATAGGTCTTGGCATTGAAGGCGATGCGCTGGGCTTTCGGCAGGTCGGCGTGTTCGCTGACATAGACGTGGCAGATGCCGTCCAGATGCTTGATCACCGGCACCCGGGCGTCACGGCTGATGCGCTCGATCAGCCCACGGCCGCCGCGCGGCACGATCACATCGACGTACTCGGGCATGGTGATCAGCGCACCAACGGCGGCGCGGTCGGTGGTTTCCACCACTTGCACCACGGCAGCCGGCAATTCGGCTTCGGCCAGACCACGCTGGATGCAGGCGGCAATGGCACGATTGGAATGAATCGCCTCGGATCCGCCGCGCAGGATGGTCGCGTTACCGGACTTCAGGCACAGGCTCGCGGCATCGATGGTCACGTTCGGACGGGACTCGTAGATGATTCCGATCACGCCCAGCGGCACGCGCATCTTGCCGACCTGAATCCCCGACGGACGGAAGCTCATGTCGCGGATCGCACCGACCGGGTCCGGCAAGGCCGCCACCTGGCGCAGACCGACGATCATCCCGTCGATACGGGCCGGGGTCAGTTCCAGACGTTCCAGCAAAGCAGGCTCCAGACCGCTGGCGCGGCCGGCGGCCAGATCCTGTTCATTGGCTGCCGCAAGCTCGGCGCGGGCGGCGTCCAGAGCATTGGCGGCAGCCAGCAGGGCGCGGTTTTTCTGCGCGGTGCTGGCACGGCCGATGACCCGGGAAGCTTCGCGGGCGGCGCGACCCAATCGGGTCATGTAGTCAAGAACGGACTCAGTCATGGTCTGCTGGGGTCTTGGCAAAGAGGAAAGCGGCAGATTATAGCTGTCGCGTCCCGGGACTAACAGCGGTGACGGGCGGATGGTCGAAATGGACCGCGATTTGCCGATGTTCAGCCGTAATTAAGGCTCGGATTGTTATCATCACGACCTCTTTCGCCTGGATAAACACCGTTTGCCATGTCCAATCTGACCGTTCGTGCCCACGCCGAGCGCCTGCCGATGGGCCTTCCGGACGCTTTTTTCGACCGTGACGCTCAGACGCTTGCCCGGGATCTGCTCGGCAAAGTCATCCGTCACCGGGTCGGCGACCTGTGGCTCAGCGCCCGGATCATCGAAACCGAAGCGTATTACTGCGAAGAAAAAGGCAGCCATGCCTCCCTCGGCTACACAGAAAAGCGTAAGGCTTTGTTTCTGGATGGCGGCCACATCTATATGTATTACGCCCGTGGCGGTGATTCGCTGAACTTCAGTGCTCAGGGTCCTGGCAATGCAGTGCTGATCAAGTCGGCCTATCCATGGGTCGATGACATCAGCGGCCCGGCCAGTCTGGCGCAGATGCTGCTGAACAATCCCGATGCGCAGGGCCGGCCGCGTCCCTCGCAGAAGCTGTGCGCCGGCCAGACTTTGCTGTGCAAGGCACTGGGCCTGAAGGTGCCGGTGTGGGATGCCAAACGTTTCGACCACGAAATTCTGCTGGTGGAAGATACCGGTCCTGCGCCCGGCCACATCGTCCAGACCACCCGCCTGGGCATCCCGCACGGTCGTGACGAGCACTTGATGTACCGCTTCGTCGATGCGGCCTACGCCCAGTGGTGCACCCGGAACCCGCTGCGCCGGGGTCAGGTCGAAGGACGCGATTATTTTCTGCTGTGAACTTCCCCTCTGCGCTACGCCGACCAGGGACATCAATGAAATGGAGTGTGTTGTATGGGCCCATGGCTCGATAGCGTGACCGGATGGCTGGCCGCCAACCCGCAGTGGCTGGCCGCTGCGGTATTCGTCGTGGCCTTTGTCGAGTGCCTGGCAATTGCCGGGATCATAGTACCCGGCACGGTGTTGCTGTTCGCCGTGGCGGCACTTGCCGGCAGCGGTGCGCTGTCACTGAGCGAGACCCTGCTGCTGGGCTTTCTCGGCGGGATTCTCGGCGACCTGGTGTCGTATTTTCTTGGCCGCCACTTCCATCAGAACATCCGGCGCCTGCCGGGACTGCGCCATCACCCGGAGTGGATGGCCGGCGCGGAGACCTACTTCCAGCGCTACGGCATCGCCAGTCTGCTGGTCGGGCGGTTCATCGGTCCTCTGAGGCCGATGCTGCCGATGGTCGCCGGGATGTGCGACATGCCCTTCCCGCGCTTCGTTGCCGTCAGCCTGCTGGCGGCGGCGGGCTGGAGCATCGCCTACCTGCTGCCGGGCTGGGCCACCGGAGCGGCGATTCGTCTGCCATTGCCGGAAGGCTTCTGGCTGCAGGCCGGGATTGTCGCCGCCAGCATTGCGGTGATGGTCGGCCTGAGCGCCAACAGCAGCCTGCGCCGTCACCGCCGGGCGACAATCTGGATCAGCAGCATGAGCCTGTTGATCCTGATCGCGCTGTTCATCGGTTATCCGTATCTGAGCGCGCTCGATCAGGGCGTCATGACCCTTGTGCAGGAGCACCGCAGTGCGGTGCTCGACGAGGTTGCGGTGGTCTTCACCCTGATCGGCGAATTCCGCAACATGCTGGTGTTCAGCATCCTGCTGACCGGCCTGTTGCTGCTGTGCCGCCAGTGGCGCCAGGCGATCTTCGCCGGCAGTACCCTGCTCGTCACCGCGCTGGCCAACACCGGGACCAAACTGTTTTTCGCCCGGGTACGCCCGGAAGTGCTGACAGACCCATTGACCAGTTACAGCATGCCCAGCGGACACGCGTCCGGATCGTTCGCGCTGTTCCTGACCCTGGCCGTGCTGGCCGGACGCGGGCAACCGCCAAGACTGCGCCTGACCTGGCTGTTGATCGGCTGCATACCGGCACTGGCGATTGCCTTGTCACGGGTGTACCTGGGGGCACACTGGCCGACCGATGTGCTGGCCGGTGCGATGCTCGCCGCCTGTGTCTGCGCCGCGAGCCTGTGGCTGATTCAGCGCCGCTCACCCCTTGACGCGATGCCGCAGAAAGTCTGGTGGCTGGTGTTGCCGGCACTGGTCGCTCTGTTCGGTTTTTTTGTGTTGCGGCATTTGCCACACACTCTGTTGCGATATGCCTACTAAGGCTGCACTCAATACTCACCGGCGCGCGCCTCGACGGTAAGCGCCGGCAAACATCTGGCAAAGCAAAAGCTCATGAACAAGTCCGTGCCTCATGCCACATTCCGGCAGTTGCACCGCAAACGGACTTGTGAAAAGAGCAATGACTTTGAAGAATCAATCGAACCATCTTTCCCGGGCTGGCCGACCACCAGCTCCGATCAAAATATCCGATCTGAATATCCAACCGGAGTCGCTCCTTCAGCCATCCGGCCAAAAACCCGGGCTTGCTGACCTGGACGTCCTGTTCGGCCCTTTGCGCATCGGCGAATTCAGTGTCAGTCGCCAGACGCTTCAAGCCTTGGGTTGTCGAATCAACGGGGAAGCCATATCGGCAACCACCACTTACTTTTCCGAACCCGACCAATCGTTCATCGATGCGCTGGAATTCGACGCGGTTCAGGTGCAACAGCGGATGAGAGCCGTTCCCTCACCGGAAAACCGGCAGATCCCGCCCCTTCTTTACGAAATCGTCACCCATCGCTCACCCGATGCCGCACCGCTCATGCGCGAAATGCCCACAGGTGAGTTCGCCGATGCCATGGGCAAGATCAACCATTTACTGAACGCCACCCAACGCCTCGACATTCGTCGAGACCCTTTGCCCGAGAGCTTGCCGGACTGGGTCGACAAAACCAAAAGCCGCGGAATGGCCAGCATGGGCGTCGGGATGCAGGCGTACGGACTCTACAGCGCGTACATCGGTGCCATCGACGCTCTGGAGAAAGGCGACACGGTCGAAGCGTTGATCAACGTTGGCGGTAGCGTCGCGGAAATCACCTCATTGGGTGTCGAGTACGCGCTGAACAAAAGCGGTGAACAAATGATCCGCCAGGGATCAATGGCCTTCGAACAATTCGGCAAGACCTCCATGGGCAAATGGCTGTGTCGGGGGGCCGGACTGATCGCCAGCGTGCTGACCCTACCCTTCGATATCTACACCGCCATCAAGTCCTTCAACGATGCCGCCAAGGCTCAGGGCAAGGAAGCACAGGATCTGTATGTCACCGGTGGGCTGAGTGTATTCAGCGGTGTGCTGTCGTTGGCTCTTGGCTGCGCAGCTTTGGCGGGCTTTCAGGCAGCAGGTCCGGTAGGCATCGCCGCCGCCGCGATCATGATTGTCGGGGTGAAAATCTATGGCGCCGTGCGGGCGGTCGACGACATCAACGATTACATCGAGCTCACAGTGAACGAACGCTGGCGTGCCGGCTGGTTCGCGTTCACCGGGCAGGACCAGGACAAGGCATTGATGGATCGCTACCTGATCGCCAAAACCACCGCTGACTACGCCAAAGCCCTGAAGACCCGTAGCCTCGACTGGCTGAACAATGAATTCAAGGAAACGGTCGACGCCATCGTGAATGGCCGGTTCGAGGTGGCGCTGCAACCCACTCGCCTCTATCGCTACCAGTGGGACGAAGCCCGTGGCGAATCGCAGTACGTTACCGAGAACCGGCCGGTCATCTCCGACACCGATGATGTTTATGATGCAAGACACGGGCTGCCCGCCTCGGACTCCATTGTCACCAAGGCAACAAGCGATCCGGCCAAAGGTGTTTTCTGGAGTCTTGGCGGTGGCAATGACAACGTCCAGGGCGTAGAAAACAAAGCCAACTTCTTCAGCTATGGAGCTGGCAAGAAAGTCCTGCACGGCGGTGAAAAGGACGACTCTTTCCTCTTTCAATCGGCGTCCGAAACGCTCTCATCCGATCCGGTCAATATCAGTGAGCTGTCCGGAGGGGACGGCATCGATCTGTTATGGCTGCAAGGTACGCACAAGCATCTTGATCATATCCCGAACCCACCACGCCACCTCGGCTACGACATTGATCTGAAAAGCGGAAAGCTGGCGCTACGCCCAGTGAGTCCGGGACTTGAACCGGTACAGCATTCAACGATCAAGTCTATCGAAAGGGTCGAAACACTTGCCGGCGCAGCCAATCGCGTCACTGGTTCCGATCAGTCGGACATCATTGCCGCCAACGGAGATGACCGTGTGGATGCCGGGGCCGGGGACGACCGGATTTCCGTTCGAGGACTGCACTGCACTGTCGACGGCGGCAGTGGCAGCGATACCTACTTCCTCGATCCGATGAGCCTTGAGGTTTCCATCACCGAGGACGGACAGGAATCAAGCACGGTCTATCTCGGCGTACCGCTCGAAGCCATCCAGCGCTGGTACATCCGTCGCAACACTCTGGTGATCGATTCACTGCGCGACGATGACCCAAGATCGCCGAAGCGCGAACTGGCACTTGAGGCGGTTTACCGGAACGTTGAAGGCAAACGCCTGCTACAGAATGACAAATGGGTGTTCATTACCCAGGACGGTTTCCACTTGCAGCCTGCCTGGCCTGCCGAAATCATGGAACCGGGCGACCTGCCTGTCAGCGTCACCATCCTCACTGCGGGCATACCCAAGGCGTCTCCGGTGCAGATAAGCGATCTTCCACACGTGCTCTCGGCTCGACCACACTCCCATTATTTCGTTTCCCGCCAGACCCGTCGTCCAGCCCTGATTGCCCCGACAGACGGGCTCCCTTCACACAGCACCGTGTACGTCGACTTTGACAGCAGCGAAATTGTGGCCGTCAAAGCCACTTATGTCGTGACCATCACAGAGACGGGGGCGTTCACATACCTCAATTACGACAATGCCTACTTCACCCTCACCTTCTCTCAGGGTTCCCGGCTCTCGCTGCATGAAAACGTGATCGCGAACAGAGGCCGAAAGAGCGACATGGGCGCCGGCAACATGGCTGCAGGATGGGCAATGAATCACCCCCTGACCCTGGTGATGCGTGACGGTGTTTCCTACCATCTGGACTACCCCCGAAACAACTATCTGGAGGATGCGCAGAATCCGGGCTACCGGATCGTCGAAAGTCGTGCCTCACTGCGTAAGCGGGCGGGCCGATACCTGTTCGTCAGACCATCTGTCAGCAAACGCACCTTGAAGAATACGTCGCAACGGGTCGATTTTCTGGCAAGCGAGCACAACGCAACCTATTGGCTGGAAGGGCGATCAACGACGTATGAATTGTTTCCGACCAGCAATCTGTCCATCCGACTGTCCACCGCCGAAGCTGACGCCAGAATTTCCGGTTCGTCCACCTGGCTCATTCATACCCACCTGCTCCAGGAAAAAATCACCCGCAGGGACCTCTCCATCAAGGACGACCTGCTGAAAATCGGCAGCGTTCACGTCCACCTGCCGGACAGCAATGATCCACAACTTCCACTGGAAACCGTCGAAGTGGTGGTGTCCTCGGGGAACCGTTACCGGATCAATACCCTGTTTGAGGTGATCGGTCTTTTTGCTGTCGATGCCCGAGCCTATTCAACAGTTGCGGCGCTGATACAAGACGTCAGCGATCACCAACAGCGCGACGAGCTTGAAAATATCGACGTGCGGGTTCACCACATTCATCTGCGCGATGCCGCTCCCGGCAGGATTATCTACAACGTCGACAGTAATAGTTGGAGAGTCGAAAACGACCCGTCCCGTTCGATATCGGTCGAACACCTGAACATCGTCAAGGAATGACGCCATGCGCCCCAAAAATCCCTCGCTGCCAACCCCGTCCAGAATCAATACATCCGCCGATCCGTTGGCTCATCCCCCGCGACTGCGACCACAGGTCCAGCCCCCACCGTTACATCACTCACTTTCAGGCAATCGAACCTCGGGCCATGACCAGCCACCCACGGCGATTCCTGGGCCCTCAAGAATCGAAGTCTCGGACTTGCCAGACCTGTCGCAAGATTCGGCAACCACTTTGAACAGCTACGTGTTGAGCCCCGGATTGCTGCGCAACATGCAAGCGGCCAATGAAGAAGGTCTGCGCTTTGTAGTTGGACGCAAATTTGTCGATGTAAAAGGCATCGGAACCGTGCATGTGGAGTTCGACACGAATCTGGGCACCTATCGTGCAACGGATCTGTACAAAAAACTTACCCCGGGACCCGCGCTATACAGGAATGTCGGAGAGATGACATGGAGTCCGGCCCGACAGGCCGACTCGGGCAGCCCGGGTAAACGACCACTTGCTGGAGATGAGCAAAGGACAGAAGCCACACCGGCCAAACAGCAGCGTGTCACATCGATGCCAGCACAACTGAAAGCCGCCACATCCGAATTGCTGGGTGTACATTTCGCACAGCTGTATCCGCAAATGAATCACGGTGAACGGGTCATGGAGTTGCGTTCTTACAACCTGTCGCCCCTTCAACACGTCCGGCTGCGCGACGATCTGATCGCCCATCCGTCAGCGCTTCCAGAATGGGTCGTGCAGCACAAGGCACGGTCCTTGAACACTGACGACTCTGCACGCTACGACGCATTGCATCAGGAAATAGAACCGCTGCTCCTGCCACTTAGAAACGGCAAGCTGCTGCTCAGTCATCTGGGAGACTATGGTGGTTTCAGCGAAAGTATCAGCCGCGATTTCCTCGATGGATTCCTTGCGAAACTGGGTTACTTGCGCAACGGCAGTGACTGCTTGTACCGGACAGACTTCCCGGCGCTGTTCAGGGCTGATGAACGAACCCCCTTCGAGTTCTACAACGATGGCCGGATGTTGCCACGGCTGAAACATCCTCGTGGAGCGACGACCGAGAAACCGATCAGTGCAACCGTCAGCCTCAAGCTGGTCCATGAATACGCCGGTAGAGGCACCGACTCACCCGATCCGGAATACCTGCGCTACAACAACCAGAAAAACAAATATCCCGGGCGCAAGCCTGGAGAGTCGGACAACGAATCGGGGGAGTCCGACAACGACTGGTCTGATGCATCGGACGTGGAGCTGGATTCCGAACGTAATTACGAAACCATGCGGCACGCTCAGCAGGTCATATTCACCTACGTCATCGACACGCGAAAAATGGAGGTGGTCCTGGGAGAGGAGAATCACCTTCTCAACAACGCTGCCAGAAAAAACGGCGCGTGGTTTCCCGAAGATGAAATCGAGGCGCTGATATCGACTTCGAAACGAGGAATAGAAGCGGAGCGCCTATGGATGCTCGACTCTACCTTCACTCGCGCCGCGAAAGTCGAAGACATCGCCGAGCAAGCGGATTACGACTCGCGAATTCACATTGAGGAACGCACGCACCAAGGCGTCAATAACCGACATCAATATGACGCCCTGATCGACAAGGTTGCCCAGGCCGGCAAGCCGGTGCTGACCCTGAACAAGGGTAAAGAGTGGTTCGCCAACGACATCGTCTGGCCCGAATAACCTGAACGCGCCCTAAGCGAACAACTCGCCCTGCAATTCATCAAGCAGCGCCTGGATCGCGTCCAGTCGCTGCTGCGGATCATCGAGTTGCAGCAGGTCGATCTTGTCTTCCTCGGCGAACGGCAGCAGATAGGCCAACTGATTAGCCAATGACTGCTGGCCCGCCGCCTCGATGCCCATGTTCAGCGCCTCGACCATCGGGTGTTCGGCGAGGGCCTTGAGCAACGCCACCAGATCGGCGTCTTCATCCTGCAACGGTTGTTCAGGTTCGTCGTCCAGCCACTCGACCTCGGCGACGATCAGTTGATCGCGCTGCACGTCGGTGTGTTGCACGATGAAGCGGCGCCCGCCCTGCACGCGGATGCCCAGCAATCCGTTGTCCTGCTGCTGGAAATCGGTGATCCGCGCTTCGCAGCCGACCATGGCGAATCCTTCCGGCGCGACGCCGACTTCGCTGCCTTCAAGGATGCACACCACACCGAATCCGCCGCCCTGTTTCATGCAGCGGCCGATCATGTCCAGATAGCGCGCTTCGAAGATCTGCAAATCCAGATTGCAACCGGGAAACAGTACCGTGTTCAGCGGAAAAAGCGGCAGACTCATAGACATTTCCTTACACCACCATCGACAACGCCAACGGCAGGAACACCGCCGTGGCCACGCCCATCAGACTCATCGCCAGTGCCGCGAAGGCACCGCACTCATCGCTTTCCTGCAACGCCACCGACGTGCCGACCGCATGCGCCGTCATGCCCAGCGCCATGCCCCGCGCCTCCGGGCTGTGCACACCCAGACGGTTCAGCAGCGCCGGGCCGAAGATCGCACCGATTACCCCGGTGATCAACACGAACACCGCCGCCAGCGCCGCGACGCCACCGATCTGCTCGGCCACCAGCATGGCGATCGGCGAGGTCACTGACTTCGGTGCCATGGTCATCAGGATCATGTGATCGGCACCGAACCACCAGCCCAGCGCCACGCCCATGCCCGTGGCGACCACCCCGCCTATCACCAGCGTAGTAAAAATCGGCCAGAACAACTGGCGGATGCGCCGCAGATTCAGATACAGCGGCACGGCCAGTGCCACGGTCGCCGGGCCCAGCAGAATGCTGAGGATCTCAGTGCTCTTGCGGTACTCGACGTAAGTCAGGCCGCACCCCACCAGCACGCCGATCACCAGCAGCATGGAGACCAGCACCGGTTGCAGGAAGATCCAGCGGGTTTTCTCGAAGGCCGCCAGCACCAGTTGATAGGCGCCCAGGGTGATGCCGATGCCGAACAGCGGATGGTGAATCACCGACGCCCAGGCGCCGTGCCAGTCGAACAGCATCAGGATTCCTCCGAATGCGGCGCATGACGCTTGACCAGCCGCTGCATCAGCACGCCGGCGAAGGCCATGGACAGAATCAGCGAGACCACCAGCGCACCGACAATGGCCCAGAAATCCGCGGCAATCGCCGTGGCGTAAACCATCACGCCCACCGCCGGCGGCACCAGCAGCAAAGGCAGATAACGCAACAGACTGCCGGCAGCCAGGTTCAGCGGCTCGCCGACTTCACCGCGCACGATCAGGAACGCCAGCAACAGCAGCAGGCCGATGATCGGCCCCGGCAGCACCGGCAACAGCAAATGATTGAGGGCCGTGCCGAGCAATTGAAACAGCACCAGCATGGTCAGGCCGCGTAGCAACATCCGTCATCTCCGTCCGACATCCCGCCAAGCACGGGCCCGGCATTATAAGCACGCCTGCGCTATGGATCGGCATTCGCCAAAAGCATGGTCGGTTGACCTGAGCAAATCGCCATGATGATCTACAGTGGTTCGCAGGGCGGTCAAATCCCCCACCTGAAAAACTATAAAACCGATGAACCCAAGGAGAGTCTCAATGCCCTATGTTCCAGTTGCAGAGCTCAAAGATTATGTCGGCAAGGAACTCGGACGTTCCGAATGGCTCACCATCGATCAGGAGCGCATCAACCTGTTCGCCGAAGCCACCGGGGATTATCAGTTCATCCATGTCGACCCGGTCAAAGCCGCGCAAACGCCATTTGGCAGCACCATTGCACACGGTTTCCTGTCGTTGTCGCTGATACCAAAACTGATGGAAGACATCCTGATCCTGCCGCAAGGCGTGAAGATGGTGGTCAACTACGGACTGGACAGCGTGCGTTTCATTCAGCCGGTCAAGGTCAACTCCAAGGTCCGGCTCAAGGTCGATCTCGGTGAAGTGACCGAGAAAAAACCTGGCCAGTGGCTGCTCAAAGCCACCGCCACCCTGGAGATCGAAGGCTCGGACAAACCGGCCTACATCGCCGAACCGCTGTCGCTCTGCTTCGTTTGAGTGCCGGGATGCGAAGCGGCTCACGCTGTTTCGCATCCACTCCCCTCCGCCGGCTGTATAAGGTCACATAGCTGCGGCATACTCGGTCGCCTAATTGCCCGGATCCCGCTATGCGCTCACTTGCTGCTCTTGCACCGCTTGCCTTGACCCTGATGCTCACCGCTTGCGGCGACGGCGAATCGCTGTTGCCCCCGGATGCGCGCCTGCCCGATGGCGGACGCTATCGCGGCGAGCTGGTCAACGGTCTGCTGCAAGGCCAGGGCCGGGTCGACTACCCGAACGGCAGCTGGTACGCAGGCGAGTTCGACAAGGGCCAGTGGCACGGTCAGGGCGAATGGCACGGCAGCAACGGCGAGGTCTATCGCGGGAATTTCCAGCAAGGCCTGTTCGACGGCCAGGGCACATTGACCACCCACGGCGGCAGCTACACCGGCGGTTTCAAGCTCGGCCGACGCGAAGGCGAAGGCACCCTCAAAGAAAACGCGATGACCTATCGCGGCGAATTCAAGGCCGACCAGTATTCCGGGCTCGGCCGTCTGGAGCTGGAAGACGGCAGCTCCTATCAGGGCCAGTTCGCCCACGGTAAACCCAACGGTGAAGGCCAGCGCGGCGATGCCAGCGGCAATCAGTTCACCGGCCATTTCATCAATGGACAGCTCGAAGGCAACGGCACCTTCAACAGCGCCGACGGCGACATCTATGTCGGCGGTTTCAAGAACAATCAGCTACATGGCAAGGGCCGCTACGAAAACGCTGACGGCGACGTCTGGCTCGGCCAGTTCAAGGAAGGCGCACTGACCGGCAAAGGCGAACTGATCGGTGCCGACGGCAGCCATTACATCGGTTACTTCAACGACTGGCGTTTCAGTGGCCAGGGCCGCTTGAACCTGTCCGACGGCAGTTTCTATATCGGCGGGTTCGACAACGACAGCTACACGGGCCGGGGCACGCTGGTGCTGACCGACGGCACCGTGCTCAGCGGCACCTGGATCAACGGTCAGCGCGTGCGCGACGCCAACGGGAAATTGCTGCCGGACACACTCGAACTCGGCCTGCTGGCCCAGGGCCGTCTGCTCGACGAGGCGCTGGCCAATGTACCGGCCTCGACCCCGGCGGTGGAACTGTACACCCTGACCCTCGGCGGCGATGGCAAGCAAAGCGTGTTCCTGCGCGAATCCGATTACGTGGCCAACATGCTCGCCAGCCGTTTCGGTGCCTTTGGCCAGATCCGTCTGGTCAATCACCGCGACCATCTCGGCGACCGGCCGATGGCCACCCGCGAAAACCTGCGCCGCGCCGCCCTGACCCTGGCCGAACGCACTGGCCCGGAAGACCTGGTGTTCATCTATCTGACCAGCCACGGCACCGCCGAACACGAACTGGTGCTCGACCAGCCACGCATGGAACTGGCCGACCTGCCCGCCGACGAACTAGCCGCCGTGCTCGCACCACTGAAGAACCGCGACAAGATCATTGTCATCTCCTCGTGCTATTCCGGTGGTTTCATTCCGGCGCTGAAGGACGAACGCACGCTGATCATGACCGCTTCACGCGCCGACCGCGTTTCGTTCGGCTGCTCCGAAGAAGCCAACTTCACCTACTTCGGCGATGCCTTGTTTGCCCAGGCGCTGAACCAGACCGATGATCTGGAACAAGCCTTCAAACTGGCCAAGGCCACCGTCGCCGAACGCGAACTGGCGGACAACTTCGAAGCCTCCGAGCCGCAGATATGGGCACCGAAAACCGTGCTCGCGCACTGGCAACTGCTGCGCAAACAACAGGCGAGAAAAGCGTTGCAAAGTGCTGCATTGAACGACGGAGCGATAAAGAGCAACTAAGCTGAACAGTATCAAGGGAGAGACACTATGTACTTGACGCCTCAGCATGTCTTGCTTGCCGGAGCCACCGGGCTGACCGGTGAACATCTGCTCGACCGTTTGCTCAACGAGCCGACGATCACCCGTGTCCTGGCCCCTTCACGCCGGCCACTGGCCGAACATCCACATCTGGAAAACCCGGTCGGCGATCCACAGACGTTCCTGCCGCAACTGGCCGGCCGGGTCGACATTGCCTACTGCTGCCTCGGCACCACCATCAAACAGGCCGGCTCCGAAGAGGCGTTTCGCGCCGTGGATCTGGACATGGTGGTGGCTTTCGCCAAGCGCGCCCGGGAAATGGGCGCACGGCACCTGATCGTGATCAGTGCCCTGGGGGCCGACCGCCGATCCTCGATTTTCTACAACCGGGTCAAAGGCGAGATGGAACATGCATTGCGCGCGCAGGACTGGCCGCAGCTCACCATTTGCCGGCCTTCGCTGCTGCTGGGTGACCGCAGCGAGCCTCGCCTGGGCGAACAGCTTGCCGCACCGTTCTCGAAACTGATTCCCGGCAAGTACCGGGGCATCGAAGCCTGCCAGCTCGCCCGGGCCATGTGGCGCCTGGCATTGGAGGAACAGGACGGGGTGCGGATCGTCGAGTCGGACGAGTTGAGAAAACTCGGCAAGTGAGTTCCCACATCAAGTAGTTCAACACGGCCCCCGGAACGCCATTTTCCGATGAATTCCGAGGACCTTGTGTTGAACTGCCCGATACCTGAAACGAGCCGGATCGATTCAACAACTGCCCCTAACTATCTACCACACCTCCCTCCCCCTTCATGGATAACGTGCCCTCCAGCACGCCTGCATCTGCCACTTCGTCATCGGATGGCAACTCCCGACGGCAGGCAATCAATGAAAGGACGCCTTGATGGCCCCCAAAAACCCCATACCGAAAAATACCGGCACACCCGGCAACCCACCCGGTGCATCAATAGCCCTGTCGACTCCACGAGTTGAGCTCCCAGGGCTGAATCGGTCCGCAGGGCCGGACGCCCGCCTGCCCGAGCCACACCACTCGACGCAACTGCCTTCAGGCGAAACGTTGCCCCGGATACAGATCCAGGATCTGATTCCCGCATCCCTGGAGAGAGCGTCATCCGGCCACCCGCGCCCGACCGAAAACATCCGTCACTACGAGCTGCCGCCCCACGCACGGACGCTTTTGCCCGCCGTCAATGCCGAAGGGTTGCGTGTCCACCGGGGACGCATTTATGCCGAGGTGCAATACACCACGACCAGCACCGTCATGGTGGACTGGGACGAAGGCGCCGGAACCTATCGAGCCAAGCTGCCGCAGGAAATGCGCCCCTCCGGCCCGGCCCTGCACTTCGACCCTCAAAGCAATACCTGGCGAATCGGTGAGCCAGCCGACAGCGGAGTTCTGATCGAGTCTGCGGTTCATCGACCCGCAGTCAATCCGCAGAACACTCCGTCGCAGGCACTTGCGTCCCTCGCGCAATCAGACACGACAGCGGTTTACATCGACACCCGGCACTACGTCTGGGACAGCACCACCACCCACCATCATGGCTACGTGGTCATGCACCGGAAAATGCGGCTGGACGACACCGTCGGGCCCCAGTCGATTCATGCGTTCAGGGACGACAACGGATCGTTTGTCAGTGTCGAGCCCCCCACGCATCCCATCGATCAACCCGCCGAACTGCTGCCAGCCTGGACTGACCGCGACATCTGGAATCTCTACGGCCTGCAGGGTGCCGATATCACCCGTTTTCGCGCCGAAGCCCACCGCACCGGGAGAAAACCGCAGTGGGCCGGGGTTCGCACAGACCGAATGGAGAACACCTACCTGTTTGACGAGTTGCGCCGCTGGCTTGGTCCGGACATGGACCGCGACATGCTCAGCCGCGTCCTGGATCATCAGAAGCGCTCACCCGCCCAGTGGGTGAACCACCTTGAATCAGTCACCCTGCACCGCAGTACACCGGACCCGCAAACATCCTTACCGAACCTGGCGACACCCGACACCCCACTGTCGCGCCACCTGACACCCGATTCCCTTGCAGCCACCGACAGCGCACCAGCCTACGGCGATCAGCGCTACTACACCTGGGATCCCGACAAATCAAACGCTCATGGTTACATCGAGATGCAGCGCAAGCCTGAGCTTGATGACCGTCATGGCCCACTCACCCAGGTGGCTTTTCCCGAGGGGACCGAGCTGACCATCGTCAGGCCAATCAAGTACTCGGTCGAACAAAGAGCATTTCGACCTTACTGGCGAGACATCGATATCTGGAATCTTTACCGGATCGAAGGGGCGGATATCCTGCACTTTCGTCAGGATGTCGCGCTGCACCTGAAACCGCCGGCCTGGGTCAGGCAACGGGATTACCCATCACAGCGTGAACAACTGATCGACTACCTGCGGCTGTGGACCAATCCGGATTCTCCGCTCAAGTCCCGGGATCAGGTCATCGCCCGGTTCCGGCCCTACAATCTGTCCACTGAACAACTGGCGCGACTGAGCAACGAAATCTCACCCACCGGGCAGTTCAACAACTTGATCAATGATGAGGTGCCCACCTGGGTCAAGACCCATCAGGCTCGTACGCTGGTCGTTACCCGCTTCGAACAGTTCGATCCGTACCTGCCGGAATTCAAAGCCGAAATCATCCGATTGAGAAATCAGGGAGGAGGCACAAGTCTGCTGAAGGCCAGCCTGACCGCACCTTTTTTCCGGGAGTTGTTGCAACGCTGCGGCTTCAAACGCAACAAACACAACTACCTGTATCGGGACGACATTCCCGCCGTGTTCAAAGTAGACGACCGCACGCCCTTCGAATTTGCCCGGCCCGGTTCCATGCAGCCAAGGCCCCTAGCGACCGAAGGCTCCACCAGCGGGACGGCTGTCAGCGCGTTGTTCAGCCTCAGAACGGCCATGAGCTTCGCCAATGAAGCCAGAGGATTGTCTGCCTCTCCCGGCGGCCATCCGAACGCGCCACAGACCGCCCACGAATCGAAACAGACGACTGACGCCGCATCCAGGCCCCGCTCTCAGCGCATCATGTTCTGCTATCTGCTTGATACCCGTGGCATCGAGGTCGTTTCCGGGCAGGATAACCGCACCTACAACACAACGCGGATCACCCCGAAACCGGCAGACGACAGCAGGCTGTTCCCGAGCATGAAGCTCGAGGGTCACGTTTCGATGTCTCCGATCGGTTTCACTTCGAGGCGCATCTGGCTGGTCAACTCGACCATGACTCGCGCGGCCACCGTGGACGACATACACACACAGGCGCGCGAGCGCGCCACCGGTTCAAGCCAGAGCCATGACAATGCAATCGAAGGCCGCACAAGGGCGGGAGACCTGAACCGGGACGAATATGACGCCCTGATCGATGAGGTGGCGAAAGCCGGCAAGCGTGTTCTCGAGTTGCCGCAGGGAAAAGACCTTTTCTCCACCGATATCAGCTTCCCGCCCGAACTGATCAGTCTCTCCTGAGAACGGTTACTGGCTCGACCTTGCCTGATCGAGCCGGTGTTTTTCATAACCCCCCGGTCGCCTGAAACCCGACGCCCAGTACCGTCAGCACCGACAGCGGCAACAACAGGGTATCGAGCAACGCACTGGCCGGCAGATCCACGCCGGGATAGCTCGGCGCCTCGGCGCCGAACCGGTCCATCGCGCAACAGCCACCGTTCATGGCGTACAGATCCAGCCTCGTGCCGGCATACACCACTGGCGCACCGGGTTTGGCGGCATCCAGCGTGCGTGCGGTGGCGCAGCCGGTCAGTTGCACTATCAGCAGGATCGCCAGCAGCTTATTCATCGCTGCTCAGATGGTGCTCACCCCAGCGCGGCAGCATGTCCTGGGGAATGCCCAGCAGATTGAGAATCCGCGCCACCACGAAATCGATCAGGTCATCGATGGTCTGCGGCTGGTGATAGAAGCCCGGCGAGGCTGGCAGGATGGTTACACCCATGTTCGACAGCTTGAGCATGTGCTCCAGGTGAATGCTCGAATACGGCGCTTCGCGCGGCACCAGAATCAACTGGCGACGCTCCTTCAAGGTCACGTCTGCCGCCCGCTCGATCAGGTTGTTGCAGGCGCCGGTGGCGATGGCCGACAAGGTGCCGGTCGAACATGGCACCACCACCATGGCGGCCGGGGCACCGGAACCCGAGGCCACCGGCGACATCCAGTCTTCCTTGCCATACACGCGGATCTGCCCGGCAGTCGCGCCGGTGTATTCGGTGAGGAACGCCTGCATCATTTGCGGCTTGGCCGGCAGCGACACGTCCGTCTCGGTGGCCATCACCAATTGCGCGGCCTTGGAGATCAGGAAATGCACCTCGCGATCCTCGCGCACCAGGCAATCCAGCAGGCGCAAGCCGTACTGGGCGCCGGACGCCCCGGTCATCGCCAGCGTGATGCGTTCCGGGCCGCCGTCCTGAAAGCGAGTGTTCATTTCAGCGCCTCGGCGAGTTTGCCGTGCAGGCCGCCGAAGCCGCCGTTGCTCATGATCACCACGTGGGTGCCGGGCTGGGCCTGGCTCTTCACACGTTCGATGATGCCTTCCAGCGAATCGCTGACGATCGACGGCACGGTGCACAGCGCGGCGGTGCCTGCCAGATCCCAACCGAGGTTGGCCGGGGCGTACCAGATCACCTGATCGGCATCGACCACGCTGTCCGGCAGACCGTCACGGTGGGCGCCGAGCTTCATCGAGTTGGAGCGCGGCTCGATGATCGCGATCAGCGGCGCATCGCCAATGCGCTTGCGCAGGCCGTCGAGGGTGGTGGCAATCGCGGTCGGGTGGTGGGCGAAGTCGTCGTAGATGGTGATGCCGCGCACTTCCGCGACTTTTTCCATCCGGCGCTTCACGCTCTTGAACGCGCTCAACCCGGCGATGCCCATCGACGGTACAACACCGACGTGACGCGCGGCGGCCAGAGTGGCCAGGGCATTGGCGACGTTGTGCTGACCGGTCAGTTCCCACTCGACCACGCCTTGGGATACGCCTTCGAACATCACCTCGAATGCCGAGCCGTCGTCTTTCAACAACTTGACCTGCCACTGACCGCCGGCCCCGGTGGTTTGCACCGGGGTCCAGCAACCCATCTCGATCACGCGCTGCAAGGCCGGTTCGGTGGTCGGATGGATCACCAGACCTTCGCTCGGGATTGTGCGCACCAGGTGGTGGAATTGCCGCTCGATGGCCGGCAGATCAGGGAAGATATCGGCGTGATCGAACTCAAGGTTGTTGAGGATCGCGGTGCGCGGGCGGTAGTGGACGAACTTCGAACGCTTGTCGAAGAACGCGCTGTCGTATTCGTCGGCCTCGATCACGAAGAACGGCGTGCCACCCAGACGCGCCGACACCGAGAAATTCTGCGGCACACCGCCGATCAGGAAGCCCGGGCTCATGCCGGCATGTTCCAGCACCCAGGCGAGCATGCTGCTGGTAGTGGTCTTGCCGTGTGTACCGGCAACCGCCAGCACCCAACGACCTTGCAGCACGTGGTCAGCCAGCCACTGCGGACCGGAAACATATGGCAGGCCTTTGTTCAGCACATATTCGACTGCCGGATTGCCGCGAGACATGGCGTTGCCGATCACGACCAGATCCGGTGCCGGATCGAGCTGCGCCGGGTCGTACCCCTGGGTCAGCTGAATGCCCTGGGCTTCGAGCTGAGTGCTCATCGGCGGATAGACGTTGGCATCGGAGCCGGTCACGTGATGGCCCAGCTCTTTGGCCAGAACCGCCATCGAGCCCATGAAAGTCCCGCAGATACCCAGAATATGAATGTGCATAGTCGACCTCGTAAAACATGGCCGCAGGGTAGCCCAGGCAGGGGAAAACCGCATCCTCGTTTTCAGGGGGTCAGGCGCTGCGGGCGATCCCGTGTTTGCGCAGCTTTCTATAAAGGGTGTTGCGACTGACACCAAGCTGCTCGGCCGTATGGGTCATGTGCCAGCGCGTGTGCTCCAGCGCATTGAGCAACGCCAGCCGCTCGGCATCCTCCAGCGGCTGTCCGGGCGATGCCTCATCGACTTTGACCAACAGCGGTTGTATCTGCCGGAACATCGCAGGTAGATCATCCAGCCCGATCCGCCCCTCATCGCACAACGCCGCCAGCGTGCGCAGCACGTTGCGCATCTGCCGCACATTGCCTGGCCAGTTGAACCCGAGCAACGCCCGGCGCGCCGGCTCTTCGATCAGGATCGTTTCTCCACCCGCCTCTTCGGCCAGCAAAAAATCCAGCAATTCGGATTTGTCACTGCGCTCGCGCAATGGCGGCAGCGCCACTTCCAGCCCGTTGAGCCGATAGTAGAGGTCTTCACGGAAACTGCCGTCGCCAACCCGCTCCAGCAGATTGCGGTGCGTGGCGCTGATGATCCGCACGTTGACCGCTTCCGGCTCGCCACCGATCGGTACCACTTGCCGGTCTTCCAGCACTCGCAGCAGACGGGTCTGCAAGGTCAGCGGCATATCGCCGATTTCGTCGAGAAACAGCGTGCCACCGTCGGCCTGCTGCAACTTGCCACGCATGCCGTCCTTGCGCGCGCCGGTAAAGCTGCCGCCGCGATAGCCGAACAGTTCGCTCTCGATCAGGCTTTCGGGAATCGCCGCGCAGTTGAGCGCGACGAAGGCTTTGCCGGCGCGCTGACTGGCGTTGTGCACAGCCTTGGCGAATGCTTCCTTGCCGGAGCCGGTTTCGCCGTTGACCAGCAGCGGAACGTCGCGCTCGAACACCCGCAGGGCCTTGCGAAAATCCGTCTGCAGCCCTGCATCGCCCAGGCAAATGCCGGCAAGGCGCGGCGCCTCGGGAGCTGCCGGTTTCGGCAGGACGGGAGACGGCTTGCGCGCTTCTCCGCGCAACACCGCAAACAGATGCCGACCATCGCGGGTACGCAGCGGCCAGCTTGCGCTGGCATGAGCACTGGCGCGCCCGAGCAATTCATCCAGCGAACAATCGAAAAACACCTCTACCGGTTTGCCAAGCAAACCACCACGAATATGGCCGAGCAGGTTCAATGCGCTCTGGTTGACCGCACTGATCCGCCCTTCCCCGTCGAACGCGAGCAGCCCTTCACTGAAAAGCCCGACGGATTCGGCCTGGAGATGGAAACGCAGCAACCATTGATTATCGAAACAGCGCAGGAAGTAACAGCTCTCGATCATCTTCGCCGACAGATTGACCAGCGCCATGGTGTGGAACTGGCTCTGCCGTGAAACGTCCGGCCGCGCCGAGGACACGTCGAGCACCGCCAGCAACTCGCCGTGGGGGTCGAACACCGGGCTCGCCGAGCAGGTCAGCCCAGTGTGGCGACCACGGAAATGCTCGTCCTGATGAATGGTCAGGGCCTGGCGCTCCACCAGGCAGGTGCCGATGCCGTTGGTGCCTTCGCAGGCTTCGCTCCAGTCGGAGCCCAGCCACAGGCCGGCCCGTTCGAAGATCCTGCGCTCGGAAGGGGCAGTGACACAGTTGAGGATCACCCCGCGCGCGTCGGTCAGCAGCACCGCGTGGCCGGCGCCGGAGAGTTGTTGATGCAGGCTGGTCATTTCATTGCCGGCGATCTGCAACACTTGTTGCAGCCGTTCGCGGCTTTCGAGGACACGACCGTGTTCGAGCACGGTCGGCGCCATGGTCAGGGCCGGGTCGAGGTGATAGTCCTCAAGACAACGCAGCCACGAGCGGGCGATCGACGGGTCGGCACCGGGGCCATGCAGGTGCGGCTTGCCCTGGGTGACGGTGAGAACCTGTTGGGCATGGCGACTCAAATGGTTGTCGTGCATTTCTTATTATTCTCCCCGAGGCTCATCGGCCCATGCGTGAAGTGGTGCCCAGCATCCTCCAGCCAACCGGTCTTTGCAATGCTGGCAAGACCGCCCGGTCACGGGTTGTGCCAGAAGCGGTACAAACTGTCACCCGAGCTGTACCGATACCGTCACAGACGCTTGCCATTTGTCCGAGACAAAACACGCAAGGCCTTGATTTGTCTGAGCTGCACGGCAGTGGCCCGACCTTTGCTCTACGCTTATAGCAAGCGCACATGCGCGTTTCTCTAATAAGTACAAAGCCAAGGAGAACATCATCATGCGTTACGCTCACCCCGGTACTGAAGGCGCCAAAGTCTCGTTCAAGAGCAAGTACGGTAACTACATCGGCGGCGAGTTCGT
Source organism: Pseudomonas sp. stari2 (assembly GCF_040760005.1). NCBI lineage: Bacteria > Pseudomonadati > Pseudomonadota > Gammaproteobacteria > Pseudomonadales > Pseudomonadaceae > Pseudomonas > Pseudomonas sp. Stari2. Next base: position 5,744,293 of record NZ_CP099760.1, read on the forward strand.
CGCGCCAGTCAAAGGTCAGTACTTCACCAATACCTCGCCGGTCAATGGCCAGCCGATTGCCGAATTCCCACGCTCCACTGCCGAAGACATCGACAAGGCACTGGACGCTGCTCATGCCGCTGCCGATGCATGGGGCTCGACCTCCGCCCAGGCCCGTTCGCTGATCCTGCTGAAAATCGCCGACCGTATCGAACAGAACCTCGAAACCCTGGCAATCACCGAAACCTGGGACAACGGCAAAGCCATCCGCGAAACCCTCAACGCCGACATCCCGCTGGCCGCCGACCACTTCCGCTATTTCGCCGGGTGCCTGCGCGCCCAGGAAGGCAGCGCCGCCGAGATCGACGGCAACACCGTGGCCTATCACATCCATGAACCGCTGGGCGTGGTCGGCCAGATCATCCCGTGGAACTTCCCGATCCTGATGGCCGCGTGGAAACTCGCCCCGGCCCTGGCTGCCGGCAACTGCGTGGTGCTCAAACCTGCCGAACAAACCCCGCTGGGCATCAGCGTGCTGCTGGAACTGATCGGTGACCTGCTGCCACCGGGCGTACTCAATGTGGTGCAAGGGTTCGGCAAAGAAGCCGGCGAAGCCCTGGCCACCAGCAAACGCATCGCCAAGATCGCCTTCACCGGCTCGACCCCGGTCGGCTCGCACATCATGAAATGCGCCGCCGAGAACATCATCCCGTCCACCGTTGAGCTGGGCGGCAAGTCGCCGAACATCTTCTTCGAAGACATCATGCAGGCCGAGCCAAGCTTCATTGAAAAAGCTGCTGAAGGCCTGGTGCTGGCGTTCTTCAACCAGGGCGAAGTCTGCACCTGCCCTTCCCGCGCGCTGGTACAGGAGTCGATCTATCCGCAGTTCATGGAAGCGGTGATGAAGAAAGTCAGCCAGATCAAACGCGGCGACCCGCTCGACACCGACACCATGGTCGGCGCCCAGGCGTCCGAGCAGCAATTCGACAAGATCCTGTCGTACCTGGAAATCGCCAAGGGCGAAGGTGCCGAACTGCTGACCGGCGGCAAGGTGGAAAAACTCGAAGGCAACCTGGCCTCCGGTTATTACATCCAGCCGACCCTGCTCAAGGGCACCAACAAGATGCGGGTGTTCCAGGAAGAAATCTTCGGGCCGGTGGTGAGCATCACCACTTTCAAGGACGAGGCCGAAGCCCTGGCGATTGCCAACGACACCGAGTTCGGCCTCGGCGCCGGCCTCTGGACCCGCGACATCAACCGCGCCTATCGCATGGGCCGCGCCATCAAGGCCGGTCGTGTGTGGACCAACTGCTACCACCTGTACCCGGCGCATGCCGCGTTCGGCGGGTACAAGAAATCCGGCGTCGGCCGTGAAACCCACAAAATGATGCTCGACCACTACCAGCAGACCAAAAACCTGCTGGTGAGCTACGACATCAACCCGCTGGGCTTCTTCTAAAAAGACCGGGCGGCACCGAACGATCGGTGTCGCCCTTTTCTTCCCGATGACAAACCCTGGTCTGGCCGCTCTGGCACGGGCCTTGCGTACCCGTCATTCAGGATTTGCCTGAAAACTGCCGCTGCGTGAACAGCACCCACTCACTCAACCGCTGCACCCGAAAGTCCAACAGATCGAACAATAAAAAAGACAGAGAGGACTTATGACTTCCACCACACAGCTCAAACCCACACTCGGCACCCTGCATCTGTGGGGCATTGCCGTCGGCCTGGTGATTTCCGGCGAATACTTCGGCTGGAGTTATGGCTGGGGCACCGCGGGAACCCTGGGGTTCCTGGTTACGGCCCTGATGGTCGCGACAATGTATACCTGCTTCATCTTCAGTTTCACCGAGCTGACCACCGCGATTCCCCATGCGGGCGGGCCGTTTGCCTACAGTCGCCGGGCATTCGGTGAAAAAGGCGGACTGATCGCCGGGATCGCCACGCTGATCGAATTCGTCTTTGCCCCGCCGGCCATCGCCATGGCCATTGGCGCCTATCTCAACGTGCAATATCCGGAGCTTGATCCGAAAGTCGCGGCGGTCGGCGCGTATTTCGTGTTCATGACCTTGAACATCCTCGGCGTCAGCATCGCCGCGACCTTTGAACTGGTGGTCACCGTGCTGGCGGTTGCCGAACTGCTGGTGTTCATGGGCGTGGTCGCGCCGGGCTTCAGCTTCAGCAACTTCGTGCTCAACGGCTGGTCAGGCTCCAGCGAGTTCAGCCTCGGTTCGATTCCCGGCATTTTCGCCGCCATTCCTTTCGCGATCTGGTTTTTCCTCGCCATCGAGGGCGCGGCCATGGCGGCCGAGGAAGCCAAGGACCCGAAACGCACGATTCCCAAGGCCTATGTCAGCGGCATCCTGACCCTGGTGTTCCTGGCCATCGGCGTGATGGTGATGGCCGGCGGCGTCGGCGACTGGCGACAACTGGCGAACATTAACGACCCGCTGCCTCAGGCGATGAAAGCGGTGGTCGGCAACAACTCGACGTGGATGCACATGCTGGTGTGGATCGGCCTGTTCGGGCTGGTGGCGAGTTTTCACGGGATCATCCTCGGCTACTCGCGGCAGTTCTTTGCCCTGGCCCGGGCCGGTTACCTTCCGAAAAGCCTGGCCAAACTCTCACGCTTCCAGACCCCGCACCGGGCGATCCTGGCCGGTGGCGTCATCGGCATCGCCGCGATCTACAGCGATGGCCTGGTCAATCTGCAAGGCATGAGTCTCACCGCCGCGATGATCACCATGTCGGTGTTCGGTGCCATCGTGATGTACATCATCAGCATGCTCAGCCTGTTCAAACTGCGCAAAACCGAGCCGAACCTTGAGCGTACCTTCCGCGCTCCGGGCTATCCGATCGTGCCGGGTATCGCGCTGTTTCTGGCGGTGGTGTGCCTGGTGGCGATGGCCTGGTTCAACACGCTGATCGGTTGTGTGTTCCTGGGTTTCATGGCTGCCGGTTACCTGTATTTCCAGCTGACCGCCAAACAACGCTCCGAAGCACCGGCAGACGCTATGCTCGAAGGTATCTAGAAGTTGCACCGGCACCGGGCCTCAGGCTCGGTGCCTGCACTAAAAGCATTCATTCAGGAGGACCGCGCCCCATGGCCGCATTTGCCCATACCGTCGGCGCCCAGACCTACCGCTTCGACAGCCTCAAGGACGTGATGGCCAAGGCCAGTCCGGCGCGCTCCGGGGATTTTCTGGCCGGCGTCGCCGCGCTCAACGATGGCGAGCGGGTCGCCGCGCAAATGGCGCTGGCCGACATCCCGCTCAAACATTTCCTGCAGGAAGCACTGATTCCCTACGAAGCCGATGAAGTCACCCGGCTGATCCTCGACAGCCATGACAAACAGGCCTTTGCAGTCGTCAGCCATCTCACGGTTGGCGGCTTTCGCGACTGGTTGTTGAGCGAAGCAGCCGACGAATCCAGCCTGCGTGCTCTGGCCCCCGGCCTGACACCGGAAATGGTCGCCGCCGTGTCGAAGATCATGCGCGTGCAGGATCTGGTGCTGGTGGCGCAGAAGATCCGCGTCGTGACGAAATTTCGCGGCACCCTCGGCCTGCGTGGAAGGTTATCCACAAGGCTGCAACCCAATCATCCGACCGACGAACCGTCCGGCATCGCCGCGAGCATTCTCGACGGTCTGCTGTATGGCAACGGCGATGCCATGATCGGCATCAACCCGGCCACCGACAGCATCGCCTCGATCTGCGCGATGCTGGAAATGCTCGACGCAATCATCCAGCGCTATGACATTCCGACCCAGGCCTGCGTGCTGACTCATGTCACCACTTCTATAGAGGCGATCAACCGTGGTGTGCCGCTGGATCTGGTGTTCCAGTCGATTGCCGGCACCGAAGCGGCCAATGCCAGTTTCGGCATCAATCTGAACGTGTTGCAGGAGGGTTATGAAGCGGGCCTGAGCCTCAATCGCGGCACGCTCGGGCAGAACCTGATGTATTTCGAGACCGGCCAGGGCAGCGCACTGTCCGCCAACGCCCACCACGGTGTCGATCAACAGACCTGCGAGACCCGGGCCTACGCCGTGGCACGACATTTCAAGCCGTTTCTGGTGAACACCGTCGTAGGCTTCATCGGGCCGGAATACCTTTACAACGGCAAGCAGATCATCCGCGCCGGCCTCGAAGACCACTTCTGCGGCAAGTTGCTCGGTGTGCCGATGGGCTGCGATATCTGCTACACCAACCACGCCGAAGCCGACCAGGATGACATGGACACCCTGCTGACCTTGCTGGGCGTTGCGGGGATCAACTTCATCATGGGCATCCCCGGCTCCGACGACATCATGCTCAACTACCAGACCACCTCGTTCCACGACGCCCTCTACGCGCGTCAGACCCTGGGTCTGAAACCGGCCCCTGAGTTCGAGCAGTGGCTGGCGAACATGGGCATTTTCACCCAGGCGGACGGCAAGGTCCGCTTCGGCAACAACCTGCCGCCGGCCTTTCGCCAGGCGTTGGCGCAACTGGGATGAGTCAGATGGAAAAACCGCCCGTCGATCCGCAAAACCCGTGGCTGGAGCTGCGTCGCCTGACCCCGGCGCGCATCGCCCTCGGCCGCACCGGCACCAGCCTGCCGACCAGCGCACAACTGGATTTCCAATACGCCCACGCGCAGGCCCGGGACGCAGTGCACTTGCCGTTCGATCACGCCGGGCTCAGCGCCCAACTGGCTGAACGCCGGCGCGAAAGTCTGCTGCTGCACAGCGCGGCCGTGGATCGCAACAGCTACCTGCAACGCCCGGATCTGGGGCGCAAATTGAGCGATCAATCCGCCCAGACCCTGCGTGAATACGCCCTGGCGCATCCGGGTGGCGTGGATCTGGTGATCGTCGTGGCTGATGGCCTCTCGGCGCTGGCGGTGCATCGGCATACCCTGCCGTTCCTGACCCGACTGGAGGAACAGATGAGCGCCGACCAATGGTCGACCGCGCCGGTGGTGCTGGTGGAACAAGGGCGGGTGGCGGTTGGCGATGAAGTCGGCCAGTTGCTGGGCGCCAAAATGGTCGTGATGCTGATCGGAGAGCGCCCCGGGCTCAGCTCCCCGGACAGCCTGGGTTTATATTTCACCTACAATCCAAAGGTCGGTCTCACGGATGCCTACCGCAATTGCATCTCCAACGTGCGGCTGGAAGGGCTCAGCTACGGCATGGCGGCCCATCGCCTGCTGTATCTGATGCGCGAAGCCTGTAGACGGCAGCTATCGGGGGTCAATCTGAAGGACGAGGCGCAGGTTCAGACGCTGGAATCGGAAGCCGGTACAGACATGAAGAGTAATTTCCTACTTGATCCGCCCCCAGCCTGAACCGTTTCCGCATTGCCTTTCTGCGCCGGTTTGAGGCAGGATCGACGCACGGCCGCCCAAGGTTTCCCGATGCCGTCAGCCCCACGTGAAGACAGCCACTTGAAGGACGAGACCTACCATGCGGATTATCCAAGCGACCCTCGAACACCTGGATTTGCTGACCCCGTTGTTCGTTAAGTACCGCGAGTTCTACGGCTCCCTGCCCTATCCGGACTCGTCCCGGGCCTTTCTCGAAAAGCGCCTGCGACGCAAGGAATCGGTGATCTACCTGGCGCTGGCCGATGACGACGACAAGAAGCTCATGGGCTTCTGCCAGCTCTATCCGAGCTTTTCCTCCCTGTCGCTCAAGCGCGTGTGGATCCTCAACGACATCTATGTCGCCGAAGACGCCCGCCGCCAGCTGGTCGCCGACAACCTGATCCGCACGGCCAAGAAAATGGCCAAGGAAACCCAGGCCGTGCGTATGCGCGTGTCCACCAGCAGCGACAACGAAGTGGCGCAGAAAACCTACGAATCCATCGGATTCAAGGAAGACACCGAGTTCAAGAACTATGTGCTGCCGATCAGCGACGAACTCTGATTTTTTCTAACAGTGCGCAAGCTGGCCATCGTGGCGAAGGAGCAAACCCCATCGCCACATAGGCCGGCGCCGTGTTCCCCTTCGAAACGCCCCGCTACAAAACCAACGCGCTTTTCACCTTTCAGACCGTATAATTCGGAGCTTTCCGGCTTGTAAGAAAAACTACACCCGTCTGTAGGCTTACACCGAATCATCCGCACAGGCCTGCCGAGTCGGGCCATCACGACAGGTGCCCACATGGATTTCAACCCGATCGACATCATTCTGCATCTCGACGTCTACCTCGACATGCTGGTGAACAACTATGGGACCTGGATCTACGCCATCCTGTTTCTGGTTATCTTTTGCGAAACCGGCCTGGTGGTCACGCCGTTCCTGCCTGGCGATTCGTTGCTGTTCATCGCCGGCGCAGTGGCCGCAGGCGGCGGCATGGACCCGGTGCTGCTGGCGGGCCTGCTGATGTTGGCGGCGATTCTCGGCGACAGCACCAACTACGTGATCGGACGAACGGCAGGGGAAAAACTGTTCAGCAATCCGAACTCGAAGATTTTCCGCCGGGATTATCTGCAACAGACCCATGACTTCTACGACAAGCACGGCGGCAAAACCGTGACCCTGGCGCGCTTCCTGCCGATCATCCGTACGTTTGCGCCGTTCGTCGCCGGTGTTGCCAAGATGCCTTACCCGCGTTTTTTCGGCTTCAGCGTATTCGGCACCATCCTGTGGGTCGGCGGCCTGGTGACCCTGGGCTACTTCTTCGGCAACGTGCCGTTCATCAAGAAGAACCTGTCGCTGCTGGTGGTCGGTATCATCCTTCTGTCGCTGGTGCCTATGATCATCGGCATGCTCCGCAGCCGCCTCGGCGGTGCCGGTTCCAAAGCCGAATCGCGCTGAACCGATGTGGTCACTGAGCGCCTGGCGACGCCGACGCACTCTGGCGAAGCACCCGATTGCCGATGATATGTGGCAGCGGGTGCGTCACCACTTGAGCTTCCTCGACGGTATCAGCGCCACGGAAGATCAGTGGCTGCGCGAAGCCAGTGTCCTGTTCCTCGGAGACAAGCACCTGACCGCCCTGCCCGGCGTCGAACTGCATCAGGAACAACGCCTGCTGCTCGCCGCCCAGGCGCAATTGCCACTACTGCACCTTGGCGATCTGAACTGGTATCAGGGCTTCCACGAAATCATTCTGTACCCCGACGACTTCCTCAGCCCCCAGCGCCATCGCGATGCCAGTGGTGTGGAGCACGAATGGGACGGCGAGCACAGCGGTGAAGCCTGGCAGCAAGGGCCGATCATCCTCGCCTGGCCCGGGGTGATGGCCAGTGGTGGCTGGGAAGGCTACAACCTGGTGATCCACGAACTCGCGCACAAACTCGACATGCTCAACGGCGACGCCAACGGTCTGCCGCCGCTGCACGCTGACATGCGGGTCAGCGACTGGGCCCAGGTGATGCAGGCTGCCTACGACGATCTCAACCACCAGCTCGACCGCCACCCCGACGCAGAAACCGCCATCGACCCGTATGCCGCCGAGAACCCGGCCGAGTTCTTCGCCGTCACCAGCGAGTACTTCTTCAGCGCTCCGGATCTGCTGCACGAGGCTTATCCACAGGTGTATGCGCAGTTGCAGCTTTTCTATCGACAGGATCCACTGGCACGGCTGAAGCAACTTCAGGCCAAGGACCCGGTCTATCAGGCACACGACTAAGGCCTGGACGACCTTCGGTGCATGGCATCGTGAGTGGAATATGCCTATAATCGCCGCCACTTTTTGGTCAATCCGGCCAAGTGTTTTGGTCTACTAACGGGGGCAACGCCCAATGAGCTACAGCAAGATTCCGGCTGGCAAAGACCTGCCGAACGACATCTACGTCGCGATCGAGATCCCGGCCAACCACGCGCCGATCAAATACGAAATCGACAAAGACAGCGATTGCCTGTTCGTTGACCGTTTCATGGCCACCCCGATGTTCTACCCGGCCAACTACGGTTATATCCCGAACACCCTGGCTGACGACGGTGATCCCCTGGACGTGCTGGTTGTAACCCCTTACCCGGTTGCTCCAGGTTCGGTGATCCGCGCGCGCCCGGTCGGCATCCTGAACATGACCGACGACGGCGGCGGCGACGCCAAAGTCATCGCAGTCCCACACGACAAGCTGTCCCAGCTGTACGTGGACGTGAAGGAATACACCGACCTGCCAGCCCTGCTGATCCAGCAGATCGAGCACTTCTTCGCGAACTACAAAGATCTCGAAAAAGGCAAATGGGTGAAAATCGAAGGCTGGGACGGCGCTGACGCTGCCCGCGCCGCGATCACCAAGTCGGTTGCTGCCTACAAAGGCTAAGCCTCGCGACCTGCGACACGCTTGAAGAAAACCCCGGTTGATCCGGGGTTTTTTGTGCCTGGCTGGCAGGGTCTTAAACGACTTGTTTATGGCGCCCTACAGAAAAGTTTTAGTGTGTGTAATTTCCCACAAGTACGTCTTACATCCCGTCGCAAAATTTGCCGCGATTTTGAACGCAAGGTTTATTCAAACCGCTCTAGGCCGGCCGTAGACTCGTGTTTATGAGAAAGAACACTAGCGGTCCAAGATTCAAGGCACTCCTGGAAGCTGCGAATATCACCACCACGGGATTCGCAAAGTTCTGGGGCACGGAAGCCCAAAACGTTCATAACTGGTACACCCGAGGCGTACCCGCGTACCGCATGGAAGAAGTTGCGCGCCTGCTGTCCGTCAACAGCCAATGGCTGAAGACCGGTGAAGGCCCGAAAGAAGCGCCGCACCTGTACACCGCCGGCGACACACTGGATGCCCAGGCGATTCAGGGCGTCTATACGGTGCTCGAATCCACCGACATCGAACTGCCGCTCTACAAGGAAGCCCCTACGGCCCCTGGCTCCGACAAGACCCATGTCATCAAGGACCCGGAGCAAACCATCCGCCTGCCCCGCAGCCACCTCGAAACCCTGGAAATCCGCCACACCGACGCCATCTGCACCCACATGATCGGCAACAGCATGGCCGAGAAAATCGAAGACGGCTCCACCCTCGCCATCGACCGCGGCCTGACCCAGGTTGTGGACGGCGAAATCTACGCCATCGAACACGACGGCATGCTGCGCATCAAATACCTGCACCGCATGCCCGGCAACGCCTTGCGCCTGCGCAGCCACAACAGCGCCGAATACCCGGACGAAATCTTCCGGGCGGCGCAAATCGAGGAGCAGAGGATTCATGTATTGGGGTGGGTGTTCTGGTGGTCGACGCTGGGCAAACGGCGGCCGGTGGTGCCGTTTCTCTGAGTAACCCGGTGTGGTGGGAGCCAGCCTGCTGGCGATGAGGCCCTGAAAGTCGGTACAAATCCTGGATTTTCTCCAGTTTGATCGCTCTAAACCGCACTTCAAGCTGGGAATCAGAAGCAAAACTCAGTATCCTGCGCCCCACATTCGCGCATCGACCCGCCAAGCGGCCCAGATGACGCCTGACGCGGCAGACCACTGTCTGACCAAGTCCCACAGCCGGGCGCAAGATCCGGGTGTACGTTTTGAAGGCTGGCGCGGTTTACCAAAAATAAACCAAGCCAGTCCCCGAGAAGCCGGCCACAAGCCGGCTTTTTAATGCCTGCTGAAAAGCCAAACCTACCGTCCGAAATCTGAATCGCCGCTTGCCGGATACCAAACGCGCTTGTACCGTAAAGACAAACGTCATTACAGGTAACTCATCATGGCATCCATCAACATTCGTATCGACGACGAACTGAAACAGCGCGCCTTCGCAGAGCTGGAAAAGCTCGGGCTGACACCCTCAGAGCTTCTGCGCCAAACGCTTCAATACGTCGCGGACCGGGGCAAACTACCATTCAAAGCGGCATTGATTAGCGAAGAAGATGAAGCGCTTATCGCCGTGGTCACTGAACGACTTGCCGCTCCTCAGCGAGTCAAGGTAAGTCTGGATGACCTATGACCTCGAGTTTGATCGTCGTGCATTGAAGGAATGGAACAAGCTGGGCGATACGGTCCGTGAACAGTTCAAAAAGAAACTCGCCGAGGTTCTCGAAAATCCTCGCATAGAAGCCAACAGGCTTCGGGAACTGCCGGATTGCTACAAGGTGAAGCTGAAAAGTGCTGGATATCGCCTGATTTATCAGGTGATTGATCACGAAATTGTGGTGTTCGTAGTCGCTATCGGAAAGAGGGAGCGAGAGGCGGCTTATGACGCTGCACAGGATCGACTGTCGTCCCAACCCTGAGCCAGTTAATCATTAGGGTCAATTCTGAAATTGGGCAGCACCTGCTGCCCAATTACCCTCACGGATAACTAAACGACTTCACCAACGTCAACTCCCCCACCGCCCGCATCGGCACCAGGAACGTCTCCATCTTCTCGCTGGGTGTCCCTTCCTCGGTAATCACCGTGACCTGCGCCGTAGTCAGCGGCTGTACCGCCTCTTCCCCACCTTCATCATCCCCGCGATAACCACCGCCAAAGTAGTTCACATACACCAGATACTGCCCCTTGATCGGCGCCGGCATGGCGAAGATTTCCGGGCCGTAACCAGTGGTCACGTCGACGTCCAGCGCGGCGCCGTTGGGAGCTACGCGGTCGCCGTACCAGATGTGCGCGCCGTCAGGTGTGATCAGGTGCAGGTCGAGGTCGGTGCCGTCGCTGTCCCAGGACAGCAGCACGCGCAGCTTGGCCGGGGTGGCGCCGCCGCTGACGTTGAGGAATTGCGTGCGGTGGCGTTGCTGGCCGTCGGGGCTGCGCACTTCGACGCTGTTGCTGCCGTTGGGGAAGGAGAACGGGCGATCGAAGCGACCGCTGTCGTCGATTTTAAGCGGCATGCTGACGCCGTTGACGATCAGGCGGCCGGGCTCTTTGCTCTTCGGGGTGGCTTTGATTTCGCCGCTGATGCGCGCGGTGTTGGCCTGGCCGACCGGGGTGTTCACCGAGGAGGCCGGGTAGTTGACGGTCTGGCGAAAGCTCTCGCCCTCACCTTCAGGCGCGCCGCTGCGCCAGCCGCCGATCGGGGTGTCGAGTTTGACGCTGTCGGCGGCCATCGCCATCGGCAATGCATTGAGCGCGCAGAGCAACAGCAAGACCTGTGGATAACGGAGTGTCATGGTCTATTCCAGCAAAAGGTGACGGGCGAGCCCTTCGATGTAGGTTTCATCCTGGCCGTTGGGGTGTGCTTCAAAGGCCAGGTGCAGGTATTCGTGAGTCAGGTCGAGGCGGTCCTGCAAAGTCAGTACGCCGCGCACATAGATGCGCTGACGTTCGCGGTCGACGAAGGGGCGGCCGAAGGCGAGTTTGCAGACGGCGAAAGTGCTGACTTCGTTGTAGCCGGTTTCGCTTTCCAGCCTAGTACGCCAGCCGCGCCGCTGTTTTTGCAGCCAGTCTTGCGCGGCGGGCAGCGCTTCGCAGGACGCCACCGGGTTGTCCCAGCGACTGAGGCTCGCGCGCGGATAAGCGTGCAGCAGAATCGCGTCGTAACGCTGGCCGGCATTGGCTTGTTCGACGGCTTGTTGCCAGGCCAGCTTGTCGGGGCCGGGTTGATCGGAGTGATAGGTGACGGTGCTGCCGGCCAGCACCAGATCTGACGTCCACGCGGCGATGTTGCGTGATTCGGCGGAGGCTGGACGTGGTGCGACCCGTTGACGGGTGCTGCTGTCATCGATGCTCAGGCATTCGCCGTTGCGCGTGGCGTTTTGCAGCAGATACGTACGGATCGCCACGGCCAATGCCTTAGCCGCTTCAGCAGGTTCCGGTTTGGCTTCACGCTCAAGAACTCGAGCGACGTACTCTTCACGATCCAGCCGCGCCACAAGCTTGTCGTTGAGCAGAAACAGTTCGCCGTCGCTGTAGATATCCAGCGCATTGCCGTTGGCGAATTCGACATGGTAATCGCCCTGCAACGGGCCGGAACCCGCCACCCGATCACCGGCCAGAACCCGGGTAACGGGATAACGCGAAAACAAACCGACCTCGACACATCGCCCCGCGTCCGCCGGCCATGACGCGGGCAACACCGTCGCCAACGCCGAACCGTAATGCCGCAGAACCATCTGACTGGTGCCCCGGCCACCGGCCCAGATCGGCGAACCGTCCGCCGTCCAGCCAGCGAAACCGCCCTGACGTGATTGCGGGTCCTGATCGCCGAGCCAGCTCCAGGTTTTCACCCGCAAGCGTCCGCCGAGTTCACCGACGACATTGCCGTCCGCCGCGTTCAGCACCACGTCGAGCAGCGCCCGGCGCAGCTGATCCTGAGCCGGCAACCTAGACAAAACCTTCAGCAAGTCAGCCACGGACACCCGGGTAGCCGGTTGCACCGATGGTAGCTCCAGCAACCACGAAGGCGCCTGTCGCGCCTGCCAATAGGTTCTCCAGTCGCCAGCAGTTATGCCCAACCGCGCCGGCTCGAAATACAGCCCGCAGGATTTCACCAGCGCCTGTTCACGTTCGATCTTGCCGCCCGAAGCGCAGCAATAGACTTCTTCCTTCGACTGTCCGCGACATTCATACGCCGGTTCCCGTGCGCCGGTATCCACCAGCCACGCGTAAACGAACACCTTCCACAGACTGCCCAGCGGCGTCTCCAGCGACGATGGCAACGGCTCGCGAGCGGTCAGTTGCGTGGTGTTCAGCGACAACAGTTCGCCCTTGTAAGCCACGCGCAACGGTTCATCCTGTGCCGTCGCCAGCGCAGGAATCACACACATCAGCAGCCACAGCAGCGGCCGGGTCATGTCAGTTGACCGTGACCTGACCGAGGGCCGCTTTCGCTTCGCGGGCCTGATGCTGCGGTGCGTAGACCTGAGTGAAACGCACCGGTGGCAGGTTGAACTGGCCTTTCTGCGAGAAACGCACCAGATGGCGCAGACGCAATTCACCGCTCAGCGCATCCACCGGCACCGCGTAGGCTAGTTGGCCCGGTTCGAAACGTGCTTTCTCCAGCGCGGTCGGCTCGGTGCCGTCCTTGCCCTGCAACTTGATGCCCCACGTGGTGCGCTCGACATCGGCGCCCGGCGGCAACGGCACTTCGAGCATGCCGTAGCGCAGCGGTTTCGGTGCTTTGCTGGTGAGGATCACTTCGTCCAGATACAGACTGTCGCTGGACAACGGCTTGCTGCCGACCGGTTCCAGTTTGAAGGTGAAGGCTTCGTCACCCGGCACCAGACGCGACAGGCGACGAGTGATAGTCACCGCCATCGGATCGACCGCCGGTTGCTGGGTCTGGAAGCTCAACGCGGCACGCAACGGACGCTCCTGAGTGCCCGACACCGTCAACACGCTCGGCACCGGCGCAGCCCCCTGCCACGTCCAGAACATCTCGCCGGTCGCGCCGTAGTTTTTCTTCCAGCCGTCGCCCGGTGCCAGCGCGATGGTCGGCGACGCCTGAGCGATGCTGCGTTGCAGCCAGGTCAGCGCCAGCGCACGTTCGAGGGTCGATTGCTGCGGCAGCAGGCGCTGCAACAACGCTGTTGCACGGGCCTGATCGAACGGTTGCAGCGACAGGTTCAATGCTTCGACAAACGGTTGCGAGCTGACGGCCAAACGCTGTTGCGCAGCGCCCAGCTGACGGTTGAACGCGTCCGGCAAAGCGACTTTCGACTGCGTGGCCAGCGATGCGGTCAAGACCCGCGCCGCCGCCAGACCGAGCGCCGAATCCGGATCGCCCATCACCAGACTGTCTTCGCCGTCGTCCATCAGGGTTTCGGCATTGCCTTCCCCGGCCTTGGCCAGATCCTCCAGCAAACCGCTAAGCAGCGTGTTGACCGGCAAGTGCATCTGTTTGGCGAACGACAGGATCAGCGCCCGTTGCAGCAACGGCGTGTTCGGCGCCTGCTTGGCGTAGACCTCCAACACCCGCTGCCAGTGCTCCGGCGGCAAGGTCAGCTCCAACACCTGGCTGGCGTTCCAGTCGGCGTAATAGGCGTAAGCGGTGAGGAACGCATCCGGCTCGCCGTCGAAGCCCCACCAGGTGAAGCTCGCCGACGGCCCGGCCATTTGCACCAGACGCAGACGGCTGTTCTGCATGATCAAACGCAAGCGGTCACGGATCTGCGGGTTCGATGCCAGCGACGGATAGGCGATGCTCAGCGGCAGCAAGCGGCTGGCGGTCTGCTCGACGCCGCCGTACGGATAGCTGAGCAGGTCGTCGAGGGCCGAACGGAACAGCGCTTGCGGGCTGTCATCCAGACGCAGGCGAATGTCGGTGGCGTCTGCCGGAAGGCTCAGCGGCGTGTCACCGCTGGCTACGTCGAGGCTTTGAGTCTGCGTCACTTGCCAGCCTTCGCCGGTCGCGGTCAGGCGCACCGCGAGGGCGTCGGCGGTTTTGCCGTCCTGCACCAGTTCGGCGCTCCACTCGCCGGTGGCCAAGGCGAAGGCCGGCAGCGGCAGGTAGTTGATGCCGTTGTTCAGGGTCACCGGCAGGCGCTGTTCGGCGCCGGCGTAGTGCGTCACCAGCTCAGCCTTGACCGGCTTCTCGGCCTGGCTGAAGGCGAACACGCCAAGTTGCGGCTGATCGCCCTTGCGGAATTTGCTTGGCCCGCTCCACTTCAGGTACAGCGGTTTTTCCGAGCGGACGAACTGCTTCTTCTGCCCGACCTGACCGTCATCGGCAATCGCCCGCGCAGTGATGCGCCAGCGAGTCAGCGAGTCCGGCATTTTGAAGGTGAAGCGGGTCTTGCCGTCGGCATCGGTCAGCAACTCAGGCTGCCACGCAGCGGTGTCGACGTCTTCGCGACGCGGCCGCTCCAGCACTTTCACCCCGCGCTCGCTGCGGTTGGCCTTGCCCGGCGCGCCAGGGCTGCCCGGCAATGCCACGTCGTAACTGATGAACGACAGGCTGGCGCTGGTGCGCACGTTATTGCGGCGCGGGTGATAGAAGAACTGATCAATGGTCGGCGCGACTTCCGGTTGCAACGCGTAGACCATTTCATCCACGACGCTGACCGTCAGGTGCGCCGGCACAGCCTTGCCGGCGAATTGCGTGGTCAGGTCGACCGTCACGGTATCGCCCGGTTGATAGGTGTCTTTGTCGGTCTTGATCGCCACGTCGATCTGCGGCGCAACAACCTTGATCCCCGCGTTCTGAAAGCTGTACTGACCGCCCTTGGTGTACAGCACCGAGAACGTCAGGTTCGGCGCAAAGTTGTTCTTCACAGGAATGCGTGCGCGGTATTGGGTTTCGCTGAGTTTTTCCAGTTTCAGCCAGTCGCCGCCCTTGGCCAGCAGCGCGGTAGCTTCAACCTTGTCGCGCTCCAGCGACAGCAGTGCATCGCTGACAGGCTCCGGGAAAGTGATCAGCGCCAGTGCTTCGTCGCCGGCCTTGTACTCGGGTTTGTCGAGGACGATTTCCACGGTGCCCGGCACAGCCTTGACGCCGTCGCCAGTGACCGAATGGCCGGTGCCACCAAGCACCCGGCCGAACTGATCCTTCAGCGACAGGTTGTAGGTCCCCGGACGATCGAACGTCACGCTGAAGCCTTTGTCTTTCGCCGCCAGTTTGCCTTCGCCGGTGGTCTGGTCTTCGAGTCGAACCCAGCTATAGCCGCTCGGCACCACGGCCTGGGCCTGTTCACTGCCGCCCTCGTTGGCGTAGCTGAACGCGACCTTGTCACCGACCGCGCTGAAACGCTGCGGCGCAGTCAGACGGAAGCTGGCGGCGCCACGGTCGATGAGGATTTCCTTGGTGGTCTTGACCCGATACGCCGCGCCATCGCTGGCGAACACGGTGAGCATGTAGCGGCTCGGTTTGTCGGCGGCCGGCAGGTCGAGGGTCGCGTTGCCCTTGCTGTCGGTGGTCAGTTCGGTGCTGGTCAGCTCCACCGGGAATTGCCCGAGGTATTGCAGCTCGTTGTCGACCATCGACAGTTGCTGGGCGCGCAGGCTCAGGGTCAGTTTGGCGTTGGCCACCGGTTTTCCATCCGGGTACAGGAGCACCAGGCTGCCCTTCACCGGTTCGCCGGTGCGGTAATCCTGCTTGGCCAGATTCAGCGAGATTTCGAAGTGCGGTTTGATGTACTCCGCCACCCGGAAGGCGCTGCTGTAGGCTTGATCCTTATAGTTGAAACGCAGCTCATAACCACCGGCCACCGCGTTGTCCGGCAACTGGAAGCGGCCCTGGGTGCCGGCCTTCGAATCGAGTTTCAGATCGAGCCGCTGCAACTCGGTGCCGGTCGCATCGAGCACGCTGACATTGACGTCCGCCGCCCCCGGCAACACCGAATCCCGCGCGTTCTTGAATTCGCGGCCGACGATTTTCAGCGACACCCAATCGCCCGGGCGATACAGCGGCCGATCGGTGAAGGCATAGAGTTTGGTGTCGTAGATTTCGCTGTCGTAATAGAAGTTTTCCGAGACGAACACCCCGCCCTCTTCGTCCTCGCCGATGACGAACGAACGCTCGGGGCTTACGTGTTTCAGGCGCAGCAGACCATCGGTATCGGTGGCGCCGCTGCTCATTACACCGAGGCCGTCGGTCCACAGCACATTGACCTTCGGCACCGAGCTGCCTTCGTGTTTGCGTGCGGCCCAAACCAGCAATTCATCACCGGCAATCTTGCTCACCGCGACGGTGTTGGAAACGAAAACCATGGTGGTCGCGCGGTACTTGCCAATCAGCGCTTCGACCAGATACAGACCCGGTTTCAGGTTACCCAGCGGGATGTAAACGTTACCCGGCGCAACACTGACGAACTCGCTGGAAGACCCGGCCAGATTCACCCCGGCAGGCGGCTGAATCGGCTTGGCCTGCCACAGCGGATAACGGAACTGGCTGACCACCGGCAGCCCCGGAATCAGGGCAAATTGCGGATGAGCGTCGTACGGCGTCGGCGCCGCGATGGCGTTGCCCATCTTCAGTTCCGGCACCTCCTCGGTGACTTGCTGGCGCGACTCGTAGGAGAACGCACGCTGCATCACCCGACGGGATTTGCGGTACCAGTTGTCCCACAGGTACGCGAGGGTATTCGACAGGCCTTCGCCCTTGAACTGGCCGTCGCTGACCACGCGGTGCAGGTTCTTCTGGCGCTTGAGGAAGTCCAGGGGCTTGTCGATCTTGTACACGCGGATGTCGGCGCCGCCGTACGGTTCCATGCGGAAGCGACGGTAGTCACGGCCCGGTGCTTCGAGGCGCACCACCGCCTGCTCGTCGCTGGCGAAACTGCTGTCGGCCAGCAGGAAAAAGCTTTCACCGGAGACCGGCGTGTAGCCGCTTGGCTCCACGGTGTCTTCGGCATTCACGGCCGAAAACGGCAGGACCAAGAGCAACAGAAAAGGCAGTAAACGCAGCATGCGGGCACCGGTCATTGGGAGAGAAAGTTCAGTCGATAGACGCCGATGAAGTTGGGGTTGGCTGCGTCGGGTATCCATCGAGTGTCCTTCCATGTCATGAGTTGCTGCAGGCTTGCCGATCGCATGCCGTTGTCGGTTGGGGTGGTCGTGCCGGTGTGATAGGCGATGTAGCGGCCCATCCAGATCATCAGGTGCTGGTCGTCGCCCTGATCGAAAAACATCAGATCGCCGGGCCGCGCCTGGGACACGTCGCGGCCGATCAGATGGCTGTTGAACTGAATCAATTTAATCGCGTTGACGTAGGGCCCGACCTTGCCGCCGCCCTGCTGCCATTGCTGGGCGAACTTGCGTTGCTCGTCGCTCAACGCCAGCTCCGGCGGCAGGTAGCGGTTGGACACGCCATTGCTGCGCAGCCATTTGTCGTCATGGACTTTCAGCGCTTCGTTGGCGGCAAACCGCACCAGCCCTGCGCAGTCCTGCTGATACCAGCGCGGGCTCGGGCCTTTGCTCAACTGCTCCTGAGCGATGCGCACGAACCAGGCGCGAAAGACCTGGGATTGCGCAGGATCGAGCGTCGGCGTTTCGACTGCTCGGGCATCCGCGCTCAGTAACAGCGCGAGCAAGCCGAGGCTGCGGATCAATCCAGTCACAGCGCTTTCCACTCCAGCGGCAGCCATTGCCAGTGACCGTCGGGCTCACTGCCTTCAGGCAACGTCAGGGCGTATTTGCCGTAACCGCCGAGAGTGCGCAGTTTCGGGATCAGGTAGGTTTGCGCGGCGTTGTAGAACACCGGCTCCATGTCCTGGGGCAGGCTGTCGAGGGTTTCCTGCTGCATCAGTTGCGCCATCGAATCCGGGCCGAAGTAGATCGGCATCAGCACGTCTTTGGGCAGCACATCGGCCATCGGCGGGAAGCGTTTGTCGAGGGTGCCGAGAGCCTTGTCGACCAGTTTGTCATCGAGGGAAAACAGCAGCGTCGAACCGTAGCGCGCCAGGCTGACTTTCATGAACGCCTTGCCGGTGATCGCGTCCGGATTCTCGGCATCCTTGGCCGCGTACGGGCCGAAGCTGGAGCTGACCTGACGCTGCCAGAGATGACTCTGGCCTTCCTGCTTCTCGACCACCGGGAACGCGTGGTCGTCGACCTTGCTTTCGTAGGCGCCGACCATCGAATCGAACAACGTGCCGATATCAGCGTCGAGTTTGCCGCTGTCCTCGTCCTTCAGACTGGCCACCAGCAACGGCGTGTACAGCCGCGAATCGGCGTACCAGCACAGGCCCGCCGCGCCGGCCACGTGCTCGGTGAGTTTCTGTGCCACCGCTTCTTCGGCGCCGAGTTTCACCAGCAACGGTTTCTGCGGTTCGGCGGCCACTGGCAAGGTCACGCAAGCGCTGGCGCCCAGCGGCATGGCCTGCCAGACCGGTTTGAAATCGAAGTCCGGCTGGTTGTCCAGCTCATCCATGGCCAGGAAGCTGTGCCAGCCCTTGTCGTCCATGTCGAAACGCAGGCCGGCGAAGTTCGGGATGAAGCGCTGGTAACCCATGGCCAGGACGCTGGAATTGACCGACAGGCGCTGTTTGGTTTCAGGCGTCTTGACCGGCAGCCCGAACGCTTCGGGGAACAGTTTTTCGCCGTTGAGCAGCGCCGCCAAAGCCTGCGGCGAAACATGGCCGGACTCTTCGGAAGCACCGCTTTCCGGGTCGTAGAACTTGGACGGGTTGGAAAGCACCACCAGTTTGTCGCCGCGAGAGGCGAACAACAGGGATTTGCTGGCGTTGTAGGTCAGTTGATACAGCGGCACTTCGTCACCGCCGACTTTCAGAGTGCTGAACACGCTCAGTTGCGAATCATCCAGAGCGACTTTCGCCAAGGGCTCCAGCAACTTGGCCAAACCGCCGCGATCCATCACCAGCAGGAAATCCTTCAAACGACCATCGGCGCCGCGCCACAGCGCCACGTCCGCCGGTTGATCGAAGAGTTGCTCGATCAGGCTGTCTTGCAGCTTCAGGTCATGCTCGTAGATGATCCGCCGCAGACTGCCGATCAACCCGAGACGGTCGGCGTGGGTTTCGTAATAGAAGACGAAATCCTCGGTGAGCGTGGCTTTGAGGAACGGCACCGTCAGCAAATCCTTGGGCAACTGGCTCAGGGAGCGGGTTTCCAGCAACGCGTCCGGGCGGCTCAGCCCGAGCTTGTCACTGGCCAGTGCCGCCGCCGGCAATTTGGGCTTGTGCATCAGCCAGCCGAGCCCGCCCGCCACGCCGGCCACCAGGCACAGCCCGGCCACCAGCAACGGCCAGCGCCGGGAAGGTTTGGCGGTGGGTGCGGCGGTCGCCGGGGTCTCAGTGTTTTCGCTCATCTTCTCGCTCATGTTCCCAAAGCTCGGCAGTTCATCCGTGGTGCGGGATGCTTAATAGTTGAAAGTCTTGACCAGCAGCAGATCACCGATGGCCCGCAGGGGCACGATGAACGTTTCGCGTTTTTCGTCGACGGTGTTTTCGTTGAGCACCAGCGTGATCTGCGAGGTGATGACCTCGTTCTGGTTGCTGGCCTCCTCGAAGTTATAGCCGCCGTCGCCGAAGTTGCCCCAATAGTTGACATAAACCAGATAGGTGCCATGCAGCGGCGCGGTCATGGTGAACATTTCCGGGCCGGGGCCATCGACGCCGTCCGGGTCCAGACCGCCGCCGTTGGTCAACGCCGTGTGGGCGAAAAACGCATGCTGGCCGTCCGGGGTAATGATGTGCAGGTCGAGTTCGGCCTTCGGATCGTCCCAGCCCAGAACTACGCGAATCCGCGCCGGTGTGCGCAGGTTGTTCGCTTCGTAGAACTGCACACGCTTGAGCGACTGCCCTTCGGCGCTGCGCACTTCGACGCTGTTGGAGCCCGCGCCGAACGCATAGGGCCGGGCAAAACGCCCATCGTCGTCGGTGTACAGGTTCAGTGGGTTGCCATTGACCGCCAGGGTGTGCGGCCCGCGCTGGTTGCCAATGGCCTTGAGCTGGCCCTGGATCATCGTGCGATTGCGCTGGATGCCGCGATCGATGGGCGGCGTGGGATAGGCGACTTGCGGGTTTTCACTGCGGTCGAGCAAGCCGTTGTAGCGCCAGCCGCCCACCGGTTCCGACATCTCGGCACTCGGCGCGGCCGACAGCGCCGGCGCGCAGGCCAGGCCGATCAGCAGCAAAAGAATTGAACGCATGTAATGCCTCCTGCCATGCCTGAACGAAACCTTGCACCCGATCCTCGGTACTTCACAGCGGTGAAAACTGCGTTTCGTCTGAAAGACCCGTGACTGTCGGGTCGTAGAAGGCGCGAAGGTTAGCGACTCGGCAGTTTTTTAACAATCGGATACATCTTGAAATGCGGTAGGAATCACGCCCTCGGGTGGACGATGAGCCGAATAGGCGTCATATTCGGCTCACTAAATGAGCCGAATAGCGTTTCTATTCGGCTCACGCACTCAGGAATGGCATTTCATGGCTACTCACTGGATCTGGCAGCAGCCCGACTGGCCCGACTTCAACTGGCAGGCTGAGCGTCTCACGGCGCTGTTGCGCGAATGCGTTCAGGCGCAGGGACAATTGATGGGCATGGCGGGATCAGTGGGCAATTCACTGAGCGCTCAGACTGAACTGGACGCGTTGCTGCAAAACATCGTGACCTCCTCGGCCATCGAGGGGGAACAATTGAATGTTGAATCCGTGCGTTCTTCACTGGCACGACGCCTGGGGCTGGAATCGCCTGATGGCGACAACGTCAGCAAGCGCAGCGAGGGGCTGGCACAGCTGATGCTCGATGCCACTCATCACTTTGCCGAACCGCTGACACTGGAGCGATTGCTGGAATGGCATTCATGGCTGTTTCCAGAACAGGAGAGTGGTTTCCTTTCGCGTGCAATCAATGTCGGCGCATTACGCGGCGATGAGCCAATGCAGGTGGTTTCCGGACGAATCGACCGTCCGACCGTGCACTTCGAGGCGCCACCGCGACAAGGTCTTGAGCGGCAACTCGACAGTTTTCTCAAGTGGTTCGACGCCAGCCGGCATCAGGCAGGCCTCGATCCTTTGCTGCGAGCTGGCATCGCACATTTCTGGTTCGTCACCTTGCATCCATTCGACGACGGCAATGGGCGCCTGACTCGCACCCTTACCGACCTGGCACTGGCTCAGGGCGAAGCGCAGGCGATTCGTTTTTATGCGATGTCCGCCAGCATCCTCGATGATCGTGCGGGCTATTACTGGATTCTCGAATCAAGCCAGAAAGCCACGCTGGACATCACCGACTGGCTCACATGGTTCCTGCAAACCTTGCTGCGCAGCCTGCAGCAGGCCATCGCGCGGATTGAAAGTGTGTTGGGAAAATCACGCTTCTGGCAGGCGCACCGGGAATCCGGGCTGTCGGTGGAGCAGATCAAAGTGCTCAATCGCTTGCTCGATGGTGGTGAACGCGGTTTCGAGCACGGCATCAGTGCGGCGCAATACCAGAGTGTGGCCAAAGTTTCCAAAGCCACGGCCACCCGACATCTGGCGGAACTGCTGGAAAAGGGCTGCCTGCAACGTCTTCCGGGCGGGGGGCGGAGCACTCGGTATCAGATTCAATATCCGGGTAACTCGACCGACTGACACCCTTGTCCGTCGGCCCGCTCATTTGCCCATAAACCCCCTATCTGCTAGTGTCGCGCCGGTTTAACGTCAACCGGAATTAGCCGCCATGGCCCGCAAAAAAGCTGCACTGGATTTCGAACAGTCCCTCGCCGACCTGCAAACGCTGGTCGAGCGTCTGGAGAACGGTGAATTGTCGCTGGAAGACTCGCTGACCGCTTTCGAGCAGGGCATCGGTCTGACCCGTGACTGCCAGGCAGCACTGGCCCAGGCTGAGCAGAAGGTCCAGGTGTTGCTGGAACGTGATGGCGAACTGGCCGAGGAACCCTTCGACGCGGACCAGCCAGAATGATCGCGGCGTATTCGGCGACCAGCCAGGCGCGGGTCAATGCGGCACTGGAAACCCTGTTCAACGCACCGCTGCCAGAGCTGGCGCGGCTGTACGAAGCGATGCGCTACAGTGTGATGAACGGCGGCAAACGCGTGCGTCCGTTGCTGGCCTACGCCGCCTGCGAAGCCCTCGGCGGCAAGACCGAGCAGGCCAACGGCGCGGCGTGTGCGGTGGAGCTGATCCACGCCTATTCGCTGGTACACGACGATTTGCCGGCGATGGACGACGACGATCTGCGTCGCGGCCAGCCGACTACCCACAAGAAATTCGACGAAGCCTGCGCGATCCTTGCCGGTGACGGCCTGCAGAGTCTGGCCTTCAGCGCCCTGCTCGACCCGCGCCTGAGCGACCTGAGCGCGGATATCCGCCTGCAACAGGTCACGGCGCTGGCGCACGCGGCTGGCCCGGCCGGCATGGTCGGCGGTCAGGCCATCGACCTCGGCTCGGTCGGCCTGAAGCTTGATCAGAAAGCCCTCGAACAGATGCACCGGCACAAGACCGGCGCGCTGATCGAAGTCAGCGTCAAGCTCGGCGCCCTGGCCAGCGGCCGCGCCGAGAAGGATGAACTCAAGGCCCTGCAAAGTTATGCACAGGCCATTGGCCTGGCGTTCCAGGTGCAGGACGACATCCTCGACGTCGAAAGCGATACCGAAACCCTCGGCAAACGCCAGGGTGCCGACATCGCTCGCGACAAGCCGACCTACCCGGCCCTGCTCGGCCTTGACGCGGCCAAGGCTTACGCTCTGGAACTGCGCGATCAGGCCCTGCACGCGCTGCGACCGTTTGACGCGGCAGCCGAGCCGTTGCGCGATCTGGCCCGGTATATCGTCGACCGGCGCAACTAAAGGCTAATCAGCCAAAAAAGACCAACGCGTGGGCAGGGGACGATGCATCAGGTAAACTGCCGCATCTTTTATACCTATAACGATTCGCCTGATGCCCACGACGTTCCATGAGATTCCCCGCAAGCGCCCGACCACGCCCCTGCTCGACCGCGCGAACACGCCGGACGGCCTGCGCCGGTTAGGCGAAGCCGAGCTGGAAACCCTGGCTGATGAGTTGCGCCTGGAATTGCTCTACACGGTCGGCCAGACCGGTGGGCATTTCGGTGCCGGCCTGGGCGTCATCGAGCTGACCATCGCGTTGCATTACGTCTTCGACACCCCGGACGACCGGCTGGTGTGGGACGTCGGTCATCAGGCCTACCCGCACAAGATCCTCACCGGTCGTCGCGAGCGCATGGAAACCCTGCGCCAGAAGGACGGCATCGCCGCCTTCCCGCGTCGCTCCGAGAGCGAGTACGACACCTTTGGCGTCGGCCACTCCAGCACCTCGATCAGTGCCGCGCTGGGCATGGCCATCGCCGCCCGCCTGCAGAACAGCGATCGCAAGGCGATTGCCGTGATCGGTGACGGCGCGCTGACCGCCGGCATGGCTTTCGAGGCGCTGAACCATGCGCCGGAAGTGAACGCCAACATGCTGGTGATCCTCAACGACAACGACATGTCGATCTCGCGCAACGTCGGCGGTCTGTCGAACTACCTGGCGAAGATCCTTTCCAGCCGCACCTACGCAAGCATGCGCGAAGGCAGCAAGAAAGTGCTGTCGCGCCTGCCCGGCGCCTGGGAAATCGCCCGTCGCACCGAAGAATACGCCAAAGGCATGCTGGTTCCCGGCACCCTGTTCGAAGAGCTGGGCTGGAACTACATCGGCCCGATCGATGGCCACGACCTGCCGACCCTGATCGCCACCCTGCGCAACATGCGCGATCTGAAAGGCCCGCAGTTCCTGCACATCGTCACCAAGAAAGGCAAAGGCTTCGCCCCGGCGGAAGTCGACCCGATCGGTTACCACGCCATCACCAAGCTCGAGCCGCTGGACGCCCCGGCCGCTGCACCGAAGAAGGCCGGCGGGCCGAAGTACTCCGGCGTGTTCGGTGAATGGCTGTGCGACATGGCCGCCGCCGACCCGCGTCTGGTGGGCATCACCCCGGCGATGAAGGAAGGCTCGGACCTGGTAGCGTTCAGCGAACGCTTCCCGCTGCGCTACTTCGACGTGGCGATTGCCGAGCAGCACGCCGTGACCCTCGCCGCCGGCATGGCCTGCGAAGGTGCGAAACCGGTGGTGGCGATCTACTCGACGTTCCTGCAACGCGGTTACGACCAGTTGGTGCATGACGTCGCGGTACAAAACCTCGACGTCCTGTTCGCCATCGACCGCGCCGGTCTGGTGGGCGAAGACGGCCCGACCCACGCCGGCAGTTTCGACCTGTCTTACCTGCGTTGCATCCCGGGCATGGTGATCATGACCCCGAGCGATGAAAACGAACTGCGCAAGATGCTCACCACCGGTCACCTGTACAACGGCCCGGCGGCGGTGCGTTACCCGCGCGGCACCGGCCCGAACGCGACCATCGAGAAAGACCTCGAACCGATCGAGATCGGCAAGGGCGTGGTTCGCCGTCAGGGCAGCAAGGTCGCCCTGCTGGTGTTCGGCGTGCAACTGGCCGAAGCGCTGAACGTCGCCGAAACCCTGGACGCCACCGTGGTCGACATGCGTTTCGTCAAACCGATGGACGAAGCGCTGGTGCGCGAAATCGCTAACAGCCACGACCTGCTGGTGACCATCGAAGAGAACGCGATCATGGGCGGTGCCGGTGGCGCGGTCAGCGAATTCCTCGCCCGCGAGAACATCCTCAAGTCGGTGCTGCACCTGGGCTTGCCGGATGTTTACGTCGAGCACGCCAAACCGGCGCAGATGCTGGCCGAGTGCGGGCTGGACGAGGCCGGGATCGAAGCGGCGGTGCGTGAGCGCCTGGAGCTGCTTAACCGCTGACTCGCTGGATAAACGCAAAAACCCATGTGGGAGCGGGCTTGCTCGCGAAGGCGTCGGATCAGTCGATGATGAGTTGACTGACACACCGCTTTCGCGAGCAAGCCCGCTCCCACATTTGATTTGTGTACACCTGAAAGACCTACGGAATACCGATGAACCTCTCGCGTCTCGCCCTGCCCCTTCTCCTGCTGCCAAACGCCAACGCCCTCGCCGACACCTTCGAACGCGATCAGGCTCTGAAGCTGCCGGACGTGCTGATCAGCGCCAACCGTCAGGTGGAAGCGCGCAACGACAGCAGTGCCGCCAACACCGTATTCACCCGCGAAGACATCGAGCGTCTGCAACCAAGCAGCGTCACCGACCTGCTGCAACGGGTACCGGGCGTACAAGTGGCGCAAACCGGCGGACGCGGCAGCCTGCCGGGGATCTACATTCGTGGCACGCAATCGGCGCAGAGTCTGGTGCTGGTAGACGGCCAGCGCATCGGCAACTCCACCTCCGGCGACAGCAACCTGCAACACCTCAATATCGAGCAGATCGAACGCGTCGAAGTGCTGCGCGGTTCGCGTTCGGTGATCTACGGCAGCGATGCGATTGGCGGGGTGATTCAGATCTTCACCCGACGCGGCGCCGAGCAAGGTTTGCAGCCGCGGATGCATCTCGGATTCGGCAGCAACCAGACCTGGGAGCGCAGTGTCGGCCTGTCCGGTGGCGATGAGAAAACCCGCTTCAACCTCGGCGCCAGCCTCGATGAAACCGCCGGGATCGACCGCACCCGCGAGTCGTATCCCAGCGACAGCGATCACGATGCCTACCGCAACAAATCCATCAGCCTGAGCCTCAGCCATGCGCTGACCGATGACATCGAAGTCGGCGCCAACCTGCTGGATAACCGTGGCAAAAGCGAGTTCGACAACCCGTTCGGGCGCTTTGACCCGATCACCTTCGACTCTGTCCAGCAACAGCCCTACAGCGATTTTGCTGTCAGCAGTTTCAGCAGCTACATCGATGCGCGGATCAACGAGCGCTGGAAGTCGCGCCTGGAACTCGGCCACAGCGAAAACCGCGAAAAAACCTTCGACAAGCTCAGTGACGAACGCTCAGTGTTCAATACCTACCGCGACTCGGTGACCTGGCAGAATGACCTGACCCTCGATGCACGCAACAGCCTGATCCTCGGCGGCGACTGGTATGAAGACCGGGTCAACAGCAGCACTGCGTTCGACGAGGACAGCCGCTGGAACCGCGCGGCCTTCATCCAGCATCGTTTCCAGGCCGACAGTTTCTCCACCGAACTCGGCCTGCGTCGTGACGATAACCAGCAGTTCGGCGGCCAAAACAGCTGGAGCGGCACGCTGACATTGCCGGTCAACCCGGACAACGATCTGTTGCTCAGCTACAGCGAAGGCTTCCGTGCACCGACCTTCAACGACCTGTATTACCCGGACTTCAGTAACCCGGACCTGAAACCGGAAACCTCGAAAAGCTACGAGCTGCAATGGCGCAGCCAGTTGAGTGACAGCAGCCGCCTTGAAGCGTCGCTGTATCGGACCGATCTGGAAGACGCGATCATCTTTGGCAGCAACTCACGCCCGGAAAACGTCGCCTCGGCACGGATCAACGGCTTCGAAGCAGCCCTGAAACAGGAACTGCTGGGCTGGCAAAGCAACCTCGGCGTGGCAATCATCGATCCCCGCGACCGCGACACCGGCCACACCCTGGCGCGCCGTGCCCGTCGCACCTTGAGCTGGGATCTGGATCGGCAATTCGATCGCCTCGGCCTCGGCGCCAGTTGGCAGGCCGTCAGCAGCAGTTATGACGACCTGAAAAATCAGCAGCCACTGGGTGGTTATGCGTTGCTGGAACTGCGCAGCAGCTGGGCGCTGGACCGGGAGATCAAGCTGGATTTCAAGGTGGATAACCTGCTGGACAAGGGTTACAGCCGGGCGCTGTACAGCCATGACGGCAGTCAGTATGGCTATCGTGAGGAAGGCCGGGCGTTCATGTTCGGGGTGACCTGGACACCGCAGCTCTAGCGGTCAGCGGTCTGGCGCAATCAGTTGGCAGAGCTTGGCCGTCGCCTCGATCATCTGCCCGCTCGGACGTTCCAGACCTTTATCGGTGACCAACAGCAACTGTCTGTGCTTCACCGCCGCCACCTGCGGCCAGGCATTCCACGCATCCAGTTGCGGCTGATCGCCGGCCAGAATCACCTCGGGGTTACGCTGCAAAACGGCTTCGATGCTCACCTGCGGAGCCGGCAGCGTCAGGTCGGTGAAGACGTTGCGTGCGCCGCACACTTCAAGCGCATCGCTGATAATCTGCCCGCCGCCGACGGTGTACAGCGGCTTGTCCCAGACTTGGTAGAACACCCGCAACGGCGTTTCCCGCCGATAGCGCTGGCGCAGCTCGTCGAGCTTGCGCCGCAGCTCGGTCGCTCGTTCAACCCCGCGCTCAGGACGACCGAGCTGCGTCGCAATGGCTACGATCTGTGTGGTCAACTGTTCGAAACTGTGGGGTTCGGCAACGAAGGTCGGGATGTTCAGGCGCTTGAGCTGATCGCGCTGTGCCGGGCCGACACTGCCGGGCCACAGTAGCAACAAGTCAGGTTTGAGACTAAGCAGCCGCTCCATATCGAGTTGGCCGTAACGGCCCACCGAAGGCACATTCTTGATTGCAGATGGCCGGTCACCGGCATCCAGCACGCCCACCAGCAGGTCGGCCGAATTCAGCTCCACAACAATTTCAGACAGGGATGGCGCGAGACTGACCACCCGCATGGCGGCCAGGGTTTCGCTGCTGACGGCCAGCAGCAGAACCGCCAGCCAGAGACGGCGCATCAACCGAGCTGACGCGGGATACGGTAGAGGTAGAACAGCACCGCCGTAGACAGCGCCAACAACATCAGCGGCACCGCTTCGAGGCCGACGAACACCGCCAGAGCGCCAATCCACGCCGGTAACCCCGCCGCCAGAAACGCCGTGCGACGACGAGCCGCGAGGGCAATCCACGCAGCGGGCTCTTCAGGGGTATCGAGGGCTTTTTGTGTGGCGATCAGCGCATGTTTGTAGCGGCCGAAAAACTTCAGGCTGACAAACATCGAGGCTACGCCAGCGATGAACAACGGCATCGCCAGCACCGGCATGATCGCTTCGCTCTCGCCGAACACAGCGTTGAGCACAAATAGCGGCACCAGTGCCAGCGCCAGGTATTTCCACCAGGCGACTGACAGGCGGCGCCGCACCTGACCGCGAGTCACGCGCGGTCTACCTCGCCCTGATGTTCGTTACCCATCATGTGGTCGAGTTTGCTGGCCTTGGTCGCCAGGTAGAGTTTGTTGTGCGGGTTGTGGCCGGTGTGCAGCGGCACGCGCTCGGCGACGACGATGTTCATGTCGGTCAGGGCTTTGACCTTGCGCGGGTTGTTGGTCATCAGGCGCAGGGATTTCACGCCCAGATGCTCGAGCATCGGCAGGCACATGGCGTAGTCACGCTGGTCGGCGGCAAAGCCCAGACGCTCGTTGGCTTCAACAGTGTCGGCGCCGCCGTCCTGCAATTCGTAGGCGCGAATCTTGTTCAGCAGGCCAATGCCACGACCTTCCTGACGCAGATACAGCAACACGCCACGGCCTTCACGGGCGATTGCCTTGAGGGCGGCCTCCAGTTGCGAGCCGCAATCGCAACGCTGGCTGAACAAGGCATCGCCGGTCAGGCATTCGGAGTGCAACCGGCCGAGTACCGGGGCACCGTCGGCAATCTCACCCAGGCTCAGCACGACGTGCTCGCGGCCGGTGGCTTCATCGAGAAAACCGTGCATGGTGAATTGCGCAAAAGGCGTTGGCAGCTTGGAAGCGGCGACAAAAACGACAGGCACCGGTGTGCTCCTGATCTAAAAAGTCCGAGATTCGCTGGGCGGCATTGTAACAGCAGGTTCCTGCAGACGCTTAGGCTGAATTATCGGCCATAACGATCAAAAAGTTTGATGACAGGCCTGCCTTCATTGCCTTGAGTCGAACGGATACGGCTGTTTCCAGCGTTCGAAGATGGGCTTCAGCTCGCCGCTTTTCACCAGTTGATCCATGCGCTGGTCGTAGATCGACATCAGTGCACGGGCCTGAGGGGTATCGGCAAAGCCGAGGTACAGCGGCAGCTCCGCCAGATGCGAGTAACGGTATTGCGAAGGGTCGGCGGCATTTCTCACCACCGCTTCGATTTCCGTCAGTGCGTCGATGTAGTAATCCGCCCGCCCCTGTTTGAGCATCGACAGGATCCCGGTGCGGCGCTCGATCTGGTTGTAACGCTTGATGTTCGGCAGGTAGGTCTCATAACGATAACCCCGCACCCAGGCCAGCCGGTATTTGCCGAGGGTAGCCTCGGTCGGTGCCGGATTGCTGGCCAGCCCCAGCGCGTAGATGTGATCGGAATCGAAGTTCCAGCGCGGATACAGCACTTGTTCGGCTTCACCGCGATAGGAGCCGACCAGCGCGTCGACTTCCTTCAACTGCACCAGCCCCACCGAACGGGTGTACGGCACGGTGCGGATATCCAGAGTCACGCCGGCCGGTTCGAACACCTTGCGCAGGACGTCCCAGCCCAGGCCGTGGCCGTCGGCGGCGGTGTAGTCTTCCCAGTCTTCGCTGGCCAGGTGAATGACCGACGGCGGCGCATCCTGTGCATGGGCAACAGCACCCAGCAGGATAAAAAACAGTATCGCCAACCCGCGTCGAGCCATCCCTGTGTCCCTCATCCACGCCTTGAAATCAGGCGAAAATCCACACCAGACCCTGCATCGCCAACCAGGCGAACACGCCCGCCAGCACATCGTCGAGCATGATGCCGACGCCGCCATGTACATGCCGGTCGATCCAGCGGATCGGCCATGGCTTGAGGATGTCGAAGAAGCGGAACATCAAGAACCCCGCGAGCAACCAGTACCAGCCTTCCGGCACCAGCCACAGGGTGATCCACATCCCGACCATTTCGTCCCAGACGATGCCCTCGTGGTCGTGCACCCGCAGATCGTCGGCCACCTTGCCGCACAGCCAGAAGCCGAACAGCATGGTGATCCCGAGCATCAGCCAGTAACCCCAGTCGGGCAACATCTGCCACAACGGAATAAAGGGTAGCGCAACTAACGAGCCCCACGTGCCCGGTGCTTTCGGCAAGGTGCCCGAACCGAAGCCGAATGCTATGAAATGCCAGGGATTGCGCCAGACCGACGGCGGAACGAATTCGCCGGGAACCTGTTTCGGGTGATCTGTCACGGTGACTCCTGAAAATGTTGATAACCCCGGATTTGCGGGGTGATGTCATGCCCTTCGCGGTCCAGCAGCACCACGCCCTGCCCCTCGGCCACGCGCCCGATCACATGGATCGGCCAGCCATCGGCCAGCAACGCCGGCAATTCGACGGACGGCAGGGTAAAGGCCAGCACGTAATCATCGCCACCGCTCAACGCCGCACGCTCGGCACCGCGCTGGCCGAGAGACGCCACTAGCGCATCCGACAGCGGCACTCGCTCGCGCTCAATTTCGAGGCGAACCTTCGAAGCCAATGCGATATGGCCGCAATCGGCGAGCAGGCCATCGGAGATATCCAGCGCCGAAGTGGCCTTGCCCCGCAGGGCCTGACCGAGAGCAAGTTGCGGCTGCGGCGACCAGTAATGATCGAGCAGTGGCTGGGCGATGTCAGGCTCTGCCTCGCGCTGCCCCAGCACCAGCGGCAAAGCCCCGGCGGCATTGCCCAATTCACCGCCGACACACAGCAGATCCCCCGGCTGCGCGCCGCTGCGAGTCAGGGCCTGACCGGTCGGAACACGACCGAACACGGTGACGGTGAGGCTCAACGGCCCGCGCGTCGTGTCGCCGCCGACCAGCGCCACACTGCAGCTTTGCGCCATGCGGTTCAAACCGCGGGCATAGGCTTGCAGCCAATCGGCAGTCACCGTCGGCAAGGTCAGGGCAAGGGTAAAGGCAACGGGCGTGGCGCCCATGGCAGCGAGGTCGCTGACCGCCACGGCCAGCGAGCGCTGACCGAGCAGAAACGGATCGCAGGGATCGGCGAAATGCACGCCGGCCACCAGCGTATCGGTGGAGATCGCCAGTTGTTCCCCGGAAGGAACCGCCAGCAAGGCGCAGTCGTCGCCGATCCCCAGTGCAACGCCCTCGCCGCCCTGCGCACAAGGCGCGGCGGCGAAGAAATTGCGGATCAGCTCAAACTCGCCCATGAGGTATCAAGCGCGTTTTAGCGCTTGAACGCCTTCACTTCAGCTTCACGCAGGCGCGGAGCCAGCTTGTCGAGCACGCCGTTGACGAACTTGTGGCCGTCGGTGGAACCGAAGACCTTGGCCAGTTCGATACCTTCGTTGATCACAACGCGGTACGGCACGTCGACGCGCTTGAGCAGTTCCCAGGTGGACAGGCGCAGAACCGCCAGTTCAACCGGGTCCAGCTCTTCGATCGCCAGGTCCAGACAAGGCTTGAGCGCGGTGTCGATTTCGGTACGGTTGGCCGGAACCCCGTGGAGGATTTCACGGAAGTACGCGCCATCGACATCGGTGAAATCGTTATCGACCCGGAACTGCGCTTCGATCTCGTTCAGCGAAGCCTTGGCCATGTGCCATTGATACAGGGCCTGAGTCGCGAGCTGACGGGCTTCGCGGCGCTTGGCGCTCTTCGATGGCTTGCCGGCATCCGCAGGTTTCGGATCGCGCGGGTTGAAACGATCGCTATCGTCGCTAATCACTTGGCCTCCAACTGCGCCAGCAGGCTGACCATTTCCAGAGCGGACAGGGCAGCTTCAGCACCTTTGTTGCCGGCCTTGGTGCCGGAACGTTCGATGGCTTGCTCGATGGAATCAACGGTCAGGACGCCGAAAGCGACCGGTACGCCGAATTCCATGGACACCTGGGCCAGGCCCTTGGTGCATTCGCCAGCCACGTATTCGAAGTGCGGAGTGCCGCCACGAATGACCGCGCCCAGGGCGATGATTGCTGCGAACTCGCCTTTCTGGGCGACTTTTTGCGCAACCAGCGGGATTTCGAAGGCGCCAGGTGCGCGGATGATGGTGATATCGCTTTCGCTCACGCCGTGGCGAACCAGGGCATCAACTGCACCGCTGACCAGGCTTTCAACCACGAAGCTGTTGAAACGGCCCACTACCAAAGCGTAGCGGCCTTTAGGGGCGATGAAGGTACCTTCGATGGTCTTCAGGGTCATTCGTCAGATCTCTTAAAGAGCCGGGACGCGTCTGTTTCGCGTCCCTCAGTGATTTATTTGCCGCGAATTCGGGTCCGGAAACAACCGGTCATTATTCGGAGGGCACGTATTCTACAACTTCCAGATCGAAACCGGATATCGCATTAAATTTCATCGGTGCCGACATCAGGCGCATTTTGCGCACGCCGAGGTCACGCAGAATCTGCGAACCGGCACCGACGATGCTGTAGGTGGTCGGTTTTTTCACCGCCGCCTGATCGCCGGTTTCGCGGATATGCGCCAGCAACACGTCGCCATCCAGTGGGTGACCGAGCAACAGCACCACACCGCTGCCGGCCTCGGCGACCGCAGCCATCGCGGCGCGCAGGCTCCAGCGGCCCGGCTGCTTGACCATCAGCAGGTCGCGCAGCGGGTCCATGTTGTGCACGCGAACCAAGGTCGGCTCTTCGGCACAAACGGTGCCCAGGGTCAGTGCCATGTGCACGTCGCCTTCCACGGAGTCACGATAGGTCACCAGGTTGAATTGGCCCAGTTCGCTGTCCAGTGGCTGCTCGGCAATCCGCTGAACGGTACGTTCGTGGATCATCCGGTAGTGAATCAGGTCGGCGATGGTGCCGATCTTGATGTTGTGCTCGGCCGCAAAAGCTTCCAGCTCGGCGCGACGGGACATGGTGCCGTCGTCGTTCATCACTTCGCAGATCACGCCGCTCGGCTCGAAACCGGCCATGCGCGCCAGGTCGCAGGCGGCTTCGGTGTGGCCTGCCCGGGCCAGGGTGCCGCCGGCCTGGGCCATCAGCGGGAAGATGTGGCCCGGGCTGACGATGTCTTCGGCTTTCGCGTCTTTCGCAGCGGCCGCTTGCACGGTGCGTGCGCGGTCAGCGGCGGAGATGCCGGTGGTCACGCCTTCGGCGGCTTCGATCGAAACGGTGAACTTGGTGCCGAAACCGGAACCGTTGCGCGGCGCCATCAGCGGCAGCTTCAGGGTTTCGCAGCGCTCGCGGCTCATCGGCATGCAGATCAGGCCACGGGCGTGCTTGGCCATGAAGTTGATGTGCTCGGCCTTGCAGCATTCGGCGGCCATGATCAGGTCGCCTTCGTTCTCGCGGTCTTCGTCATCCATGAGGATGACCATCTTGCCTTGGCGGATGTCTTCAACCAGTTCTTCGATGCTATTGAGCGCCACAAGGCACCCCCTTCAGTCAGGATTTGAGGTAGCCGTTGGCGGCCAGAAAGCTTTCAGTGATGCCACCGGACGTTGGCTCTGCAGCCTTGTCGCCCAACAGCAGACGCTCCAGATAACGCGCCAGCAAGTCAACTTCCAGGTTCACCCGGCGACCTGGCTTGTAGGACGCCATGATGGTTTCGCTCAAGGTGTGCGGAATGATCGTCAGCAGGAATTCGGCGCCATCGACCGCGTTCACGGTCAGGCTGGTGCCGTCGACGGTGATCGAGCCTTTGTGGGCAATGTACTTGGCCAGTTCCTTCGGCGCGCGGATGCGAAATTCCACGGCGCGGGCATTGTCGCTGCGCGAGACCACTTCGCCGACACCATCGACGTGACCGCTGACCAGATGTCCACCGAGACGGGTGGTCGGGGTCAGGGCTTTTTCCAGGTTGACCGGGCTGCCGCTTTTCAGGTCATTCATGGCGGTGCAGTCAAGGGTTTCGCGACTGACGTCGGCGGCAAAGCCGTCGCCCGGCAGCTCAACTGCAGTCAGGCACACGCCGTTGACCGCGATGCTGTCGCCGAGTTTGACGTCGCTCAGGTCGAGCTTGCCGGTTTCGACATGCACCCGCACATCACCGCCCTTTGGGGTCAGTGCGCGGATACTGCCGATGGATTCGATGATGCCGGTAAACATGGGGTTCTCCTTGAGAACGAAGCCAGCGCTAACGCGATGGCCGGGAATTATACGCTCGCCGATGAGACAGGGATTGCAGTGACTCGCCAGTCATCGCCAACCGCGCGAATTTCAGTGATTTTCAGCTCCGGCGCATCCTTCATATAGGCTAGCGGCCAGTCCAGCAGCGGACGCGCCGTGGAGCCGAGGAACCTGCCGGCGATGAAGATCACGAACTCGTCGACCAGACCGAGCCGGGCAAATGCGCCGGCCAGTCGCGGGCCGGCCTCGACCAGCACTTCGTTGACGCCACGACTGGCCAGCTCGATCAGCAATTGATGCAGATCGACCTGACCGTCATCACCCGGCACGATCAGGCATTCCGGGCCATGGGCGTACTGTTCTTCGATGGCCACGCAGGTGGCAACCAACGCCGGGCCGGCCTTGAAGAACGGTGCATCCAGCGGCACTCGCAGACGTCCGTCAATCAGTACCCGCAGCGGCGGACGGCTCAGGGCCAGCGCGGTTTGCCCGGCATCCAGACCCAGCTCATCGCCGCGCACGGTCAGCCGAGCGCCGTCGGCCAGCACCGTATCGGCGCCAGTCAGCACCACGCTGGCCTGGGCGCGCAAGCGCTGCACCGCTGAACGTGCGGCCGGGCCGGTAATCCATTGGCTTTCGCCACTTTCCATCGCGGTGCGACCGTCGAGGCTCATGGCCAACTTGACCCGCACAAACGGCAGGCCGTGTTCCATGCGCTTCAGAAAACCTTGATTGAGCTTGCGCGCTTCGGCTTCCAGCACACCGCTTTCAGTGGCAATGCCGGCATCGGCCAGACGTTGCAGACCTCGTCCGGCCACTTGCGGATTGGGATCGCGCATCGCCGCGACCACCCGACCGACACCAGCATTCACCAGCGCATCAGCGCAGGGCGGTGTGCGGCCGTGGTGGCTGCAAGGTTCGAGAGTGACGTAAGCGGTGGCGCCCCGGGCCAGTTCACCGGCGGCGCGCAGGGCGTGGACTTCGGCGTGGGGTTCGCCGGCGCGCTCATGCCAGCCTTCGCCGACAATCTGCCCGTCGCGCACGATCACACAGCCGACCCGTGGATTGGGATGAGTCGTGTAGTGCCCCTTGCGCGCCAGCTCCAGGGCCCGGGCCATGAAATGGACGTCGAGGATGGCCTGCTCGGCGGCGGTGGTCATTCTTTCACCGGTTCACGGGCGAGACGATCGATCTCTTCGCGGAACTCGTTGAGGTCCTGGAAGCGGCGGTACACGGAAGCGAAACGGATGTAGGCGACTTCATCGAGCTTTTGCAGCTCGGCCATCACCAGTTCGCCGACCACGAGGGATTTGACCTCGCGTTCGCCGGTGGCGCGCAGCTTGTGTTTGATGTGCACCAGCGAGGACTCGAGACGCTCGACGCTCACCGGACGTTTCTCCAGGGCGCGCTGCATGCCGGCGCGGAGTTTTTCTTCGTCGAACGGTTGGCGGCTGCCGTCGGTTTTGATCAGGCGCGGCAACACCAGTTCGGCCGTCTCGAACGTCGTGAAACGTTCGCCGCAGGCTAGGCATTCACGCCGGCGGCGCACCTGTTCGCCCTCGGCGACCAGACGCGAGTCGATGACCTTGGTGTCGTTGGCACCGCAGAAGGGACAGTGCATGGTGGCTGGCAACAAAAAAAGGGAGGGCCATGGTAGCGCATCCCGGTGGCAAGACAAGCCATAGGCTTTGCGGTATACAGACTGCCATGATCGTTTGATCCATGGATTTCATTTTGACGGAGCCACCAATGTCGCTACGACCGCTCGTTTTGCTCAGTGTTTTCGCCCTGCTGGTGGCCTGTGGCAGCGATAAGCCCAAGCCGCAGCCGCCAGCGCCGGGCCCGGCGCCGCAACAGGCGCAGAAAAAGGCCAGGGAAGCTGCCGACCTCGGCCCGCTGCCCGCGTATCAACGGGAACTGAGCGGCACCCTGCAAGGCGTGCCCGCGGGCGCCGAAGTCGAACTGGCGCTGCTGGTGATCGACGAGAAGGGGCGCCCGCAACAATTGCTCGCCAGTTCCAGCCTGATCGGCAACAACCAGGTTCTGCCGTTTCGCCTGCGCTTCAATCCTGATGCCTTCCCGGTCGGTGCGCGGGTCGAACTGCGTGGCCGTACCACTCAATCCGGCCAGTTGATCCTGCACCTGCCGTCGCAGACCATCAGCCAGCCGACCACCCAGGCCCTGGGCCAACTGCAATTTGTCAAAGCGCCATGAATGCACCGCTGGACCTGCAACAGGCGCTGGGCGAGTTGCTCGGTGATGCCCGACTGGTGACCTGCCCGCTGCCAGACACTGACTTGAAACTGTGGCTGATCGACGGCGACAACATGGCCCGGGAATTCAGCCCGGAGGAGACCCGACGGATCCTGCATGAGCCGCCGTACTGGAGTTTCTGCTGGGCCAGCGGTCTGGCGGTGGCGCGTT
Organism: Pseudomonas sp. stari2; assembly: GCF_040760005.1. Classification (NCBI taxonomy): domain Bacteria; kingdom Pseudomonadati; phylum Pseudomonadota; class Gammaproteobacteria; order Pseudomonadales; family Pseudomonadaceae; genus Pseudomonas; species Pseudomonas sp. Stari2. Next base: position 5,780,836 of record NZ_CP099760.1, read on the forward strand.
ATCTGGCGGAATTCCCCGAATGGGTGCGTGGCAAACGCGTACTGGATTTCGGCGCCGGTTCCGGGATCGCCGGGATTGCCGCCGTGAAGGCTGGCGCCCTGGAAGTGGTGGCCTGCGACCTTGATCCGCTGGCGATTGCCGCGTGCCGGGCGAATGCCGAACTCAATGACGTGCAGATGAGCTATTCCACGGACTTCTTCGCCGAGGCGGATCGCTTCGATCTGATCCTGGTGGCCGACGTTCTCTACGACCGGGAAAACCTGCCGCTGCTCGACGCGTTTCTCAGTCGCGGCCGCGAAGCCTTGGTGGCAGATTCGCGTGTCAGGGATTTCCGTCATCCACTGTACCGGCGCATTGAAATGCTCGAAGCCATGACCCTGCCGGATCTGGCCGAGCCCGAAGAGTTTCGCCATGTCAGCCTCTACCATGCGGCCCGCGCCTGACCGTATAGTTGCCCCATTCACGCTTTTACGAGATACCCCATGAGTCAGCAAACGCCGTACATCTTCGACGCCACAACGGCCGACTTCGACCAGTCGGTGATCGAGGCTTCCTTTCAAAAACCGGTGCTGGTGGATTTCTGGGCCGAATGGTGTGCGCCGTGCAAGGCGCTGATGCCGATGCTGCAAGGCATCGCCGAGAGCTATCATGGCGAGTTGCTGCTGGCCAAGGTCAATTGCGATATCGAGCAGGACATCGTCGCCCGTTTCGGCATCCGCAGCCTGCCGACCGTGGTGCTGTTCAAGGACGGCCAACCGGTGGACGGCTTTGCCGGTGCGCAACCGGAATCCGCCGTGCGTGCCCTGCTTGAGCCTCACGTAAAAATGCCACCACCGGCAGCGGCTGATCCGTTCGAGCAAGCCCAGGCGCTGTTCGACGAAGGCCGTTTCGCCGATGCCGAAGCCGCGCTGGTGGTGATGCTCAACGAAGACAACACCAACGCCAAGGCGCTGATCCTGTACGCCCGCTGCCTGACCGAACGCGGCGAACTGGGCGAAGCGCAAGCCGTGCTCGACGCGGTCAAGAGCGACGAACACAAGGCCGCACTGGCCGGTGCCAAGGCGCAGATCAAGTTCCTCGGCCTGGCCCGCGACCTGCCGGATGCCGCCGACCTGAAAAGCCGTCTGGCGCAAAACCCGCAAGACGACGAAGCGGTGTATCAACTGGCGATCCAGCAACTGGCCCGCCAGCAATACGAAGCGGCACTCGACGCCCTGCTCAAGCTGTTCATCCGCAACCGCAGCTACAACGAAGGCCTGCCGCACAAGACCTTGCTGCAAGTGTTCGAACTGCTGGGCAACGATCACCCGTTGGTGACCGCTTACCGGCGCAAGGTGTTTGCCGCGCTGTATTAAGCGCTTACTCGATCCAGCTATAGAGCGGCGTATCCCCGCCGCTCACCACTTTCACGTCCGACGAATGCCGCAGGCGCACCAGCAGGCGCTTGCCCGCTGCCGCGCTGCCGGTCAGCCCTTCAAGCTGATCCAGCAGTTCCGGCCCGCTGAGTTGCCCGGCCTTGCGCAGCAAATCCCTGGCGACCTGCCACACCGCGTCATCCTGATTGACCGGTTTCGCCACAGGCGCTGCGGCGGCTTGCGGCTGGGCCGTTTGCACCTGCACGCCAAACTGCGAACCGAGCCTCGCCCAGTCGCTTTCATCCAGTTCCAGGGTCAAATCCACCGGCAACTCGCCGACGGTTCCGCGTATCCGCAACATAACTTCGCTCCCGCACATTTCTGACCTGCATGCTCCCATGGGACTTGTGTAACGCCAAGTGTCAGGAGCTGGCGAAGCTTGCCTTGTCGGCTACATTTCTTCTTTTTTTCATGGGAAGGAACCCCATGTCTTCAGGAAGAAAACTGGCGTCGAAGGGAGGCCCTACCTCTACAGGTGGCGTAATTCTCGAAGGAAACGAAAACCTGCGTATCGAGGGCAAAATCATCGCCTCGATCGGGCAACTTGCCAGTTGCCCGGCATGCAGCGCTGGCCAAGGACCGATTGTCGCCGTTGGCGAAAGAACTCTGATCCTGCCCGCCGGCCCGGCTGCACTGGAGGGTGACTATATCGCCTGCGGCTGCCCGCCCATGGCCAACAAACTGCTCACTCAGCAACACAGCGGCTTCGCCGGCATTGGCCGTCCAGCTCCCATCGATATGGGCCCTTCGATTACCGCCCCGACTTCACGTCGCTATCTGCAAGTCATCATCGAACGCCTGGACGACTCCCAGAAACCAGGACTTGCCTACAGACTCAAAGACAAGAAAAAAACAGCCGTCCTGCAAGACATCACCTGTAATGCAACAGGCGAAGGCTGCGAACACCCTGTGGAAAGCCATTCGGATTACGACACTCTGTTGGTCGGTGAAGAGTCCGAGTGGACGTTTTACGCTTATGAAGAACCCCTGAATCAGGACTTGCCATGAAGTCGGAAATCAAACTCGTCTTTAAAGACTTTCTGATGCAGCCACCAAAAGGCGTGAAGTTTCAGTTGCTGATCGACGGACTTGTCATTGATGACAACATCGTTCAAAACGATGACAAACCCCGCATCTACTCGCTCGTTTCGGACAAGACTCAAACCGCTATTACTCGCTCGGACGCCCAGAAACTACCTCCGATAAAGAGCCGTGACAGCTACGAAGTCACTGTTCAAATTGTTGGTAACTCCGGCGCAAAAAAGGCAATGCATACAGCCACGCTGAATTCAGGTAAATCGCTGTCGATAGTTGCAGTATCACCTTGGGTAAAAGTGCCCCTATCAACCAGCGGCAAAGTCTCTAACGACACATTCTACGAGGTCGAGTATGGCGTCAAACGGAGGGATGAAACCCGCACCGTAAAGGTGGTCATCCAAGACATGCCGCGCCGCATACTGATGGAGGCACTATCACACCGAGGTTCGACTGAATGGGCCGGCAACAAAGTCAAACATTCTTTACCGCATCCAACGCTTAAGAAAAGCGTGGAGTTCAGGGCGGAATCAAACAAGTGCAATGTGTTCGTCTATGACGTATTGACTGCCATCGGTGTCAACGTGGCAATGATCGAACATGGCTCTTCGAAATACATCCCGGGCTATTCCAAAGTGAGCCCGCCAACCGCTGGGGAATGGGCAGATGAGAACCGGCTGCTCAATAGTTGGAGCGCAGAAAAATCACCCCTGCCCGGAGACGTTGGTGCGTATGCTGTCAATTACTCTGATGCCAGCGGTCACGTCGGATTTGTTCTGACTCAGGGTGTCTGCATTTCAGCAAGCTGGGACAAAATCGAAGTCAACGACGTAGGCTTTCGAATCGCATCGGGTAATGCTGCTCGCAGTGACCACGACTTCACCATCTTCCGACGTTACAAGTACAGCAAACCACAATGAAACGACTCTGGATAATCCTGGCTGCTTCACTCCTGCTCGTTGTGGCATGGCGCTTTTGGTCGCCTGCCGACCTCTCAGCCTGCACCTCCGAAGGCGCAGCGCCAGGGCCGTTGACCGCCATCGTTCACAATTACTTTGAAAGTAATAGGCGTATCGGATGGCGGGATATGGATGACCGCTTCGACATACTTTCTACTCCCGAAGGCCAAAAAGTTGCCGGCCAACCAATGCCGTACGCTTGTGAAGCGTTACAGATACTGCAGAGTCCCGCGTTCAGTGAAAGTGAAAAAATTTTCACTACGGCGTTGATGTTTCAGTTGCCGATCAGTCAGTACATGGGCTTCATGGATCGCAGCCAGCAACTCTACTCAGAGCACAGAATAGATCCGGAGGTCATGAAGGTGGTGGTACTTCCGCGCGGCACGGCGATCAACTACTGGTGGCTTCCAGCCTGGCGCCAGCGCTTCACTCGCGATGCTCCGAATCTGCTCGACGAAAGTCTGATCCGCCATGTGCTGACGGGAGGCTACTGGTTCGACCATCCCGGCGCCGGATTCTGATTCAAAAATCGTGACATTCAATCCACGTACCACTCCGGGAACATCCCGGACGGTGCTCAGTCATGCCTTGCGCAAAGCGTTTCGGGCGGGCAAACTCTGCGCACTTTCGTTATAAGATTACATAACAAACTCTTCACTTTACTTCCCGGAGTTCGCCATGCGTCGTCTGCTGCTCGCTTTGCCGTTTGCCCTGTTGCCGCTGGCCATCGCCCAGGCTGCCGATGAGCACGATCATGATCACGAACATGGCAGCCTCGGTGCCCACGAGCATGGCGTCGGTCGCCTGAACGCTGCGCTCGACGGCCAGACCCTGGAGCTGGAGCTGGAAAGCCCGGCGATGAACCTCGTCGGTTTTGAACACGTCGCCACCAGCGATGCCGACAAGGCCAAGGTCGCCGCCGCCCGTGCACAACTTGAAAAACCATTGGCGTTGTTCAGCCTGCCAGCCGCTGCCGGTTGCAAAGTCGCCAGCCAGAAACTGGAAAGCCCGCTGTTCGGTGACAAGCCGGATGCCGACGATCACGATGAGGATGACCACGACGAAGACGCCAAGGGCGGCGAAGCGCATCACCACGATCACAGCGAAATCCACGCTCACTACCAGTTCACCTGCGCAGCACCGGGCGCCTTGACTACCCTGGATCTGGCGAACATTTTCAATAGCTTCCCGGCCACCCAGAAAATTCAGGTACAACTGATCGGCCCGAACGGCCAGCAAGGCACGGAAGTGACGGCCAAATCCGCCGCCCTGAAATTCTGATCACGAACCGGCACCATGACCCAAGCACTCATCGAACTGTCCGACCTGGGCTTCAACTGGCCCGGTCACCCGCCGCTGCTGGACATCCCGGCGTTTCGTCTGGAACCGGGTGAAACCCTGTTCCTAAAGGGCCCCAGCGGCAGCGGCAAGACCACCCTGCTCGGCCTCCTCGGCGGGGTGCAAAAGCCCGGGCGCGGCAGCATTCGCCTGCTCGGCCAGGAACTGACCGAACTGAGTGCCGGCGCTCGCGACCGTTTTCGCGTCGATCACACCGGCTACATTTTCCAGCAGTTCAACCTGCTGCCGTTTCTCTCGGTGCGTGAGAACGTCGAGCTGCCCTGCCACTTTTCGAAGCTGCGGGCAGACCGTGCGAAGCAACGTCATGGCAGCGTCGATCAAGCCGCCGCCACCCTGCTCGCCCACCTGGGTCTGAAGGACGAAGGCATTCTCGGACGCCGCGCCGACTCGCTGTCGATCGGTCAGCAGCAACGGGTCGCTGCTGCACGTGCACTGATCGGTCAGCCGGAACTGGTGATCGCCGACGAGCCGACCTCGGCGCTGGATTACGACGCCCGGGAAAACTTCATCCGTCTGTTGTTCGCCGAGTGCCGTGAGGCCGGTTCGAGCCTGTTGTTCGTCAGCCACGACCAGAGCCTGGCGCCGCTGTTCGACCGTCACCTTTCCCTGGCCGAACTCAATCGCGCCGCCACGTCTGCCGAGGTCTGAGATGTATCTGTTCCGTCTGGCCATGGCCAGCCTCGCCAACCGCCGCTTCACCGCCCTGCTCACCGCATTCGCCATCGCCCTCTCCGTATGCCTGCTGCTGGCGGTGGAGCGGGTGCGCACCGAAGCCAAGGCCAGTTTCGCCAGCACCATCAGCGGCACCGACCTGATCGTCGGCGCCCGTTCCGGGTCGGTGAACCTGCTGCTGTATTCGGTGTTCCGTATCGGCAATGCCACCAACAACATTCGTTGGGACAGCTTTGAACACTTCGCCAGCAATCCGAAAGTGAAGTGGGCGATCCCGATGTCCCTCGGCGACTCCCATCGCGGCTACCGGGTGATGGGCACTACCGAAGCCTATTTCGAGCATTACCAGTACGGCCGCCAGCAGCATCTGGAACTGGCCGACGGCCGCGCCTTCGCTACCGATCCGTTCGAAGTGGTACTCGGCGCCGAAGTGGCCGAGGCGTTGCATTACAAGCTCGGCGACAAACTCGTGCTCGCCCATGGCGTGGCGGCGATCAGCCTGGTCAAACACGACGACAAACCGTTCACCGTGGTCGGCATTCTCAAGCGCACAGGCACCCCGGTGGACCGCACGCTGCACATCAGTCTCGGCGGCATGGAGGCGATCCACATCGACTGGCACAACGGTGTGCCGGCCCGTGGCAACGGGCGGATCAGCGCCGATCAGGCGCGCAACATGGACCTGACGCCGCAAGCAATCACCGCATTCATGCTCGGCCTCAACAGCAAGATTTCCACCTTCGCGCTGCAGCGAGAAATCAACGAATTCCGTGGCGAGCCGATGCTGGCGATCCTGCCCGGCGTGGCCTTGCAAGAGTTGTGGAGCCTGATGAGCACCGCTGAAAAAGCATTGTTCGTGGTCTCGCTGTTCGTGGTGCTGACCGGGTTGATCGGCATGCTCACGGCGATTCTCACCAGCCTCAACGAGCGTCGCCGCGAAATGGCGATTCTGCGCTCGGTGGGCGCGCGACCGTGGCACATCGCAAGCCTGCTGGTGCTGGAAGCCTTTGCCCTGGCACTGACCGGGGTGATCGCCGGGCTGGCGTTGCTGTACATCGGCATCGCTGCGGCACAGGGTTATGTGCAGGCCAATTACGGCTTGTATCTGCCGCTGGCATGGCCAAGCGAGTATGAATGGACGCTGCTCGGTGGCATTCTGGCTGCCGCGCTGCTGATGGGCAGCGTGCCGGCCTGGCGCGCGTATCGCCAATCATTGGCCGATGGCCTGTCGATCCGTTTATGAGGATGTTCACCATGCCCCGCGCTGTCCTTGCGCTGCTGATGCTGGTCGCCCTGCCCGTGTGGGCAGCGGCACCGAAAGACCTGACCTGGTCGGAGATGATTCCGCCGGACGCGGCGCCCGAAGTGCCGAACATGACACCGCTGCATGACCTGTCGAAGATGAGCGACGCGCTGTCCGCCGAATCGGCGCCGGCAGCCAAGCAGGACCTGCCCAACGCGCCGGTGGTGCAAAGCCTCGACGGCCAGAACATCCGCCTGCCAGGCTATATCGTGCCGCTGGAAGTCAGCGAGGAAGGCCGCACCACAGACTTCCTGCTGGTGCCGTATTTCGGTGCCTGCATTCACGTGCCGCCACCGCCGTCGAACCAGATCGTGCATGTGAAAAGTGAAGTCGGCGTGAAGCTCGACGAGCTGTATCAGCCGTACTGGGTCGAGGGGCCGTTGCAGGTCAAGCCGTCTACCAGCGAACTGGCCGATGCCGGCTATCAGATGGATGCGGACAAGATTTACGTCTATGAGCTGCCGGAGTAAATCCGGCAATCAGTTATAGCCCGCCAAATCGGCTACGCGAGCAAAGGTTCCACAAAAAAACTGCCCATCACTGTTTCATTGAGCTGAGTCAAAAGACCGTATCAGACGGATTCGTACCATAGGACATCAAACATTTTTAACGTCCTTTGGGAGCTTCCATGAACAAGTCCTTGCTCAGCGCCTCGCTGTTTGCCCTCGCGCTCGCAGCCCCGCTCGCCCACGCCCACGAAGCCGGCGACATCATCGTTCGCGCCGGTGCGATCACCGTCAACCCGAAGGCCGACAGCTCCAGCGTCAAGGTTGATCAGGGTCCGCTGAGCGGCACCAACCTGGGCGGCAAGGCGACCATGAGCAGCGACACCCAACTGGGTCTGAACTTCGCCTACATGCTGACCAACAACATCGGTATCGAGCTGTTGGCCGCGTCGCCGTTCGAGCATGACGTGAAGATCAAGGGCACTGCCCTGCCGGCCGCCAACGGCAAGCTCGGCACCCTGAAACACCTGCCGCCGACCCTGAGCGTCGTCTACTACCCGCTGGACGCGAAGTCGGCGTTCCAGCCCTACATCGGCGGCGGCATCAACTACACCTGGATCTACGACGAGCACGTCGGCAGCGAAGCCCAGTCCAACGGCTTCAGCAACTTCAAGGCGAAAAACTCCTGGGGCCTGGCCTGGCAGGTCGGCGCCGACTACATGCTGACCGACAACATCATGCTCAACGCCCAGGTGCGCTACATCGACATCGACACCCGCGCCACCGTCGAGAACAACGCTGTTGCACCAGGCACTCGCGCAAAAGTGAATGTCGACGTCGATCCATTTGTGTACATGGTCGGTCTGGGCTACAAGTTCTAAGCGAGCAATCAAAGAACGTTCACGTGGTGGTGAATGAGGCTTGGTGGCGGGCAGACTCAGAACTGACGGCGATGTTACGCAATCGACCGGGGAGCAAGCTCCCTCGCTACAGGAAATGTGTTTGAAATCCGATTTCCGGCCGTGAAAAAGGCGCCTGTCAAAGGCGCCTTTTTCATGTCTGCGAGAAGCTCAGCGGCCGAGCAGACGTGCCAGGCCAACGCTCATCGGCGTTGGCGTCGGGCACTTGAAGCGCTCGAGCAAGCGACCGTTGTTCGCCCGCGAATGGCGGATGTCACCGGAACGCGCCGGGCCATAATTGACGGGCGGCAGCTCACCGACCACCGCTTCCAGCGCGGCCAGCATCTGCTTGAGGTTGGTCGCCTGATTCCAGCCGACGTTCACCGCACCGACATCCACTTGCGGTTTTTCCAGAGCCTGCACCAGCACATCGACCAGATCTTCGACGTACATGAAATCCCGGGTCTGCTCGCCATCGCCGAATACAGTGATCGGCAAACCTTTCTGCGCGCGTTCGCTGAAGATGCTGATCACGCCGGAGTATGGCGAGGACGGATCCTGGCGCGGGCCGAAAATGTTGAAGAAGCGGAAGATCGCCGGTTCCAGACCATGCTGGCGACGATAGAAATCGAAGTAGTGTTCGCCCGCCAGTTTGTCCGAGGCGTACGGTGTCAGCGGCGCTTTCGGCGTGTCTTCGCTGATCGACTCGCCCTCGCCATTGTTGCCGTAGACCGCTGCGCTGGAAGCGAACAGCACACGCTTCACGCCGGCCTCGCGCATGGCTTCGCAGACGTTGAGCGTGCCGATGAAGTTGCTCTGGTGAGTCTTCACCGGATCATCCACCGACGCCTGCACCGAGGCCACGGCGGCCAAGTGCGCGACGGCGCTGCAGCCTTGCATCGCACGGGCGACCAAAGCGACATCGGCCACATCGCCGACGATCAGTTCGACCTTGGGATTATCCAGCGGCAGATTGCTGCGCTTGCCGGTCGACAGATCATCGAGGATCCGCACCGAATGGCCCTTGGCAAGCAGCGCGTCAGTCAGGTGCGAGCCGATGAAACCGGCGCCGCCGGTGATTAGAACAGGGCCTTCAGCCATGACGATAAAACCTATCCAGTAAGCCCGGGAGCGCGGCACGCCAGGCGCGCGGCTTGATCCCGAAAGTGTGCAGAATTTTCTTGCAGGCGAGCACCGCGTGTTGCGGTTCTTCGGCGGCATCCGGCCGCGCGGCGTGGGCCTGGGCGGTCGGTTCTTCGATGGCCAGCGGATGCAGGCTGCGGGCCTCGGTGAGGATGGCCTGCCCCAGCGCCAGCGGTGTGGTCGCCTCGTGGCCGGCATAGTGATAAGTGCCCCACAGCGGCGCGGCGCAATCGAGTTGTTTGAGTACCGAAATGATCACCCGCGCCGCGTCGTCGACCGGGGTCGGATTGCCACGACGGTCATCGGCCAGCAGCAATTCTTCCGGTTGTTCGGCACGAGCCAGGAAGCGTCCAAGGGTGCCTTCCGGGCTGTCGTCGAGCAACCAGCCGAAGCGCAGCAATACGTGCTGCGGGCAGGTGGCGCGCACGCTCTGCTCGATCCGCCACAAAGCCTGGCCACGCAGGCCCAACGGCACCGGCTCGTCCTTTTCGCTGTAGGCGGTGGCGCGGGAGCCGTCGAATACCCGGTAGCTGGACGGCTGCACCAGCACAATGTTGTGGTGCTGGCACAGTTCGGCCAGACGCTCGATGGCGCGTTCCTGGCCCGACAGACGGCTTTCGCTGACAGTCTCCGCCTGAAACCAGTCGAAATAGTAGGCAAGGTTGATCAGTGCATCGGGACGGGTGTCGTCGAGCAGTTGAGTCAGGCTCGCGGCATCCCAGCCGTCTTCGGGCGGGCGGGGGGCGAGGAAACCGATGTCTTCCTCCGCACCGAGGCGAATCAGCGCCTGCCCAAGGGCATTTCCGCCGCCCAGTAACATAAGGCGCATTCGCATAGAGTCAGCAGGCCCAGTCTGATTGGAACGATGGCTTTAGCGACGATGCTCGTGGCTCCGTCGTCGATAATTGCCGGAATCGTTGCATTTTGCGGGTTTAGTGCGCAACCGTCACCCGTAAAGTGTAGATCCCCAGCGGTACTTGCAACTTCGCCTGCTCACCCGCATAACTGCAGACATGAATCTGCCCCTCCCCAAGGACGCGGCCCTGGCAGGCTTTCACCCCGCCGTCAGCGCCTGGTTCAGCCGCACATTCGCGACGGTCACCGCCGCCCAGGCCCGCGCATGGCCGTTGATCCGCCAGCGCCGCTCGACGCTGATCGCCGCGCCCACCGGCTCCGGCAAGACCCTCACCGCATTCCTCGCGGTGCTCGACGATCTGGTCCACCGTGGCCTGGAAACCCCGGACGGTCTGCCGGACGAAACGCTGGTGGTCTACGTTTCGCCGCTCAAGGCGCTGTCCAACGACATCCGCATCAACCTGCAGGACCCACTGGCGGGGATTACCGACCAGTTACGCCAAATGGATCTGCCAGCGCTGGAAATCACCACCGCCGTGCGCACCGGCGACACGCCGCAGAAAGACCGCGCCGCCATGCGCAAAAGTGCGCCGCACATTCTGGTGACCACCCCGGAATCACTCTACGTGCTGCTTGGCTCCGAGTCCGGCCGCAAGATGCTCGGCACCACGCGCACGGTGATCGTCGATGAAATCCACGCCATCGCCGCCGGGAAACGCGGCAGTCATCTGGCCTTGAGCCTCGAACGCCTGCAGGCGTTGTGCGCCGAGCCGCTGACCCGCATCGGTCTGTCGGCCACGCAGAAACCGATCGATGCCGTCGCACGCTTTCTAGTGGGACATGAGCGCCCCTGCGAAATCATCGACATCGGCCACGCCCGCCCACGGGATCTGGGCATCGAAGTACCGCCGGTGCCGTTGTCGGCGGTCATGGCCAATGATGTCTGGGAACTGGTTTACGACCGCCTCGCCGTACTGGCCCGGGAACATCGCACCACGCTGATTTTCGTCAACACCCGGCGCCTGGCCGAGCGCCTGAGCCGACACCTCAGCGAGCGCCTCGGCAAACACGCTGTCGCGGCGCACCACGGCAGCCTCGCCAAGGAGTTTCGCCTTGATGCGGAACAGCGACTCAAGCGCGGCGAACTGCAAGTGCTGATTGCCACCGCATCGCTGGAACTGGGGATCGACATCGGTGAAGTCGACCTCGTGTGCCAGATCGCCTCGCCGCGTTCGATTGCCGGTTTTCTGCAAAGGGTCGGCCGTTCCGGACACCAGGTTGGCGGCACGCCCAAAGGGCGACTGTTCGCCACCACCCGCGACGACCTGATCGAATGCGCCGCGCTGCTCGACTGCGTGCGCCGCGGCGAACTGGATACGCTGCACATCCCAGAATCGCCGCTGGACGTGCTGGCGCAGCAGATCATCGCCGAGGTCAGTTGCCAGGAATGGGCCGAAGACGATTTGCTCGCGCGGTTCCGCCGGGCCGAGCCCTACGCCCGCCTCGACGAAAAACATTATCAGGCGCTGCTGACCATGCTCGCCGAGGGCTACAACGGTCGTCAGGGCATCCGCAGCGCCTACCTGCATCGCGACGCGGTGAGCCGAACCCTGCGTGGGCGGCGCGGCGCACGGCTGACCGCCGTCACCAGCGGCGGCACCATCCCGGACAACGCCGACTACAGCGTGCTGCTGGAACCACAGGGTCTGAACATTGGCAGCGTCAACGAAGACTTCGCCGTGGAAAGCATCGCCGGCGATGTGTTCCAGCTCGGCAATACCTCCTACCGAATCCTGCGGGTGGAAACCGGCAAAGTGCGAGTCGAGGATGCCCAGGGTCAGCCACCGACCATTCCGTTCTGGCTCGGCGAAGCGCCCGGTCGCAGCGCCGAATTGTCGATGGCGGTAGCCCGCCTGCAGGCACAACTCGATCAACTGCTGAGCACCAGCCCCGGCAACCTGCAACCGGCCCTCCACTGGCTGACCGCGACCCTGGGGCTGGATCTGGCCAGCGCCGAACAGCTTGTGGATTATCTGGCCCGTGCCCGCCTCACCCTCGGCGCGTTGCCGTCCCAGGACACGTTGCTGATGGAGCGCTTTTTCGACGAGTCCGGCGGCACCCAACTGATCATCCATTCGCCGTTCGGCAGCCGCATCAACCGCGCCTGGGGCCTGGCCCTGCGCAAGCGCTTCTGCCGCACCTTCAACTTCGAATTGCAGGCCGCCGCCAGTGAAGATGCGATCGTGCTGTCGCTGTCCACCAGCCACAGTTTCGAACTCGACGAGGTCTGGCGTTATCTGCACAGCAACAGCGCCGAGCACATCCTCATTCAAGCCGTGCTGGATGCGCCGCTGTTCGGTGTGCGCTGGCGCTGGAATGCCGGGGTGGCGCTGGCCCTGCCGCGCTACACGGGCGGGCGCAAAGTCGCACCGCAATTGCAGCGGATGAAAAGCGAAGACTTGATCGCCAGCGTGTTTCCCGATCAGATCGCTTGCCTGGAAAACCTCGCCGGCGAGCGAGAAATTCCCGAACATCCGCTGGTGGAGCAAACCCTCGACGATTGCCTGCACGAGGCGATGGACAGCGAAGGCTGGCTGCAACTGCTGCGGCGCATGGAGCGCGGCGAAGTGCGTTTGATCGCCCGCGACCTGCCGGCGCCCTCGCCGCTGGCGGCGGAAATCCTCAGCGCCCGGCCCTACACCTTTCTCGACGATGCGCCGCTGGAAGAACGTCGCACCCAGGCCGTGCTCAACCGCCGCTGGAGCGATCCGCAATCCACCGATGACCTCGGCGCGCTGGACGCTGATGCGATCGAAGCCGTGCGCGAAGAGGCCTGGCCGACGCCGAACAGCGCCGATGAAATGCACGAAGCGCTGATGAGTCTGGCGTGCATCAGCGACCACGAAGTCGAGGCCAATCCGCACTGGCGCGATTGGCTGAATGCGTTGGCCGACACGGGGCGAGCCTGCCGATTGCAGATCGATGCCGTGCACTCGCTTTGGCTGGCACGGGAACGCCTGACCTGTCTGCAAGCGCTTTATCCACAGGCGCATTCGGCACTGCCAGCGTTGCCCGGTTTCGATGAGGTCTGGACCGCCGACGATGCCTTGGTGGAAGTCATCCGCGCACGACTGAGCGCCTTCGGCCCACTGCCACTGGAAGCCATCGCGCAACCGCTGTCATTGCCGCCCGCACGCGTCCATCAAGCCCTCGCCCAACTCGAATGCGAAGGCTATGTGCTGCGCGGTCGGTTCTCGCCCGGGCTGACGATTGAAGAATGGTGCGAGCGGCATCTGCTCGCGCGTATTCACCGCTATACCGTCAAGCGCCTGCGCCGGGAAATCGAACCCGTGGCGTTGCAGGATTTCATGCGTTTCCTTTTCGACTGGCAGCATCTGTCCCCGTCCACCCGTGGTCAGGGCAGCGCCGTGTTGCCGGCGATTGTCGGCCAGTTCGAAGGCTACCCGGCTGCCGCCTCGGCGTGGGACAGCGACATTCTTCCGGCCAGGCTCAAGGACTATTCACCGAGCTGGCTGGATGATCTGTGCCGCAGCGGCAAACTGGTGTGGACGAGGCTCAGCGCCCGGCAAAAAACCAGCGGCACGGCGTTGCGCAGCACGCCGGTTGTGTTGCTGCCGCGCAGTCAGGTCGGGTTGTGGAGTTCACTGGCCGAGCAGACGCCAATCAGTGAGCTGTCGCCCAAAACCCGCAAGGTTTTCGACGCCCTCAGCCAACACGGCGCGCTGTTCTTCGATGAGCTGATTCATGAAGCGCACCTGCTGCGCACGGAACTGGAAATCGCCTTGCAGGAACTGGTCGGCGCCGGTCTGGTGAATGCCGACAGCTTTGCCGGCCTGCGAGCGCTAATTACCCCGGCGAGCAAGCGCCAACAGCGCAGCAGTCGGCGCGGGCGCGGGGCGTTTGTCGGTGGCATGGACGACGCCGGGCGTTGGGCGTTGTTGCGTCGCGGGCCGGTCGTGGAAAACAGCCAAACGGCGTCGCCCGAGACACTCGAACACATCGCCATGACCTTGCTGCGTCGCTACGGCGTGGTCTTCTGGCGTCTGCTGGAGCGTGAGGCGGACTGGCTGCCGAGCTGGCGCGAACTCCTGCGTACCTTTCACCGGTTGGAGGCCCGGGGCGAGATTCGTGGCGGGCGGTTTGTCAGTGGCCTGGCGGGAGAACAATTCGCCCTGCCCGAGGCGATTCCGCTGTTGCGCGAAGTGCGCCGTCGGCCTCATGACGGCCGCCTGATCGCAGTGTGCGGCGTCGATCCGCTGAACCTCGCCGGCACCTTGTTGCCGGGGACGAAAGTACCGGCGCTGGCGAGCAATCGACTGGTGTATCGCGACGGATTGCCGGTCGCTGCGGAGATCGCCGGCAAGCAGCAATTCTGGGTGGATCTGGATCCCACCGCCATGAGCGATATCAGCAACAAACTGACTCGTCACTGAGTCCGCACCTGCTCCGACAGCACCACCGAGGAATGCGCCGGCGCCACCTCCTCTTCCTGACGTTTGGGCAACAAAACCTGCTGTGGATAAGTTTGCGCGAAATGCACCCACGGGCTGTTATCCACAAGTTTTTTCAAACGCTGGTTGAACGCGCGGCTCACCGCGTATTGTCCGCCCGAAACCGTGCGGAATTGCGCGGTCAGCACCACGCCGTTCAGGTCCATTTTGTCCACGCCGAACACATCCAGCGGCCCTTGCAGGTTGTACTTGAGGAACGGGTCTTCGCGGATCGAGTCCCCGGTCTCACGGATCAACTCGATGGCTTTCTCGACATCGGTGTCATAGGTGAACTGCACCGAGAAAAACGCGAACGCAAACTGCCGCGATTGATTGGTCACCGCCTTGATCTGACCGAACGGCACCGAATGCACAAAGCCCTTGCCGTCGCGCAGTCGCAGGGTGCGAATGGTCAGGCCTTCAACCGTGCCGGCATGCCCGGAATCGAGCACCACCCAGTCACCGATCGACAGGGTGTCTTCGATGATGATGAACAGCCCGGTGATCACGTCCTGCACCAGTTGCTGCGAGCCGAAACCGATGGCCAGACCGACCACCCCGGCACCGGCCAGCAGTGGCGCGACGTTGATCCCGAGATTGGCCATGGTGGTGATCGCGCAGATCACCACCAGGATGATTTTGATCGCATTGCGCAGCAGCGGCAGGATGGTTTTCACCCGGGTGCTGGGCTGGCGCGCCGAGCGTTTGCTGACCGGCGGTTTCAGCGCTTCCTGAATCGCCGTGTCGAGCACCACCCACAGCAGCCACGTCACGAGGAAGATCAGGCCGATGCTGCTCAAGGCATTGCTGATCGCCCGGCCGACCGTGCTGCTTTGCGCAAAATCAATCAGCGACACGCCCCAGATTCGCCCGAGGATATCGATGAACGCAACGGCAATGACGATCCGCAGCAACGCATGCAACAGGCTGAGAAAACGCTCCTTGTAGGCGCTGCTGCGCTGGATCGCCTCGGCCCGGCGTGATTTGAACAGGTGCTGCAGCACAGTGCTGAGAAACACCGTGCCAATCAGTAGCACCGTGGTGAGCAGCGCACAGCGCAGGGCTTTTTGATTGTCCTCGCCGATGCCGATCAGATTGACCGCCGAGACCAGCACCATCAACACGATCGGCCAGTACCAGAGCCCGGAAAAGATCCGCAGCGACTCCTGCAGTGAAGGTTGTTTCAGACGCTGGGCCAGTGACCGGTTGCGGATCAGGTGCGCCACTGGCCGGCGCAGGCGAATCACCAGCAAGCCGAAGATGATCGACGCCAGCAGACCGGTGAACACCGCGATGCTGCTGGTGATATTGCCGCCCAGTTGCCGGGCGATCTGCGGACTGGTCAGCGCGTCACTCAACGCGGCGAGAAAGCCGATCAGAAACAGCGGTTTCGGGCAGTAGTCGCGAATGATCTGCACGGCGCGGCGCTTGTGGCCGGTGTTGAACATCACCACCACACACAACAGCATCGAGGTGGAAAAAATACCGCTGCTGGTAGCGTAGGCAAAACACAGCGCCAGCGCCCGGCCGACCGAGGCTGGCAGGAAGTGACTGACGTACAGGGTCAACGGCAGGCAGATCAACGCAGGCAATGTGTAGGGCAGCAAATAACCGATCAGGTCCTGACTGCGCTGGCGGGTACGCAGCCAGCGGCCCTCGCGCATCCGCCTGGCCAGCACGCTGCCAAGCACGGTCAACACGGCGAAGGTGCCGAGCCACACGCCGGACAGCATCATGAAATCCCCGGCGACGCTCCAGCCCGAGCGATCCGACGGCTGATTGACCAGCCTGTCGACTTCATCAGCCGCCCGGTCGGCGCGCAGGCGCCAGGCGTCGACCAGGTGCTCGTTGAGGTCGAGCTTGTCCTGCACGTCGTCGATGCTGGAACTGATGGCACCGAGCAGTCCACCCTGCACCAGTGGTTCGGGTTCGGCGGATTTTGCAGTGGCTGCCGGGACACCCGGCAGGCTGGCGGCCTGCACTGCATTGCCGCCGAACAACAGCAATGCCCCCAATAGAATCGCGATCCTGAACCTGGTCAAAACGCAAAGCTCCCTTGGTTGAACCTGTAAGGAACTGAGCGTTTTTTGCTCGGCAAAGTTCAAGAACGCCTTGACGGCGGCTTTTGATCTTTGCTCTCAGGTCAAATATCAAATGCCCCTCCCTGTATTTTTCCACCCCCACCAAACCCCGACACTGCGCTCCATTCAATCCCCCACCGGAGTGCCGTCATGCCCATTGCCTTGCTCGCGCTGACCCTCAGCGCATTCGCCATCGGGACGACCGAGTTCGTCATCGTTGGCCTGCTTCCCACCATCGGTGCCGATCTCGGCGTCAGTCTGCCGTCCGCCGGTCTGCTGGTCAGTCTCTACGCCCTGGGCGTAGCCATCGGTGCGCCGGTGCTGACCGCCCTCACCGGCAAGGTCCCGCGCAAACTGTTGCTGCTGTCGCTGATGGTGCTGTTCACCCTCGGCAATCTGCTGGCCTGGCTGGCGCCGAGTTACGAATCGCTGGTGCTGGCGCGGATCGTCACCGGTCTGGCCCACGGTGTGTTCTTCTCCATCGGCTCGACCATTGCCACCAGCCTGGTACCCAAGGAAAAAGCCGCCAGTGCAATCGCGATCATGTTCACCGGCCTGACCGTGGCGCTGGTCACCGGCGTGCCGCTGGGCACCTTCATCGGTCAGCATTTCGGCTGGCGTGAAACCTTCCTCGCGGTATCGGCACTCGGCGTGATCGCGTTCATTGGCAGCTTGCTGTATGTGCCGAACGACATCGCCCACAGCAAACCCGCATCGCTGTTGCAGCAATTGCAGGTGCTCAAGCAACCGCGCCTGTTGCTGGTGTACGCCATGACCGCCATCGGTTACGGCGGCTCGTTCATCGCCTTCACGTTCCTGGCGCCGATCCTTCAGGACATCTCCGGTTTCAGCGCCAGTACCGTCAGCCTGGTGTTGCTGGTGTATGGCGTGTCAGTGGCGGTCGGCAACATCTGGGGTGGCAAACTGGCGGACAAACGCGGGCCGATCAGCGCGCTGAAAATCATCTTCGCCCTGCTCGCCGCCGTGCTGTTCGCGCTCACCTTCACCGCCGGCAATCCTTGGCTGGCGCTGGCCACCGTGCTGGTCTGGGGCGCAGTCGCCTTCGGCAACGTGCCGGGCTTGCAGGTGTATGTGGTGCGTCAGGCTGAACATCACACACCGCAAGCGGTGGATGTGGCATCGGGCCTGAACATCGCCGCGTTCAACCTCGGTATTGCCGGCGGCGCGTGGGGTGGCGGCCTGATCGTCGAACACATCGGCCTGATCCATACGGCGTGGATCGGCGGCCTGGTGGTGCTGGTGGCATTGGCTCTGACGGCGTTGAGCGGACGCCTCGATCGCCTGGGCCCGGTGTACACCGAACCTGCCGAAGGCTCGGCCCGGATCGTCACCGGGCACTGATCCGGCACGGCCCGACCGTCCGTAATCCCGTCGAAACTTTCCCGAACCGCCCACAGTCATCCACAGACAGAGGCCGTATGGGGACTTTCGACGGGAGGGCGGCATGGCAACGATTCATATCGGTATTTCAGGCTGGCGTTACGCCCCGTGGCGCGGGGACTTTTACCCGAAGGGGCTGGCGCACAAACGCGAATTGCAGTTCGCCTCACGGGCGGTCAACAGCATCGAAATAAACGGATCGTTCTACGCCCTGCAACGGCCCGAACGCTACGCCCAGTGGTACGCCGAAACACCGGATGACTTCGTGTTCAGCATCAAGGCGCCGCGCTTCATCACCCACATTCGCCGCCTGCGCGATATCGAAAAACCCCTGGCCAATTTCTTCGCCTCCGGGGTGCTGGAACTGAAGGAAAAGTTCGGCCCGATCCTCTGGCAATTCCCGCCCAACTTCACGTTCGACCCCGAACGTTTCGAAGCCTTTCTCGACCAGTTGCCCCACGACACCCAGGCGGCCGCCGAGCTCGCCCGCCAGCACGATTCGCACCTGCACGGCCACGCGAGCATGAAGGCTTACAGCAAAAAACCGCTGCGCCATGCCGTGGAAATCCGCAACGACAGTTTCATCGACCCGGACTTCGTGCGTTTGCTCAAACGCTACAACACCGCGCTGGTGATCGCCGACACCGCCGGGAAATGGCCGTACCGCGAAGACCTCACCAGCGATTTCGTCTACCTGCGCCTGCACGGTGCCGAGGAGCTTTACGCCAGCGGTTACACCGACGCCGCGCTGCAACGCTGGGCCGAGCGGATCGACGCCTGGCACCATGGCCGGCAACCGGACGACGCCCATTTGATCGCGCCGCGTCTGAAACCTCGGCCCCGTAAATCCCGCGAGGTTTTCTGCTACTTCGACAACGACATCAAGGTCCGCGCGCCTTTCGATGCCCGCAGCCTGTTGCAGCGTTTCGATCTGGATAAAAACCTCGAAACCGTACCCGGCGAACCGGCTGCCGAAGGGGTACTCGCATGAGCATTCCCGAGCCGGTCGGTTTCACCGACGAGCAGGCGGCGGTCACCACCACGGTGCGCCGCTTTACCGTGCTGACGGTCAACACCCATAAGGGTTTCACCGCACTGAACCGGCGTTTCATCCTGCCGGAATTGCGCGAAGCTGTGCGCAGCGTTTCTGCCGATGTGGTGTTTCTTCAGGAAGTCCACGGCACCCACGAGCATCACCCCAAACGCTACGCAAACTGGCCGACGATGCCGCAGTACGAGTTTCTCGCCGACAGTCTCTGGCCGCAGTTCGCCTACGGACGCAACGCGGTGTATCCGGACGGCGATCACGGCAATGCCGTGCTGTCGAAATTCCAGATCGTGCGGCATGACAATCTCGACGTTTCGATCAGCGGCCATGAAAACCGGGGATTGCTGCACTGTGTGCTGCGCCTGGCGGGAGACGACCGTGAAGTGCACGCGATCTGTGTCCATCTGGGCCTGCGCGAAAGCCATCGCAACGATCAGTTGCGCCTGCTGCGAGAGCGCCTGGCCGAGCTGCCTGATGACGCGCAGGTCATCGTCGCCGGCGATTTCAACGACTGGCGCCAGCGCGCCGATGCCTTGCTTGAACCCTGTGGCCTGCGCGAAGTGTTTGCGACGCATCAAGGCAAACCGGCGCGCAGTTTCCCCGCCCGCATGCCGTTGCTGCGCCTTGACCGGATCTACGTGCGCAACCTCAAGGCCAGTCAGCCAAAAGTGCTGGCGAACCGTCCCTGGTCACACCTTTCCGACCATGCACCACTATCGGTGGAGATTGAACTATGAGCAGTGCACCGTTGGAGAAATCCGCCGTGGAGCCGGTCAGCATCACCCCGCCCGTACGCGAGCCGGGCACCGTCGATGTCGAGTATCGCTGGCAGGGAAACAACCGCGTCGAGCTGCTGGAAAACGGCGAGGAATTTTTCCCCCGGGTGTTCGAAGCGATGCGCGCGGCGAAAAGCGAAATCCTGCTGGAGACCTTCATCGTCTTCGAAGACAAGGTCGGCAAGCAATTGCAGGAAATTCTTATCGATGCCGCCCGGCGTGGCGTGCGCACCACCGTCAGCCTCGACGGCTTCGGTTGTGGGGAACTGAGCGCCGGTTATCTGACCGCGTTGAGCGATGCCGGCGTGCATCTGCAGATCTTCGATCCGGCACCCAAACATCTGGGGGTTCGCACCAACTGGTTCCGGCGGTTGCATCGCAAGATCGTGGTGGTCGACGGGTTGGTCGCGTTCATTGGCGGGATCAATTTCTCCGGCGATCACCTGGCCGATTTCGGCCCCGAAGCGAAGCAGGATTATTCGGTAGAAGTTCAGGGCCCGGCGGTGACCGACATCCATCATTTCGCCCTGCTGCAAAGCGGCCGACCGGGACGCGCAAGGTTTTGGTGGCAACGGCGTCGGCAGCGTCGAGCGGAAATGGCGTTCGATGATCACGACGGCCAGGTGCGTCTGGTGTTCCGCGACAATGACCAGCACAACACCGATATCGAAGACGTCTATTTGCAGGTGCTGCGCCGCGCCCAACGGCGGGTGGTGATCGCCAACGCCTACTTCTTTCCCGGCTATCGCCTGCTGCGCGAGATCCGCAACGCAGCCCGGCGCGGGGTCGAGGTGCGGCTGATTCTGCAGGGACAGCCGGACATGCTGGTGGCCAAACTCGCCGCGCGCATGACCTACGACTACCTGCTCAAGGCCGGTGTGCAGATTCATGAATATTGCGAGCGGCCGCTGCACGGCAAAGTGGCGCTGGTGGATGAAGAATGGAGCACCGTCGGCTCAAGCAATCTCGACCCGTTGAGCCTGTCGCTGAACCTGGAAGCCAACGTGCTGATTCGCGACCGAGCCTTCAATCGTCTGCTGTTCGAACGCCTCGAAGACCTCAGCCACAACCACTGCAAGGCGATGGACGCCACGAAATCACCACGCGGGCGAATCTGGCACATGACCGTGGGTTTTCTGGTGTTTCACTTCCTGCGGCATTTCCCGGCAATGGCCGGCTGGCTGCCGGCACACAAGCCACGACTCAAACCCTTTTTCCAGGCCGCCGGGAGTGATCCTTCATGAGCCATTCCCAAGCCCACGCGGCGGTGCATCCGGCACCGGCGGGCAAGTCTCGCTGGAGTCGCTGGAAACGTCCGCTGACCCTGCTGTTTTTTCTTGCGCTGATCGTCCTGCTGACGATGTTCGCCAGCCGCATCGAATGGGCCGAGGTGCTGCAAACCCTCGCCGACTTCAAGGTGCGAACGCTGATCATCGCCTCCAGCCTGACCTTGCTGAGCTTTCTGGTGTACGCCAGTTTCGACCTGATCGGCCGCACTTACATCCGTCAGGATCTGACGTGGAAACAGATCCTGCCGGTGGGCGTCATCAGCTATGCGTTCAACCTCAACTTGAGCGCATGGGTCGGCGGGATTGCCATGCGTTACCGGCTGTATTCGCGACTCGGGGTGAGTAAAAGCAACATCGCCAAGATCCTCGGCCTGAGCCTGGCGACCAACTGGTTCGGCTACATGACCATCGCCGGCGCGGTGTTCAGCAGTGGGCTGGTCAGCATGCCACCGGGCTGGAAAGTCAGCAGCGATGCGTTGCAGGGCATTGGTGTGTTGCTGCTGGTGATCAGCTTCGGTTATCTGGTCGCCTGCCGTTTTTCCAGGCGTCGCGAGTGGTCGATTCGCGGGGTGGAAATCAACCTGCCGTCGCTGCGCATGGCCGTTCTGCAACTGCTGCTCGGCGCGCTCAACTGGTCGTTGATGGCGGCGGTGATTTTCACTTTGCTGCCGGGCAAGCTCGACTATCCGCTGGTGCTCGGCGTGCTGCTGATCAGTGCGATTGCCGGGGTCATTACTCACATTCCCGCCGGGCTCGGGGTGCTGGAAGCAGTGTTCGTCGCCCTGCTGCAGCACGAGGCTTCGCGCGGCAGTCTGGTGGCTGGGTTGCTGGCCTATCGAGCAATTTATTTTCTGCTGCCGCTGCTGATCACCGTGGTGATGTATCTGGTGGTGGAAGCCAAGGCCAAGGCGCTGCGGATCAAGAAAAAGCCCAAGTCCTGATCAGCGCGATTGAATGATGCTCAACCGTTCGCCCACCACCATCTCGGTGATCCAGTCGACCAGGATCGAGGTGTAGGCCTGCTGCGAAGTCGGATCGCTCAGGGCATGGTCAGCACCATCGATGATCCGGTGGGTGAGCGAGTGAGTCTGCTGGCACGCAGCGCGATAACTCATGATTGTCGCGTGAGGCACATAATCGTCGGTTTCCGATTGCACCAGCAGCACATCGCCGGTGAATTGCGAGCAGGCATGCAGCGCCCGGTTGCTGTCAGCACGTACCAGAGTGCCGCGATAATCGCGCAGGTCAGCCTTGTCCAGATCGCGCTTGGGTGTGTGCCATTGCTCATCGCGATACAGCGCCGGGACGCGCAGCGCCAGCCAGCGCACCGGGCGCAATGAGGTGAGGATCGAGGCGAGATAACCGCCGTAACTGGTGCCGACCACCGCGATGGCCGAGGTGTCCAGCGCCGGGTGCGCGAGCAGTCGGTCGTAGGCCGCCAGCAAGTCGCGCAGGTTGTCTTCACGGGTGACCCGGCTCAGCGGAATGCCAGTGCCGCCGGTGTGCCCGCGCAAGTCGAATGTCAGGCACACGCAGCCCAGGCCGGCGATGCCTTTGGCCCGTTCCAGGTCCCGCTCCTGACTGCCGCCCCAGCCGTGCACGAACAACACGCCGGGGACTTTCGATTTGGGACTGAGGAACGTCCCGCTCATCTGTTCGTCATCAATGTCGATTTGAATGCTTTCGCTTCTAGCCGTCATAGGATTTGACCGTTACGTATTTGAGGAGAAAATCGCTGTTCTCGGCCGGGCCGCGATAGACCTCGATGGCATCCGCCGGCAGGGCCTGGTCGATGTAGGTTTCCACCGACGAGACGCGGATCGCGCGCATCGACGGATCGTTGACGAAACTCTGCAACGCCGCCACTTCGGCACTGCTCGCACCGCCCATACGCCAGGATTGTTCGAGCACGCCACTGCGTGGCTGGCCTTCGCTGTCCAGTCCCTGGGCGATGTCGTAGTTACGCCGCGAAGCGTAGAACCGTGGATAAGCTTCATCCGCCGCGCTATCGAAAACCTGCGCCTGTTCGATGGCCAGCCGCACATCGTCCGCCAGGTCCAGTTTCAGCAGTTCCTCGTAACCGCCCTGCACCACCAGCAGGTTAGAACCGCCGTACACTTCCTCGCCATGGGCGTCTTCGGTCAAGTATTGATCACCGCAGTAACTGAGCACCCGGTCGCCGATGAATGACTGACCGACGCTGTGTGTAACTACATGGCTCAAGTCCTGCTCCAGCACCACGCCTTCGTTGAACTGTTTGGCAATATCGGAACGCGCAAGGATTTCGTCGAATGCGTCGAGGCTTTTGATCACTTCTTGACCGCGTCCGGCACAGGCGTGAATCGGCTTGAGGCGAATCGGGCCGCTGTACAAGAGATGTTCAGCAGCGGGTCGCGCATCCTCGTGGGCAAATACACTGAACCCGTCGAGCACGACATTGCGAATGCGTTCGGAAAACAGCGGCGACCAGCCTTGCGGCGCGTGGGCCTGATGGCTGCGCAAGCCATGGCTGATGGCTTTGGTGCAGATGAAATCGTGCTCGACGAAACCGCCCCAAAGATCGTCCGGGCCTTTGATACCCAGTTCATGGGCCTTGGCGGCGCCGACAATGGTTTGGGTCGGCAGCAGATACAGGTCGCGACCGTGGTGCTTTTGCGCGTCGTAGCTGCCGCCGCATTTCAGTCCGAGAATCTGCGCCAGCCATCGGGCCAGCGCCTTGTTGGTCTGCACTTCGTGTTGCGGCGCGTCGGGCCGTACGGAATGGGCGACCACTATTTTGTTGCGGGATGTCGGGGTCATGCGTCCCCCTTACAGCGGCTCGGTGAATGTAGGTCAGAGGGTGCAGAGATCAGGCCAAACGATAACGATGCCAAAACCTTTGCGGATCAGTCGATTAGCCTTTTCGTAATGGCGTTGCGCCCGTTTCAATCTGCACGATGGCCGCCGCGGCCACGGCATTTTGCCCGACAGCGAGGGTTATCTCGCCAGCGCGGTCGGTGGGGTCACGCCGAACCGATTGCGATAGTCACTCGGCGCCAGCCCGGTGATTTTCTTGAAGATGGCGCGAAAGGCTCCCGGATCCTGATACCCCACCGTCCACGCAATGTGATCGATGGTGCCGTTGCTGAACTCGAGCATTTCCCGGGCCTTGCCGACCCGCAGGTGCTGGCAGTATTCGGTGGGTTTCAGGCCCGTCGCGGCACGGAACCGGCGCAGGAACGTGCGCTCCTCCAGCCCCGAGCGTTCGGCCATGGAGGCCAGCGAAACGTCGGTCGCACCGGTGCTTTGCAGCCAGTGCTGGACCTTGAGAATCGACGCGTCGCCATGGTTGAGGATCGGCGCGAAATTGCTGCCGCAGGCACTGGCGCTGTCGCTGTGCTCCATCACCAGGAAACGCGCAGTGGCGCTGGCGATGCTCGGCCCGAGCAGGCGATCGACCAGCCGCAGCCCCAGTTCCGACCAGGCCATGAGCCCGGCGGTGGTGATCAGGTCGCCGTCATCGACAATCGGTGTGTCGGCGTTGAGCCTGATCTGCGGATAACGCTCGGCAAAGGCCTTGGCCGAGGTCCAGTGAGTGGTGGCGCTGCGACCGTTGAGCAGACCGCTTTCGGCCAGCAGCCACGAGCCCACGCAGACGCCGCCCAGCGTCGCGCCACGGCCATGCTGGTCGCGCAGCCATTGCAGCAATCCTGGCGATGCCTGCTCTGCACTGAACCCGGCGATCGACGGCGGAATCAGCACCGCCAGCAAACCCGTTTCTGCAGCGGGATGACTGTCGTAAATCCTGACCGGTGCCTGCTCGTTCTCGACCTGCCAGTGACTCACCCGCAGTCTCGGTAATTGCGCGGCCTGATGCTCGACGGCGATCCGGTCGGCCACGCCGAACAAGTCGGTCAAGCCATGCACCGCCGCCAGTTGCGCGCCGGGATAAATCAGCACGCCCAGCTCGGCAACGGCCCTTTCAACACCCATTGTCAGTTTTCCCCTGTCTATTGTCGGTGCGGCCAATCCTCGAAGACATAGCGGGCGCGGATACTGATTCCACTCCCAACAAACACTTCGAGGAAACTCCCATGGCCAGGCAAGCGCTCATCGTAGTCGATATCCAGAACGACTACTTCCCCCAAGGCAAGTGGCCGCTGGCTGGCGTCGACGCCGCCGCCGACAATGCCGCCCGACTGATCGCCGCGTTCCGTGAAGCGGGTGATCCGGTGATCCATATCCGTCACGAATTCACCTCGGCGGATGCCCCGTTCTTCACCCCGGGCTCTGAGGGCGCAAAATTGCATTCCAAGGTGCTCAACCGCGCCGATGAACCGGTAGTGCTCAAGCATTTCGTCAACGCGTTCCGCGAAACCGAGCTGCAATCGATCCTCGATGAGCAAGACATCAAGGAACTGGTGGTGGTCGGCAGCATGAGCCACATGTGCATTGACGGCGTTGTCCGGGCTGCGGCGGATCTGGGCTACACCGTCACGGTGATCCACGATGCCTGCGCCACCCGCGACCTGGAATTCAATGGTTTGATCGTGCCGGCGGCTCAAGTGCATGCGGCGTTCATGTCCTCGCTGGGTTTTGCCTACGCCAGTGTGGTCTCGGCAGACGAATTCCTCGCGGCCACCCGTTAATCCTCCTACATGAACGTCCGCAAGAAAGACCGGCCCGCCCTCTTGCGGGCCTTTTTTCGTGCGCTGAAAAAATCTCACGCGTGAGCCATTGATGGCACTTTGAATTGGTTGTAGTGTGGCTCACGCGTGAGATGTTCATAACGGAGTCATCGCCATGAAAAGCAACTCCCCTGCAACAAAATCGGAGAGCCCGAAGGGAGTGCGCTCGACAACGTCCGCGAAAAAACCGTCGAGCTTCTATATGAAGCAGATGCGCGCGGGCCTGGCTGCCGCCGGTTATGTGAAACACGAAACTTGGGTGCTTCCCGAAAACCGAAGCTTGCTCAAGCAAATGGAGCAACAGCTACGCCAACCGATTCTGGCTGGCTCTTTCATGTCGGAGAATTACATGAGCGCAGGCAACAACTGGAACATCGATAGCCTCTACAACGCTTTCAAGGCACTGGACGAGGTGGCTTCCCACGAGATCACGCTGTCCCTGATCCAGAGCGCCGAACCCAGCCTCAAGCTGGAAATGAACGAATTCGGCGGCCTGCCGATTCACATCGCCATCGCGGGTCAGCAGATCATCGTCGATACCGTGCTGGTGGACATCGATTCGATCACCGACGTGCGCACCTTCAATGACGCGGTGCTGCGCAGCCGGGAAATGTTCCCGCTGTCGTCGATCGGCATCGAGACCATGCCCAACGGTCAGACCGTCTACAACATGTTCGGCGCGCTGAGTGCGGATTCGAGCCTGACCAACGTGGTCACCGAGGTGAAAACCCTGGTCGACAACGTGCAGCGCGCCAGCGAAGCCTTCGAACACTTCTTCAAGTAATCAACAGGGAAAATCCAATGACTCAGTCCATCTGGAGCAAGTTGTTCACCGCTCTGCGCGGCGGTGCCAATGAAGTCGGCGAAGCGATCGTCGACCAACAGGCCCTGCGCATCCTCGACCAGGAAATCCGTGACGCCGACAGCGCCCTGTCCAACGCCCGTCGCGAACTGGTCACCATCATGGCCAAGCACAAGCTGTCCGCCGACCGCGTGAGCGAGTACGACGCCAAGATCAAGGACCTGGAAGCCAAGGCTGTTTCGGCCCTGAACGCCGGCCGTGAAGATCTGGCGATGGAAGTCGCCGAAGCGATTTCGACCCTGACCAACGACCTGACCACCGAGAAGGCCCAGAGCGACGAATTCGGCACCTACGCCGAAAACATGCGCAAGGACATCAACAAGGCCGAAGCGCGGATCAAGAGCCTGCGCCAGCAAGTGGACATGGCCAAGGCCCGTGAAAGCGTGCAGAAAGCGCAGGTCAGCGCATCCATCGCCAGCGGCGGCGCCAATGGCAAGCTGGAAACAGCAGTCGGCACCTTGAACCGTCTGCAGGAAAAGCAAAAGCAACGCGCCGCCGAGCTGAACGCTCAGGACGAACTGGCCGATGCCACGACCGGCAACGATCTGGAACGCAAGCTGCGTGAAGCCGGCATCACGCCGAACGAGGGCAGCGCCAACGCGATCCTCGAACGACTGAAGCAGAAGTCGGCCCAGTAAGGGCACCCAGAGAAAAGAAGGGCACCGGGTGCCCTTCTTTTTTGCCTGCTCGTTTGTCACGAGGCCGGTACACTAGCGGCGTTTTGCCAACGAACACCTCCACCCGCTTCAAGGAATGTACCCATGGGATGGTTAAAGAACTTGCTGGGGAGCCCGGCTCCAATACCTGAAGCTGTCGGCGGCCCGCTTGGCCTGGCGCAGGGCAAAGGCATCCGGTTCGATACGACGCTCGGCCTGCTGCTCGATGGCAGCACCTCGGTACGAGTTCCCGATGCCCAGGCCATCTGGAGCGCCGGCTGGATCGACCTCGGCCAGTCGAACAAGCTGTATCGCTACTACCTGGACAACGAAGATTTCTGGCTGCAGGTCCACGTCACCGGCGACGATCAGATCGAATCGGTGACGCTGTTCAATTACGTCAGCTATGTCACGGTCAACAGTGACGCCGAGCTGCAGCGCCTGGCCGGCCCGAACAGCCTGATCGGCCTGCCGGCCTACACCCATGACGGCGTGTCCTACACCCGCGAATGGGGCACCGAACGCGGCCAGACCGAACTGGTCCCGCTCACCGAACAAGTGATCAATCCCGACGAGTCCTACACCATCGAGCACCATTCGATGCTGTACGCCCGGGAAACCGGCCTGACCGACCGTCGTGAGCTGCTGCTGTTCTCCGTCGAACAGGACGAAGAAGGCACCGTCAGCCTGAGCACATCGCTGGGCATCTCGCTGTACACCACCGATCTGAGCACCATTTAAAAGGAAGTTCCCCATGCTGGAAGTGCTGTCCGTTTCCCTGAACAAGGCCGCGCTGGTCGGTTTCGCCGCCTACCTGATCGGCGCCGTGCTGCTGTTCATGCTGTTTCAGTTCGTCTACACCCGCATCACGCCGCACAAGGAGTTCGAACTGATTCGCGGCGGCAACAACGCGGCTGCCATCGCTCTGTCGGGTGCGATCATCGGTTTCGCGATTCCGGCGAGCAACATCATCGCCCACTCGATCAACGTCCTCGATTTCGTCCTGTGGGCCGTGATTGCAGCGGCGGTGCAATTGCTGGCATTCCTGGCGACCGGCCTGGTGCTCAAAGGCACGTCCCAACGCATTGCCAACGGTGAAGTCGCCGCCGGTATCTACGTCGCTGCGGTGGCGATCAGCGTCGGCATGCTCAACGCTGCGTGCATGACACCGTCCTACTGACCGGCAGGAAGCCTGAGATGAAACGAAGCAAGTACGTTCAACTGTCCCTGGCGGCCTCGGTGGCGCTGGCGATTTCCGGCGAATTGGCCGCCGAGGAACAACAGCGCAACTTCCAGAGCGTGGAACAGTGCGTCGACGCCGAAGTCGCAGCCGACGCCTGCTCTAACGCCTACGTAGCGGCCCTGACCAAACATCGGCGCCTCACCCCTGTCTATGACGACAAAGAGAAGTGCGACGCGGACTTTGCCGCCGGCTGGTGTCAGAAAAATTCCGACGGCCGCTTCATACCGAAAATGAGTGGCTTCAAAGTGCCGCAGAATGTTGAGGCGCCACAGGATCTCGACGCACTCGCCAATGCCCAGATGCCGGCCGGTGAAGCCGCACCTGTGCAGACCACGCAGAGCACATCGCACAGTTCCGGTGGCTCAAGCAACGGCTGGCTCAGCGGATGGCTGATCGGCAATGCCATGAGCAATAACCGCTCGAACGATTCGCGGCCGGTCTACCGCGAGCGCGATACGCGTACGACGTACGAAACCTCGACACTGAACCGACGAATCGAATCGGCTCCGACAACTCGAAGCGATTCGGACTACACAAGCTCCCGGAGTAAACCGGTCAATGTGGCCTCTTCGACTTCCCGCGGCGGCTTCGGCAGCCAGTCCAGTGCGCGCAGCGGTTGGGGCGGCTGGGGCAGTTCGAGCAGCTGACCATGAAGAAGATCCATTGCGCCGAGCGCCACGACTGGAAACAGACTGCCGAAAGTCTCGGCTTCATGTTTCACACCATCGACGACCAACCCTACTGGGATGAACGCGCGTACTACCAGTTCACGCTCGCGCAGATCGAAAACGATCTGGAGGATCCGACCACCGAACTGCACGAGATGTGCATGGATCTGGTCGACCGTGTCGTGCACAGCGAGGAATTGCTCGATCGCCTGAGCATTCCACCGGCGTACTACGACATGGTCAGAACGTCCTGGCTGGAAGGCCATCCGCATCTGTACGGACGCATGGACTTCTCCTACAGCGGCAACGGCCCGGCGAAACTGCTTGAACTCAACTACGACACGCCCACCAGCCTGTACGAAGCGGCGGCGTTTCAGTGGGGCTGGCTGGAACAATGCATCGAGCGTGGGATGCTGCCGCGCCATGCCGACCAGTTCAACAGCATAGACACCCGTCTGCATGAGGCTTTTGCTCAGTTGAAGCTCAAGCGCCCGTTCTACTTTGCGTCGATGAAAGACTCGGTTGAGGACAGGGGCACCACGGACTATTTGCGACTGATCGCGGAAAAGGTCGGCATCGAATCACGGCACATCGATATCGAAGACATCGGTCTGACTGCCGAAGGGCGCTTCGTCGATCTTGAAGATCGCTGGATTCCTCACTTGTTCAAACTGCACGCCTGGGAGTTCATCTTCCATGAGCCGTTCGGCGCAGCCATTGCCGAATGCGACACGCAGTTTTTCGAGCCTGCCTGGAAATCCATCCTCTCCAACAAGGGCGCCCTGCCCCTGCTCTGGGAAATGCACAAGGGCCATCCGAATCTGCTGGCCGCTCATCGCGATCCGAACCCGGGCAGCGCAGTGCCGAAAGGCTGGGTACGCAAACCGTACTTCTCCCGGGAAGGTGCCAACATCGAGCTGCAAACTGCTGACGGTCTGATCGTCAAAGAGGATGGTCCCTACACGGATGCGCCCTTCATCCTGCAGGAATTTGCGCCGCTGCCGAAGTTCGATGACAGCTACACGCTGATTGGCTCCTGGGTGATCGGCGACCAGGCCGCAGGGATTGGCGTGCGGGAGGACAACAGTCTGATCACCAAGGATTCGAGCCGGTTCTTGCCGCATCTGATTCTTGACTGAAAAACCTGCGTACATGAAAAAGGCCCGTCGTGTTCAGCGACGGGCCTTTTTATTTAAAGCGGGTACAGCAGCGAATCAGAACGGGATATCGTCATCGAAGCTGTCGAAATCCGGAGCTGGCTGCGGCGCGGCCTGCTGTGGAGCCGGGGCCGGACGCTGCTGAGGAGCCGACTGCTGCGGACGCGGAGCCTGCTGGCGTGGCGCCTGCTGCTGGTAGTTGTTGCCACCGCCTTGTTGGTCGCCCTGTTGTGGACGGCCGCCCAGCAGTTGCATGGTGCCTTGCATGTCGACCACGATTTCGGTGGTGTAACGCTTGATGCCGTCTTTTTCCCACTCGCGGGTCTGCAGCTTGCCTTCGATGTACACCTGCGAACCCTTGCGCAGGTATTCGCCGGCGATTTCGGCAACCTTGCCGAACATCGAAACGCGGTGCCACTCGGTCTTCTCGACCTTCTGACCGGTCTGCTTGTCGGTCCACTGTTCGCTGGTTGCCAGACTCAGGTTGGTCACGGCGTTACCGTTAGGCAAGTAGCGAACTTCGGGATCCTGGCCGCAAGTGCCGACCAATATGACTTTGTTAACCCCACGGGCCATAACGTTCTCCTAGGCTTCGCAAGCAGCCTCGGCCGGGTTGTTCACCAGGCGTTCGAGGGTGTCGCGATCCACTAATTCTTTATCCAGTTTGATGTAAACAGCCGCTTCATCGGCGACTATCACTGCATCTGTTACCCCTACGAGGGCCCTGAGGCGCTCGACCAGACCCGCTTCGCGGATCGCCTCGGGCGACAACGGCAGGCGCAGGCTCGTCACGTAGGGTGGTTCGCGCATGGTAACAGCAAAGGCCAGCCAGATGGCAGCCAGCCCGGCACATCCGAGGAACACAACCGACAGACCGCCATGCTGGAACATCCAGCCGCCGAGAATCCCGCCGAGTGCCGAACCGAGGAACTGACTGGTGGAGTACACGCCCATGGCCGTGCCCTTGCCACCCGCCGGTGAAACCTTGCTGATCAGCGACGGCAACGAAGCTTCCAGCAGATTGAACGCGGTAAAGAACACCACCGTCCCGATCACCAGAGCCCGCAGGCTGTCACCGAACTGCCAGAAGAATAGCTCAGTGAGCATCAGCGTCATGACGGCGCCGAGCAAAACTCGTTTCATTTTGCGTTTCTTCTCGCCGTAGATGATGAACGGGATCATGGCGAAGAAAGAGATCAACAGTGCCGTAAGGTAGACCCACCAGTGCTGTTCCTTGGGCAGCCCGGCTTTTTCCACCAGGGCCAGGGGCAGCGCGACGAAGCTCGACATCAACATCGCATGTAACACAAAAATGCCCAGATCCAGGCGCAGCAGGTCCGGGTGCTTGAGCGTCGGCATCAACGCCTGACGTGCCACGCCGGACTCGCGATGGCTCAGCGGCCCGGTGGATTTCGGCACCATGAACAGCACGATCACGATCCCCACCAGCGCCATGCCGCCGGTGGCGAGGAACAGGCCGGAAAGACCGAACGCGCGAGTCAGCAACGGACCGACCACCATGGCCACCGCGAACGATAGGCCGATGGTCATGCCGATCATCGCCATGGCCTTGGTGCGGTGCTGTTCGCGGGTCAGGTCGGAAAGCAGTGCCATGACCGCTGCGGAAATCGCGCCGGCACCCTGCAGGATCCGGCCGGCAATCACGCCCCAGATCGAGTCGGCCTGAGCCGCCAGCACGCTGCCGAGGGCAAAGACGATCAGCCCCAGGTAAATCACCGGGCGACGGCCGATACGGTCGGAAATGATCCCGAACGGAATCTGGAAAATCGCCTGGGTCAGGCCGTAAGCGCCAATCGCCAGCCCGATGAGGGCCGGGGTCGCTCCCGCCAGATCCATGCCATAGGTCGCCAGTACCGGCAGCACCATGAACATGCCAAGCATACGGAAGGCGAACACCAGGGCCAGACCGCTCGCCGCGCGGGTCTCGCTGCCACTCATGCGTTCGCTGTGGGGATCGTGCATGGAAAAACCTCGTGTGAACCGGCGGCGATTCTACCAGTCCCATCGAAAGACGGGGTATATCGCGACGCTTTGCCACGTACAGATGAAACTCTCTTCATGTAAGGCGAAAAACCCTTCATTCGATAGTGTGCATCCATCCAGTATTTGGCCGTATACTCCTGTGTTTTCGACGCCCGCCGAGCGAGGCCATTTTGGACAAGATCCTGATTCGTGGGGCCCGCACCCACAACCTGAAGAACATCGACCTGACCCTGCCACGGGACAAACTGATCGTCATCACCGGCCTGTCCGGATCCGGCAAGTCGTCCCTGGCCTTCGACACGCTGTACGCCGAAGGTCAGCGCCGCTATGTCGAATCCCTGTCGGCCTATGCCCGACAGTTCCTGTCGATGATGGAAAAACCCGACGTCGATACCATCGAAGGTCTGTCGCCGGCCATCTCCATCGAACAGAAGTCGACCTCGCACAACCCGCGCTCCACGGTTGGCACCATCACCGAAATCTACGACTACCTGCGCCTGCTTTATGCACGCGTCGGTACGCCGCGTTGCCCGGATCACGACATCCCGCTGGAAGCCCAGACTGTCAGCCAGATGGTCGACCTGGTGCTGGCTCAGCCGGAAGGCAGCAAGCTGATGCTGCTGGCGCCGGTGATTCGCGAGCGCAAGGGCGAGCATCTGTCGGTGTTCGAAGAACTGCGCGCACAGGGCTTCGTCCGTGCCCGGGTCAACGGCCGGCTCTGCGAGCTGGACGAACTGCCGAAACTGGATAAACAGAAGAAGCACACGATTGAAGTCGTGGTCGATCGCTTCAAGGTACGCGCCGACCTGCAGCAGCGTCTGGCGGAATCCTTCGAGACCGCGCTGAAGCTGGCCGACGGAATCGCCCTGGTGGCGCCGATGGACGACGAGCCGGGCGAAGAAATGATCTTCTCCGCGCGTTTCGCCTGCCCTATCTGCGGCCATGCGATCAGCGAACTGGAACCCAAGCTGTTTTCCTTCAACAACCCGGCCGGCGCCTGCCCGAGCTGTGACGGTCTGGGCGTGAAGCAGTTTTTCGACATCAAGCGCCTGGTCAACGGCGAACTCACGCTGGCGGAGGGTGCGATTCGCGGCTGGGACCGGCGCAACGTCTATTACTTCCAGATGCTCGGCTCGCTGGCCGCGCATTACGGCTTCAGCCTGGAGCAACCGTTCAACGAACTGCCGGCCGATCAGCAGAAGCACATCCTGCACGGCAGCGGATCGCAGAACGTCGATTTCAAATACCTCAATGACCGGGGCGATATCGTCAAACGCTCGCACCCGTTCGAAGGCATTGTGCCGAACCTTGAGCGTCGCTACCGCGAAACCGAATCGGCCAGCGTGCGTGAAGAACTGGCGAAGTTCCTCAGCACCCAGTCGTGCCCGGATTGCCGTGGTACCCGTTTGCGGCGTGAGGCGCGGCATGTGTGGGTTGGCGAGAAAACCCTGCCGGCGGTAACCAACCTGCCGATCGGAGATGCCTGCGATTACTTCGGCGAACTGAAGATGACCGGTCGGCGCGGCGAAATCGCCGACAAAATCCTCAAGGAGATCCGCGAGCGTCTGCAATTCCTGGTCAACGTGGGCCTGGACTACCTGTCACTGGATCGCAGTGCCGACACATTGTCTGGCGGCGAGGCCCAGCGGATTCGACTGGCCAGCCAGATCGGCGCCGGCCTGGTCGGGGTTCTGTACATCCTCGATGAGCCGTCCATCGGCCTGCACCAGCGCGACAACGACCGTCTGCTCGGCACCCTCAAGCACCTGCGCGACATCGGCAACACGGTGATCGTGGTCGAGCACGACGAAGACGCGATCCGGCTGGCGGACTACGTGGTCGATATCGGCCCGGGCGCTGGGGTTCATGGCGGGCAGATCGTCGCCGAAGGCTCGCCGGCCGAAGTCATGGCGCACCCGGACTCGCTGACCGGCAAATACCTGTCGGGCCGGGTCAAGATCGAAGTGCCGGCCAAACGCACACCGCGCAACAAGAAGCAGGTGCTGTCGCTCAAGGGCGCGCGTGGCAACAACCTGCGCAATGTCGATCTGGAGATCCCGATCGGCTTGCTGACTTGCGTGACCGGTGTCTCTGGCTCCGGCAAGTCGACGCTGATCAACAACACGCTGTTTCCGCTCAGCGCCACAGCCCTCAATGGCGCGACGACACTGGAAGCGGCAGCCCACGACAGCATCAAAGGCCTGGAGCATCTGGACAAGGTCGTCGATATCGACCAGAGCCCGATCGGTCGTACACCGCGCTCCAACCCGGCGACCTACACCGGGCTGTTCACGCCGATTCGCGAACTGTTCGCCGGCGTGCCCGAGTCCCGCTCCCGTGGTTATGGCCCGGGGCGCTTCTCGTTCAACGTCAAAGGCGGTCGCTGCGAGGCTTGCCAGGGCGACGGCCTGATCAAGGTGGAAATGCACTTCCTGCCGGACATCTATGTACCGTGCGACGTGTGCAAGAGCAAACGCTACAACCGTGAAACCCTGGAGATCAAATACAAGGGCAAGAGCATCCACGAAACCCTCGAGATGACCATCGAGGAAGCGCGGGAGTTCTTCGACGCAGTGCCAGCGCTAGCGCGCAAGCTTCAAACACTGATGGATGTGGGCCTGTCGTACATCAAGCTGGGGCAGTCGGCGACTACGCTGTCTGGCGGTGAGGCGCAGCGGGTCAAGTTGTCTCGCGAGCTGTCCAAGCGCGATACCGGCAAGACCCTGTACATCCTCGATGAACCGACCACCGGTCTGCACTTCGCGGACATCCAGCAACTGCTCGACGTGCTGCATCGCCTGCGTGACCACGGCAACACCGTGGTGGTGATCGAGCACAACCTTGACGTGATCAAGACCGCCGACTGGCTGGTGGATCTCGGGCCTGAAGGTGGCTCGAAAGGCGGGCAGATCATCGCTACCGGCACGCCGGAGGAAGTGGCCGAGATGAAGCAATCTCACACTGGTCATTACCTCAAGCCGCTGCTGATTCGCGATCGGGCCTGATTGCCGGGCATGAAAAAGCCCCTGTCACTTCAACAGTGACAGGGGCTTTTTTGTAGCACCTGCGATCAGGACGCGTGGGATTGCAGGTAGTTCTGAATGCCGATCAGCTTGATCAGGCCCAGCTGCTTTTCAAGCCAGTAGGTATGATCTTCTTCAGTGTCGTGCAACTGAAGCTTGAGGATATCGCGGCTTACGTAATCGCCATTCTTTTCGCACAGCTCGATGCCTTTGCACAGTGCAGCACGTACCTTGTACTCAAGGCGCAGATCCGCTTCGAGCATGGTCTCCACCGTTGTACCGACGTCCAGATCGTCAGGACGCATGCGCGGCGTGCCTTCCAGCATCAGAATCCGGCGCATCAGCGCATCGGCATGACCGGCTTCTTCTTCCATCTCGTGGTTGATTCGTTCGTAGAGCTTGGTGAATCCCCAGTCCTCATACATCCGCGAGTGAACGAAATATTGGTCACGCGCGGCCAGTTCGCCGGTCAGCAACGTGTTGAGGTAATCGATAACGTCTGGGTGGCCTTGCATCGCCCTACATCTCCCTTCTTGAAAGTCTGTAGTTTGAACCAACATGACTGCAAGGTCACTTACTTCGCGCAATAAAAGCGAAGATATTCTGAGAAAAGCAGGCTAAATAACGCAAAAACCGCCCTAATGAGGGCGGTTCTGCTTCTCGTTTAGACTTCGTTAAGCTGTACGTTGAGCAGTTTTGCGATTGCTTCTCCGTACGCCGGGTCGGCCTTGTAGAAATGCTGCAACTGACGGTCGACGACATCACTCGACACACCCGCCATCGCGCCGGCGATGTTGCTGACCAGCAACGCTTTCTGTTCCTCGCTCATCAAGCGGAACAGCGCACCGGCGTGGCTGTAGTAGTCGGTGTCTTCGCGGTGATCGTAGCGATCAGCTGCACCGCTCAAGGCCAGTGCAGGCTCGGCGTAGTGTGGAGCTTGTTTCGGCGACTCTACGTAGCTGTTCGGCTCGTAGTTCGGGGCCGCGCCACCATTGCTGCCAAAAGCCATCGAACCGTCACGCTGGTAAGTGTTGACCGGACTGCGCGGCGCGTTCACCGGCAGTTGCTGGTGATTGGTGCCTACGCGGTAGCGGTGGGCATCGGCGTATGCGAATACACGCCCCTGCAGCATGCGATCCGGAGACAGACCTACGCCAGGCACCATGTTGCTCGGGCCGAACGCAGCTTGCTCGACTTCAGCAAAGTAGTTCAGCGGATTGCGATTCAACTCCAGCTCACCCACTTCGATCAGTGGAAACTCCTTCTGCGACCAGGTTTTGGTTACGTCGAACGGGTTCTCGTAGTGAGCAGCAGCCTGGGCCTCGGTCATGATCTGGATGCACACACTCCATTTCGGGAAGTCACCACGCTCGATGGCTTCGAACAAATCGCGCTGGGCGTAATCGGGATCTGTCCCCGCCAAACGTGCCGCGTCTGCCGGCGCGAGGTTTTTGATCCCTTGCTTGGTCTTGTAGTGCCACTTCACCCAGTGACGCTCGCCTTGAGCGTTGATAAGGCTGTAGGTGTGACTGCCGAAGCCGTGCATGTGGCGATAGCCGTCCGGGATCCCGCGATCAGAAAACAGAATGGTGACCTGGTGCAGCGCTTCAGGCGAATGCGACCAGAAGTCCCACATCATCTGTGCGCTTTTCAGGTTGCTTTGCGGCAGGCGTTTCTGTGTATGGATAAAATCAGGAAACTTCAGCGGATCGCGAATGAAGAACACCGGCGTGTTGTTGCCAACGATGTCCCAGTTGCCTTCTTCGGTGTAGAACTTCAGGGCAAAGCCACGAGGATCGCGCTCGGTGTCAGCCGAGCCACGCTCACCGCCCACCGTGGAGAATCGCAGGAAAGTCGGCGTCTGCTTACCCACAGCAGAGAACAGTTTGGCGCTCGTGTATTGCGTGATATCGCGAGTGACGGTGAAGGTACCGTAGGCGCCTGAACCCTTGGCATGCACACGGCGCTCAGGAATGTTTTCGCGGTTGAAGTGAGCAAGCTTCTCGATCAAATGAAAGTCATCGAGCAGCAACGGCCCGCGCGGCCCGGCGGAGCGAGAGTTCTGGTTATCGGCGACTGGCGCACCGCTGGCAGTCGTAAGCGTCTTGTTCTGGCTCATGCGATCTTTTTCCTCTGTCAGTCTTGAACTGCCGGCTAATCGGCTTGTCAGGGAGTATCAATCATCAATATGACAGCCACAAATTCATTAACTCATGGTCATCAATAGAGAATAACTAACGATAAAACCCAACACATAGTGCAGGCCCAAACAGGGTAGAAGCTTGTACGAACAGCGCATTTTCTTACAGGCACAAAAAACCGGGCACTAGGCCCGGTTCTCTGTTTCAGACTGACGTCTTACTCAGCGGATACAGCTTCACCGCCGACAGCACGATCAACCAGTTCGACGTACGCCATAGGCGCGTTGTCGCCAGCGCGGAAGCCGCACTTGAGGATGCGCAGGTAGCCACCCTCACGGGTAGCATAACGCTTGCCCAGGTCGTTGAAGAGCTTACCAACGATAGCTTTCGAACGAGTACGGTCGAAAGCCAGACGACGGTTAGCAACGCTGTCTGTCTTGGCCAAAGTGATCAGCGGCTCGGCAACGCGGCGCAGTTCTTTGGCTTTTGGCAGAGTAGTTTTGATCAGCTCGTGCTCGAACAGCGACACTGCCATGTTTTGGAACATGGCCTTGCGGTGCGAGCTGGTGCGGCTCAGGTGGCGACCACTTTTACGATGACGCATGGTTCATTCCTTACCAAACACTACGTTCGGTGATTACGACGATCAGGCAGTCGCCTTGTCGTCCTTCTTAAGACTTGCAGGCGGCCAGTTGTCGAGGCGCATGCCGAGGGACAGACCGCGGGAGGCCAGAACGTCCTTGATTTCAGTCAAGGATTTCTTGCCCAGGTTCGGAGTCTTCAACAGCTCTACTTCGGTGCGCTGAATCAGGTCACCGATGTAATAGATGTTTTCCGCCTTAAGGCAGTTAGCCGAACGTACAGTCAGTTCCAGATCGTCAACCGGGCGAAGCAGGATCGGATCGATCTCGTCTTCCTGCTCGACAACCACTGGCTCACTGTCACCTTTGAGGTCGACGAACGCAGCCAACTGCTGTTGCAGGATGGTTGCTGCACGACGGATAGCCTCTTCAGGATCCAGAGTACCGTTGGTTTCCAGATCAATAACCAGCTTGTCCAGGTTGGTACGCTGTTCGACACGGGCGTTTTCCACCACGTATGCGATACGGCGAACCGGGCTGAACGAAGAGTCAAGCTGCAAGCGACCGATGCTGCGGCTTTCGTCTTCATCGCTCTGACGCGAGTCTGCTGGCTCATAACCACGACCACGAGCTACGGTGAGCTTCATGTTCAGGGCGCCGTTAGACGCCAGGTTAGCGATTACGTGATCGGGATTAACGATCTCGACATCATGATCCAGCTGAATATCGGCAGCGGTAACCACCCCCGAACCCTTCTTCGACAAGGTCAGCGTAACTTCGTCACGGCCGTGCAGCTTGATAGCCAGACCTTTAAGGTTCAACAGGATTTCAATTACGTCTTCCTGTACACCTTCGATGGCGCTGTACTCGTGGAGCACACCGTCAATCTCGGCCTCGACTACTGCGCAGCCGGGCATTGAGGACAACAGGATGCGGCGCAGCGCGTTGCCCAGGGTGTGGCCGAAACCACGCTCGAGAGGCTCGAGAGTGATCTTGGCGCGGGTTGGACTGACAACCTGCACATCAATATGGCGGGGTGTCAGGAACTCATTTACCGAAATCTGCATGGATGCACCTATTTTCTAGCCCTTACTTGGAGTAGAGCTCGACAATCAGGCTTTCGTTGATGTCGGCGGACAGATCACTGCGAGCAGGAACGTTCTTGAAAACGCCCGACTTCTTCTCAGTGTCTACTTCTACCCACTCTACGCGGCCACGTTGAGCACACAGATCGAGAGCTTGGACAATGCGAAGTTGATTTTTTGCTTTCTCGCGAACAGCGACCACGTCACCAGCACGAACCTGGTACGAAGGAACGTTTACGGTCTGACCGTTAACGCTGATCGACTTGTGCGATACCAGCTGACGGGATTCGGCACGAGTCGAACCAAAGCCCATACGGTATACGACGTTGTCCAGACGGCATTCGAGCAGTTGCAGCAGGTTTTCACCGGTTGCACCTTTCTTGCCAGCCGCTTCTTTGTAGTAGCCGCTGAACTGACGCTCGAGAACGCCGTAGATACGACGGACCTTCTGCTTTTCACGCAGTTGGGTGCCGTAGTCGGACTGGCGACCGCGGCGTTGGCCGTGGATACCAGGTGCTGCTTCAATGTTGCACTTCGATTCGATCGCGCGCACGCCGCTCTTCAGGAAGAGATCGGTGCCTTCGCGACGAGCGAGTTTGCATTTTGGACCAATGTAACGAGCCATTCTTTACAATCTCCTGGATTACACGCGGCGCTTCTTCGGCGGACGGCACCCGTTGTGCGGGATTGGCGTCACGTCGGTGATGCTGGCGATCTTGTAGCCACAGCCGTTCAAAGCGCGGACTGCGGATTCACGACCTGGACCTGGGCCCTTGACGTTTACGTCGAGGTTTTTCAGGCCGTATTCCAGCGCAGCTTGACCAGCACGCTCAGCAGCTACTTGAGCAGCGAACGGGGTGGACTTGCGGGAACCGCGGAAACCCGAACCACCGGAGGTAGCCCAGGAAAGAGCGTTACCTTGACGGTCGGTAATGGTCACGATGGTGTTGTTAAAAGAGGCATGGATGTGGGCGATGCCATCAACCACTGTCTTTTTAACTTTTTTACGAGGACGAGCAGCAGGTTTTGCCATGATTAAATTCCTGTCGATTCGCTGGGGCGATTACTTGCGGATCGGCTTACGCGGACCTTTACGGGTACGCGCGTTGGTCTTGGTACGCTGACCGCGTACTGGCAGACCACGACGATGACGCAGACCGCGATAGCAACCGAGGTCCATCAAGCGCTTGATTTTCATGTTGATTTCGCGACGCAGGTCACCTTCAGTGGTGAACTTCGCCACTTCGCCACGCAGCTGTTCAATTTGCTCGTCGCTCAGATCCTTGATCTTTGCTGCTGGGTTTACCCCAGTCACTGCACAGATTTTCTGCGCAGTAGTGCGACCAACACCATAGATGTAGGTCAGCGAGATAACAGTATGCTTGTTATCTGGAATGTTAACGCCTGCAATACGGGCCATTCAGTGGGACTCCAATTGACAGCTACCTACGCCCCGGAAGCCAAGAAATAGGGCGCGAGATAATATCGCTGTAATAACAAATAATCAACCCGGCAGCGCACTAGCTGCCGGGCTTGAAGCACAATCACACTCAGCCTTGGCGCTGTTTGTGACGCGGTTCCGCGCTGCAAATTACTCGAACAACACCTTCGCGGCGAATAATCTTGCAGTTACGGCACAGCTTTTTCACCGATGCACGAACTTTCATCACCAACTCCTCGAACCTTATGGGTACTCAGCGCAACATGCCGCTGCCGTAACCCTTCAGGTTGGCTTTCTTCATCAGGGATTCGTACTGGTGCGAAACGAGGTGCGATTGTACTTGGGACATGAAGTCCATCACAACCACGACCACGATCAGCAACGAGGTCCCGCCAAGGTAGAACGGAACGTTTGCTGCAACCACCAGGAACTGGGGCAACAGGCACACGGCCGTCATGTAAAGAGCACCGAACATGGTCAAGCGAGTCAGAACGCCATCAATGTAGCGCGCAGACTGCTCACCTGGACGGATGCCCGGAATAAAGGCACCGGACTTCTTCAGGTTTTCCGCTACGTCTTTCGGATTGAACATCAACGCCGTATAGAAGAAGCAGAAGAAAATAATCCCTGCACTAAACAGCAGAATATTCAACGGCTGACCAGGAGCGATCGACTGCGAGATGTCCTGCAACCAGCCCATACCTTCAGACTGACCAAACCAGGCACCCAACGAAGCCGGAAACAGCAGAATGCTGCTCGCGAAAATAGCCGGAATAACGCCGGCCATGTTCACCTTCAGCGGCAAGTGGCTAGTCTGCGCAGCGAAAACCTTGCGGCCTTGCTGACGCTTGGCGTAGTGAACAGCGATACGACGCTGACCACGCTCAATGAACACCACGAAACCGATAATCGCTACTGCCAGCAAACCGATGGCAACCAAGGCGAAGATGTTGATATCACCCTGACGCGCAGACTCGAAAGACTGCCCGATTGCTCTCGGAAGACCGGCGACGATTCCCGAAAAAATCAACATCGAGATACCGTTGCCTACACCACGCTCAGTAATCTGCTCACCCAGCCACATCATGAACATCGCACCAGCCACAAACGTGGATACCGCGACGAAATGGAAGCCAAAGTCACCAGTGAACGCAACGCCCTGCCCCGCCAGACCAATGGACATGCCAATGGCCTGGACGAGAGCGAGGACGACGGTGCCGTAGCGGGTGTACTGGCTGATCTTGCGACGGCCAGCTTCACCTTCCTTCTTCAACTGCTCCAGCTGCGGGCTGACGGCGGTCATCAGCTGCATGATGATCGATGCCGAAATGTACGGCATGATCCCCAGTGCAAAGATGCTCATCCGCTCCAGCGCGCCGCCGGAAAACATGTTGAACAAGCTAAGAATGGTCCCCTCATTCTGTCGAAACAGGTCCGCGAGTCGGTCCGGGTTGATACCTGGAACCGGGATGTGTGCGCCTATTCGGTAGACGATAATCGCCAGGAACAGAAAACGCAGACGAGCCCAGAGTTCAGACATACCGCCTTTGCCGAGCGCAGAGAGAGCACCTTGCTTAGCCATTTATTCCTCGAACTTGCCGCCAGCTGCTTCGATAGCCGCACGCGCACCTTTGGTGGCGCCGATTCCCTTGCCGATAGTGACAGCGCGAGTCACTTCACCGGACAGCATGATTTTCACACGCTGTACGTTGACGTTGATCACGTTGGCATCTTTCAGGGACTGCACGGTGACGATGTCGCCTTCCACTTTAGCCAGCTCGGACAGACGCACTTCTGCGCGATCCATGGCTTTCAGGGAAACGAAACCGAACTTCGGCAGGCGACGATGCAGCGGCTGTTGACCGCCTTCAAAGCCTGGAGCAATGGTGCCACCGGAGCGGGAGGTTTGACCTTTGTGACCACGGCCACCAGTCTTACCCAAACCACTACCGATACCACGGCCCGGACGATGCTTTTCGCGACGGGAACCCGGCGCTGGACTCAGATCATTGAGTTTCATCGATTAACCCTCGACACGCAGCATGTAGTAAGCCTTGTTGATCATCCCGCGATTCTCGGGAGTATCCTGGACCTCTACAGTGTGACCGATGCGACGCAGACCCAGACCCTTAACGCACAGTTTGTGGTTAGGGATGCGGCCGGTCATGCTTTTGATCAGCGTAACTTTAACGGTAGCCATGATTACTTGATCTCCTCAACACGCAGGCCACGCTTGGCTGCAATGGATTCAGGAGACTGCATGGCTTTCAGACCCTTGAAAGTGGCGTGAACCACGTTTACAGGGTTAGTCGAGCCGTAGCACTTGGCCAGAACGTTCTGAACGCCAGCAACTTCGAGGACAGCACGCATAGCGCCGCCAGCGATGATACCGGTACCTTCAGAAGCAGGCTGCATGTACACCTTCGAAGCGCCGTGAGCGGACTTCATTGCGTACTGCAGGGTAGTGCCGTTCAGATCAACCTGGATCATGTTGCGGCGAGCAGCTTCCATTGCCTTCTGGATCGCAGCAGGCACTTCACGCGACTTGCCACGGCCGAAGCCAACACGGCCCTTACCATCACCAACCACGGTCAACGCAGTGAAAGTGAAGATACGGCCGCCTTTAACGGTTTTGGCTACGCGGTTAACTTGAACCAGCTTCTCGATGTAGCCTTCGTCGCGCTTTTGGTCGTTATTTGACATAACTTAGAACTCCAGCCCAGCTTCACGAGCAGCATCAGCCAGCGCTTTTACGCGGCCGTGGTACTTGAAGCCAGAGCGGTCGAAAGCCACCTGCGAGACGCCTGCGGCCTTAGCACGCGAAGCGACCAGCTGGCCAACCTTAGTGGCCGCGTCGATGTTGCCAGTGGCGCCATCACGCAGTTCTTTATCCAAAGTCGAGGCGCTTGCCAGGACTTTGTTGCCGTCGGCCGAAATGACCTGGGCGTAGATGTGCTGCGAAGAGCGGAACACGCAGAGACGCACGACTTCGAGTTCGTGCATTTTCAGGCGTGCTTTGCGAGCGCGACGCAGTCGAGTAACTTTTTTGTCGGTCATTTGCTATGCCCTACTTCTTCTTGGCTTCTTTACGACGGACGACTTCGTCCGCGTAGCGCACACCTTTGCCTTTGTACGGCTCTGGTGGACGGAAGTCGCGGATCTCGGCGGCCACTTGACC
Organism: Pseudomonas sp. stari2; assembly: GCF_040760005.1. Classification (NCBI taxonomy): domain Bacteria; kingdom Pseudomonadati; phylum Pseudomonadota; class Gammaproteobacteria; order Pseudomonadales; family Pseudomonadaceae; genus Pseudomonas; species Pseudomonas sp. Stari2. The sequence continues at coordinate 5,824,734 of NZ_CP099760.1, forward strand.
TACCAGCTGCTTGTCGATGCCCTTGATCAGGATATCGGTCTGGCTAGGAGTCTCAGCGGTGATGCCTTCCGGCAGTTCGTAATCCACTGGGTGCGAGAAGCCAAGAGCCAGGTTCAGCACCTGACCTTTTGCTTGCGCTTTGTAACCAACACCGACCAGCTGGAGCTTGCGCTCGAAGCCTTGGCTTACGCCCTGGACCATGTTGTTTACCAACGCACGAGTGGTACCGGCCATTGCGCGAGTCTGCTGATCGCCATTGCGAGCAGCAAAACGCAGCTCACCGGCTTCTTCAACGATCTCAACGGACGAATGGACGTTCAGTTCAAGAGTACCCTTGGCACCCTTCACCGAAAGCTGTTGGCCTGCGAATTTTACTTCGACACCGGCTGGCAGCTTAACGGGGTTCTTAGCGACGCGAGACATGCTTATCCCCCCTTAGAACACAGTGCAAAGAACTTCGCCGCCGACACCGGCAGCGCGCGCAGCACGATCAGTCATCACACCTTTGTTGGTGGAGACGATAGACACGCCGAGACCGCCACGTACTTTTGGCAGCTCTTCGACGGACTTGTACTGACGCAGGCCTGGACGGCTAACGCGCTTGACTTCTTCGATAACCGGACGGCCTTCGAAATATTTCAGCTCGATAGACAGCAGTGGCTTGGTTTCGCTGCTGATCTGATAACCCGCGATGTAACCTTCGTCCTTCAGGACTTTAGCTACAGCCACCTTCAACGTGGAAGAAGGCATGCTTACGACGGACTTTTCAGCCATCTGGGCATTACGGATTCGAGTTAGCATGTCCGCTAACGGGTCCTGCATACTCATGGGCTAGACGCTCCTAATACAGAAAAATTAGCCTTGCGGCTACTACTTGTCGCCGAGAAATTCCGGGCAGAAAAACACGGGCTCAGGCGAGCCGGTCATTCTAGACACACCCCAGAAATGAATCAAGCCCCAAAAGGGGCTTGATTCATGTTCAAGGCCACCGATGGTCAGGTTCTTGCGATCCCGACCATCGAGACTTTGACAGCAATTACCAGCTGGCTTTAACCAGACCTGGAACGTCACCACGCATTGCAGCTTCACGCAGTTTGTTACGGCCCAGGCCGAACTTGCGGTAAACGCCGTGCGGACGACCAGTCAGGCGGCAGCGGTTACGCATGCGCGAAGCGCTTGCGTCACGTGGCTGCTTCTGCAGAGCTACAGTAGCTTCCCAACGCGCTTCTGGACTTGCGTTCAGATCGACGATGATAGCTTTCAGCGCTGCACGCTTGGTGGCGTACTTGGCAACGGTGAGCTGACGCTTCAGCTCACGGTTTTTCATGCTCTTCTTGGCCATTTTCCTACTCCAATCAGTTGCGGAACGGGAATTTGAAAGCACGCAGCAGAGCGCGGCCTTCGTCATCGTTCTTGGCAGTGGTGGTCAGGGTAATGTCCAGACCGCGGAGAGCATCGATCTTGTCGTAGTCGATTTCCGGGAAAATGATCTGCTCTTTCACGCCCATGCTGTAGTTGCCACGACCATCGAAGGACTTGGCATTCAGGCCGCGGAAGTCGCGAACCCGAGGCAGGGAGATCGACAGCAGACGATCCAGGAACTCGTACATACGCTCACGGCGCAGGGTCACTTTGACGCCGATCGGCCAACCTTCACGGACTTTAAAGCCAGCGATGGATTTGCGAGCGTAGGTCACAACGACTTTCTGGCCGGTGATCTTTTCCAGGTCAGCAACAGCGTGCTCGATGACTTTTTTGTCGCCGATCGCTTCGCCCAGACCCATGTTCAGGGTGATTTTGGTAACGCGCGGAACTTCCATCACGTTCGAAAGCTTAAGTTCTTCCTTAAGTTTCGGAGCGATTTCCTTCCGGTAAATCTCTTTTAGTCGTGCCATGGTCTTCTACCTAGCAGTGTTCAAGCATCAACCGCTTTTTGGGTCGACTTGAAGACACGAATTTTTTTACCGTCTTCTACTTTGAAACCAACGCGGTCAGCCTTGTTGGTTTCGCCGTTGAAAATGGCGACGTTAGAAGCGTGCAGTGGCGCTTCTTTCTCGACGATACCGCCCTGTACGCCCGACATCGGGTTAGGCTTGGTATGACGCTTGACCAGGTTCAGACCACCAACAACCAGACGGTTATCAGCAAGAACCTTCAGCACCTTTCCGCGCTTACCTTTGTCTTTGCCGGCGATCACGATGATCTCGTCGTCACGACGAATCTTTTGCATGTCGGATCTCCTTACAGCACTTCTGGGGCGAGCGAGACGATCTTCATGAACTTCTCAGTACGAAGCTCACGGGTCACTGGCCCAAAGATACGGGTGCCGATCGGCTCTTGCTTGTTGTTCAGAAGAACAGCAGCGTTGCCATCAAAACGGATAATGGAGCCATCAGCACGACGTACGCCGTGACGAGTGCGGACTACAACAGCAGTCATCACTTGGCCTTTTTTCACCTTACCGCGAGGAATTGCTTCCTTCACGGTAACTTTGATGATGTCACCGATACCAGCGTAACGACGATGGGAGCCACCCAGCACCTTGATGCACATAACGCGGCGAGCGCCGCTGTTATCGGCCACATCGAGCATGGATTGAGTCTGAATCATATAATTTCTCCGACCCCTAGCCCTTAGACTTCCACAGCGCGTTCGAGAACATCAACCAGCGCCCAAGACTTGGTCTTGGCCATCGGACGAGTTTCACGAATAGTGACTTTGTCGCCGATGTGGCACTGATTGGTTTCGTCGTGCGCGTGCAGCTTAGTCGAACGCTTAACGTATTTACCGTAGATCGGGTGCTTAACGCGACGCTCGATCAGAACGGTGATGGTTTTGTCCATCTTGTCGCTGACAACACGGCCAGTCAGCGTACGGACAGTTTTTTCGGCTTCAGCCATGATCACTTACCTGCCTGCTGGTTGAGCACAGTCTTCACGCGAGCGATGTCACGCTTAACTTGCGAGAGCAGATGAGACTGCCCCAACTGGCCAGTTGCTTTCTGCATGCGCAGATTGAACTGGTCGCGCAGCAAGCCGAGCAGTTGCTCGTTCAGCTGCTGTGCGGATTTTTCACGAAGTTCATTCGCTTTCATCACATCACCGTCCGCTTAACAAAGGAGGTGGCGAGCGGCAGCTTTGCAGCAGCCAGGGCGAAAGCCTCACGCGCCAGCTCTTCAGAAACACCCTCGATTTCATACAGGACTTTGCCTGGCTGAATCTGGGCAACCCAGTATTCCACGTTACCCTTACCTTTACCCATACGAACCTCAAGAGGTTTCTTGGAGATCGGCTTGTCCGGGAATACACGGATCCAGATCTTGCCACCACGTTTTACGTGACGGGTCAGAGCACGACGCGCTGACTCGATCTGACGAGCGGTGAGACGACCACGAGCAACAGACTTCAGCGCGAACTCGCCGAAGCTGACTTTGCTACCGCGCAGTGCCAGACCACGGTTGTGGCCGGTCATCTGCTTGCGGAACTTCGTACGCTTTGGTTGCAACATTTGGCGTACCCCTTACTTAGCAGCTTTTTTACGAGGCGCTGGTGCTTGTGGTTTCAGTTCTTCTTGGCGACCACCAATTACTTCGCCTTTGAAGATCCAAACCTTTACACCGATCACACCGTAGGTGGTGTGAGCTTCGTAGGTGGCATAGTCGATATCGGCACGCAGGGTGTGCAGTGGCACACGACCTTCGCGATACCATTCAGTACGTGCGATTTCAGCACCGCCGAGACGACCGCTCACTTGGATTTTGATGCCTTTGGCACCAATGCGCATGGCGTTCTGTACGGCGCGCTTCATGGCGCGACGGAACATCACACGACGCTCCAGCTGCTGAGCTACGCTCTGGGCAACCAGCATACCGTCGAGTTCCGGCTTGCGGATCTCTTCGATATTGATGTGCACAGGCACACCCATTTGCTTGGTCAGGTCCTGACGCAGTTTCTCAACATCTTCACCTTTCTTCCCGATAACGATACCTGGACGAGCGGTGTGGATGGTGATGCGTGCAGTTTGGGCCGGACGATGGATATCGATACGGCTTACGGACGCGCTTTTTAGTTTGTCTTGGAGGTATTCACGCACCTTCAGATCAGCGAACAAGTAGTCCGCATAAGTCCGACCGTCTGCGTACCAGACGGAGGTGTGCTCCTTGACGATTCCCAGGCGAATGCCAATGGGATGTACTTTCTGACCCATCTCTTCGACTCCGTTACTTGTCAGCAACCTTGACAGTGATATGGCAAGACCGCTTGACGATGCGATCAGCACGGCCTTTGGCACGTGGCATGATGCGCTTCAGCGAACGCCCTTCGTTGACGAAAACGGTGCTGACCTTCAGGTCATCAACATCTGCGCCTTCGTTATGCTCGGCGTTGGCTACGGCCGACTCCAGCACTTTTTTCATGATCTCGGCGGCTTTCTTACTGCTGAAAGCCAACAGGTTGAGCGCTTCGCCCACCTTCTTCCCGCGGATCTGGTCGGCGACCAAGCGGGCTTTCTGGGCGGAGATTCGAGCGCCCGACAACTTAGCGGCTACTTCCATTTCCTTACCCCTTAACGCTTGGCTTTCTTGTCTGCCACGTGCCCGCGATAGTTGCGGGTACCGGCGAACTCGCCCAGTTTGTGGCCGACCATGTCTTCGTTAACGAGAACTGGGACGTGCTGACGACCGTTGTGTACTGCGATGGTCAGACCGACCATTTGTGGCAGGATCATCGAACGGCGCGACCAAGTCTTAATTGGTTTGCGATCGTTCTTTTCCGCCGCCACTTCGATCTTCTTCAGTAGGTGAAGATCAATAAAAGGACCTTTTTTCAGAGAACGTGGCACTGTCGTATCCCTCTATTTACTTGCGACGACGGACGATCATTTTGTCGGTACGCTTATTACCACGAGTCTTCGCGCCCTTAGTCGGGAAGCCCCATGGCGATACCGGATGACGACCACCAGAGGTACGACCTTCACCACCACCATGTGGGTGGTCAACCGGGTTCATGGCAACACCACGAACGGTTGGGCGAACGCCACGCCAGCGCTTGGCACCAGCTTTACCCAGCGAACGCAGGCTGTGCTCGGAGTTCGAGACTTCGCCCAGGGTCGCACGGCACTCAGCCAGTACTTTACGCATTTCACCGGAACGCAGACGCAGGGTAACGTACACACCTTCACGAGCGATCAGCTGAGCCGAAGCACCAGCGGAACGAGCGATCTGTGCGCCTTTACCTGGCTTCAGTTCGATGCCGTGTACGGTAGAACCGACTGGAATGTTGCGCAGTTGCAGAGCGTTGCCCGGCTTGATTGGAGCCAGAGCGCCTGCGATCAGCTGGTCGCCAGCACTCACGCCTTTAGGGGCGATGATGTAGCGGCGCTCGCCGTCTGCGTAGCACAGCAGTGCGATGTGAGCAGTACGGTTTGGATCGTATTCGATACGCTCGACAGTGGCGACGATGCCATCTTTGTCGTTGCGACGAAAATCGACCATACGGTAATGCTGCTTATGACCACCACCGACGTGACGAGTGGTAATGCGGCCATTGTTGTTACGACCACCAGACTTCGATTTTTTCTCGAGCAGCGGTGCGTGAGGAGCGCCTTTATGCAGCTCCTGGTTGACCACCTTGACCACAAAACGGCGGCCAGGGGAAGTCGGTTTGCATTTAACGATTGCCATGATGCACCCCTTCCTTACTCAGCACTGCTGCTGAAATCGAGATCTTGGCCTGGCTGAAGGGAGATAACTGCCTTCTTCCAGTCATTACGCTTGCCCAGACCGCGAGCGGTGCGCTTGCTCTTACCCAGAACGTTCAGGGTAGTAACACGCTCAACTTTCACGCTGAACAGGCTTTCGACGGCCTTCTTGATTTCCAGCTTGGTTGCATCGGTAGCAACCTTGAAAACGAACTGGCCTTTCTTGTCTGCCAGAACCGTAGCCTTCTCGGAAACGTGCGGGCCAAGCAGAACTTTAAATACGCGTTCCTGGTTCATCCCAGCAGCTCCTCGAATTTCTTCACGGCCGACACGGTGATCAACACCTTGTCGTATGCGATCAGACTAACTGGATCGGAACCTTGCACGTCACGTACATCTACGTGCGGCAGGTTACGAGCAGCCAGGTACAGGTTCTGATCAACAGCGTCGGACACGATCAGAACGTCGGTCAGGCTCATGTTGTTCAGTTTGCCCAGCAGGTCTTTGGTTTTCGGAGTTTCAACTGCGAAATCCTGAACCACAACCAGACGATCAGTACGCACCAGCTCAGCAAGGATGGAACGCATTGCTGCGCGGTACATCTTCTTGTTCAGCTTCTGGGAGTGATCCTGTGGACGAGCTGCGAAAGTGGTGCCGCCGCCGCGCCAGATTGGGCTACGGATAGTACCGGCACGAGCACGGCCAGTACCTTTCTGACGCCATGGGCGCTTACCGCCACCACGAACGTCGGAACGGGTCTTTTGCTGCTTGCTACCTTGACGGCCGCCAGCCATGTAGGCCACGACTGCTTGGTGAACCAGCGTCTCGTTGAACTCGCCGCCAAATGTCAGTTCGGAAACTTCGATCGCTTGAGCGTCATTTACATTTAATTGCATGTCAGCTTCCCCTTAACCGCGAGCCTTGGCTGCTGGACGTACAACCAGGTTGCCGCCAGTAGCGCCAGGAACAGCACCCTTGACCAACAACAGATTGCGTTCAGCGTCCACGCGCACTACTTCCAGGGACTGCACGGTCACGCGCTCAGCGCCCATATGACCGGACATTTTTTTGCCCTTGAATACACGACCAGGAGTCTGGCACTGGCCGATAGAGCCTGGGACGCGGTGGGATACGGAGTTACCGTGGGTGTTATCTTGCCCGCGGAAGTTCCAACGCTTGATCGTACCCTGGAAGCCTTTACCTTTGGACTGACCGGTTACATCAACCAGTTGACCAGCAGCGAAGATTTCAGCGTTGATCAGATCGCCGGCCTGGTACTCGCCTTCTTCAAGACGGAATTCCATTACGGTACGACCAGCGGCAACGTTCGCCTTGGCGAAGTGGCCAGCCTGAGCAGCTGTAACACGGGAAGCACGACGCTCGCCGACAGTGACTTGCACTGCACGATAGCCATCGGTTTCTTCAGTTTTGAACTGGGTGACGCGATTCGGCTCGATCTCAATGACCGTGACCGGAATGGAGACACCTTCTTCGGTGAAAATACGGGTCATACCCGCTTTACGACCGACTACACCAATAGTCATGTTGTAAACCTCATGAGTGTACGGGGCTTTCACCCGCTATGGCCGCCCATTTCAGAGCGTTACACGACCAAGACCGAGTCTTAGCCGAGGCTGATCTGCACTTCCACACCGGCCGCAAGATCAAGCTTCATAAGAGCATCAACGGTTTTATCCGTTGGCTGGACGATGTCCAGAACGCGCTTATGAGTGCGGATTTCGTACTGGTCACGCGCATCTTTGTTGACGTGCGGGGAAACCAGAACGGTGAACCGCTCTTTACGGGTAGGCAGTGGAATTGGACCACGCACTTGAGCACCAGTACGTTTCGCGGTTTCCACGATTTCCTGGGTTGATTGGTCGATCAGGCGATGGTCAAAAGCCTTCAACCTGATACGGATTTGCTGATTTTGCATTGGATTTCAGACTCCGGCTGCTATTCCCACCGGGCGCAATACGCCCGTTAAAAGGAGGCGCAATTCTATAGACGCCCCAGATAGGTGTCAACCCAATAAAAAAGCCCCCGCTAAGCGGGGGCTTTTTCAACTCATCAAAGTTATCTCAAAAAAGAGATTACTCGATGATTTTGGCTACGACGCCAGCGCCGACGGTACGACCGCCTTCACGGATAGCGAAACGCAGACCATCTTCCATCGCGATGGTTTTGATCAGGGTAACAGTCATCTGAATGTTGTCACCTGGCATTACCATTTCAACGCCTTCTGGCAGCTCGCAGTTACCAGTCACGTCAGTAGTACGGAAGTAGAACTGTGGACGGTAGCCTTTGAAGAACGGAGTGTGACGACCGCCTTCTTCCTTGCTCAGAACGTAAACTTCTGCGGTGAACTTGGTGTGAGGCTTAACCGAACCCGGCTTAACCAGAACCTGACCACGCTCAACGTCGTCACGCTTGGTACCACGCAGCAGAACGCCGCAGTTCTCGCCAGCACGACCTTCGTCCAGCAGCTTGCGGAACATCTCAACACCAGTGCAGGTGGTGGTGGTAGTGTCACGCAGACCAACGATTTCCAGCGGATCCTGTACGCGAACGATACCACGCTCGATACGACCAGTTACCACGGTACCGCGGCCCGAGATCGAGAACACGTCTTCGATTGGCATCAGGAACGGCTTGTCGATAGCACGCTCTGGCTCTGGGATGTAGCTGTCCAGAGTTTCCACCAGCTTCTTGACAGCAGTGGTGCCCATTTCGTTGTCGTCTTTACCTTCCAGCGCCATACGAGCCGAACCGATAATGATCGGAGTGTCGTCGCCTGGGAAGTCGTAGGTGGACAGCAGGTCGCGAACTTCCATTTCAACCAGTTCCAGCAGCTCTGCGTCGTCTACCAGGTCAGCCTTGTTCAGGAAAACCACGATGTACGGAACGCCTACCTGACGGGACAGCAGGATGTGCTCACGAGTTTGTGGCATCGGACCATCGGCAGCCGAGCAAACCAGGATCGCGCCGTCCATCTGGGCAGCACCGGTGATCATGTTCTTCACGTAGTCAGCGTGACCTGGGCAGTCAACGTGAGCGTAGTGACGAATGTTCGAGTTGTACTCAACGTGCGCGGTGTTGATGGTGATACCGCGAGCTTTTTCTTCTGGAGCGCTGTCGATCTTGTCGAATTCAACTACGGCCGAACCGAAAACTTCGGAGCAGACGCGAGTCAGAGCAGCGGTCAGAGTGGTTTTACCATGGTCAACGTGACCGATGGTGCCAACGTTTACGTGCGGTAGGGAACGATCAAATTTTTCTTTAGCCACGACAATTAACTCCTAGCCTAAAGGGGCTGAATCAGCCTTGTTTTTTGGTAACGGATTCGACGATGTGCGACGGAGCCGTATCGTATTTTTTGAATTCCATAGAGTAGCTTGCGCGACCCTGAGACATGGAACGAACGTCGGTCGCATAACCGAACATCTCACCCAGTGGAACCTCGGCACGGATAACCTTGCCGGACACTGTGTCTTCCATACCCTGGATCATGCCGCGACGACGGTTAAGGTCGCCCATCACGTCACCCATATAGTCTTCAGGCGTAACAACCTCTACCGCCATGATCGGCTCGAGCAACTCACCACCACCCTTCTGGGCCAGTTGCTTGGTCGCCATGGAAGCAGCCACTTTAAACGCCATCTCGTTGGAGTCGACGTCGTGGTAAGAACCATCGAACACGGTAGCCTTCAGGCCGATCAGCGGATAGCCGGCAACAACGCCGTTCTTCATCTGCTCTTCGATACCCTTCTGGATAGCCGGGATGTATTCCTTAGGAACCACACCACCTACTACTTCGTTCAGGAATTGCAGACCTTCCTGACCTTCGTCAGCAGGAGCAAAGCGAATCCAGCAGTGACCGAACTGGCCACGACCGCCGGACTGACGAACGAACTTGCCTTCGATTTCGCAGCTCTTCGTGATGCGCTCACGGTACGAAACTTGAGGCTTGCCGATGTTGGCTTCGACGTTGAACTCACGGCGCATCCGGTCAACCAGGATGTCCAAGTGCAGCTCGCCCATGCCGGAGATGATCGTTTGACCAGTCTCTTCATCAGTTTTAACACGGAAAGACGGGTCTTCCTGAGCCAGCTTGCCCAGAGCGATACCCATTTTTTCCTGGTCATCCTTGGTCTTAGGCTCTACGGCAACCGAAATAACCGGCTCCGGGAAGTCCATGCGAACCAGGATGATTGGCTTGTCAGCGTTGCAGAGGGTTTCACCAGTGGTGACGTCCTTCATGCCGATCAGGGCCGCGATGTCGCCAGCGCGCACTTCCTTGATCTCTTCACGGGCGTTTGCGTGCATTTGCACCATACGACCCACGCGCTCTTTCTTGCCTTTGACCGAGTTGATCACGCCGTCGCCGGAGTTCAACACGCCCGAGTAAACGCGGACGAAGGTCAGAGTACCCACGAAAGGGTCGGTAGCGATCTTGAACGCCAACGCCGCGAACGGCTCGTCGTCGCTTGCATGACGCTCCATCTCTTCTTCCTCGTTATCAGGGTTGGAACCCTTGATAGCAGGAATGTCGGTCGGAGCAGGCAGGAAGTCGATAACGGCGTCGAGAACCAAGGGAACACCCTTGTTCTTGAAGGACGAACCGCAAACAGCCAGAACGATTTCGCCAGCGATAGTACGCTGACGCAGAGCAGCCTTGATCTCGGCGATCGACAGCTCTTCACCTTCCAGGTACTTGTTCATCAGCTCTTCACTGGCTTCAGCCGCAGCTTCAACCATGTTGCTGCGCCATTCAGTGGCCAGCTCGAGCATGTCCGCAGGGATTTCCTTGCGAACCGGAACCATACCCTTGTCAGAGTCGTTCCAGTAAACAGCTTGCATGTTGATCAGGTCGATCTGGCCCTGGAAGTTGTCTTCCGAACCGATGGCCAGCTGAATCGGCACCGGAGTGTGACCCAGACGCTGTTTGATCTGACCGATCACGCGCAGGAAGTTGGCACCAGCACGGTCCATCTTGTTTACATAAACAAGACGTGGAACGCCGTATTTGTTGGCTTGACGCCATACGGTTTCCGACTGAGGCTCAACACCCGAAGTACCGCAGAACACAACGACAGCGCCGTCGAGTACGCGCAGGGAACGCTCTACTTCAATGGTGAAGTCTACGTGGCCCGGGGTATCGATTACGTTGAAGCGATGCTCGTGCGGGTACTGCTTCTCGGAACCTTTCCAGAAGGCGGTAATGGCAGCAGAAGTAATGGTAATACCACGCTCCTGCTCCTGAACCATCCAGTCTGTGGTCGCGGCGCCGTCATGCACCTCGCCCATTTTGTGACTTTTGCCAGTGTAAAAAAGGACGCGCTCGGTGGTGGTGGTTTTACCAGCATCCACGTGAGCGACGATACCGATGTTACGGTAGCGACTAATCGGAGTAGTACGAGCCATAAAGCCCTCGCAAAATTAGTGAAGCTAAAATTAGAAGCGGTAGTGCGAGAAAGCTTTGTTAGCTTCGGCCATACGGTGCACGTCTTCACGCTTCTTAACAGCAGCACCTTTACCTTCAGCAGCATCCAGCAGCTCGCCAGCCAAGCGCAGAGCCATAGACTTCTCGCCACGCTTGCGGGCGAAGTCTACCAACCAGCGCATTGCCAGAGCGTTACGACGGGACGGACGAACTTCGACCGGAACCTGGTAAGTAGCACCACCAACGCGGCGCGACTTCACTTCGACCAGCGGAGCGATGGCGTCGAGTGCTTTTTCGAAGAGTTCCAGGGGATCGGTGCCGGTCTTGCGAGCCGCAACGGTTTCCAGGGCACCATAAACGATACGCTCGGCAACGGCTTTCTTGCCGCTTTCCATAACGTGGTTCATGAATTTGGCGAGGATTTGGCTTCCGTATTTCGGATCGTCCAGAATCTCACGCTTTGCTGCTACGCGACGTCTTGGCATTGATAAGCCCTCAAACGGTCTTCAGGTTAGTTCGGGACAGATCCTTGAGGATTCGCGCCCGACCTTACTCTTATCGACTCAATAAAATGAAAATCTGCAAAACGGCCGATTACTTCGGACGCTTGGTACCGTACTTCGAACGACCCTGGTTACGGCCTTTAACGCCGGAAGTATCCAAGGAGCCGCGAACGGTGTGGTAACGAACACCTGGCAAGTCTTTTACACGACCGCCGCGGATCAGTACCACGCTGTGCTCTTGCAGGTTGTGGCCTTCACCACCGATGTACGAGGAAACCTCGAAACCGTTGGTCAGACGCACACGGCATACTTTACGCAGTGCCGAGTTAGGTTTTTTCGGCGTAGTGGTGTACACACGGGTGCACACGCCACGACGTTGCGGGCAGTTCTGCAGCGCAGGCACGTCGGATTTCTCGACGATACGCTTACGCGGCTGACGTACCAGCTGGTTGATAGTTGCCATCTACTAGCTCCACTGTTGTCTTGCGACGCTATTGTCTTGCAAGAAAAGCAAAATGGCAGGAACGGATTCCCGCCAAATTTAGGGGATCAAGAGTCTAAAGAGGATCTTGCCCCCAGTCAAGGCAAGGCCCCGACCTCCCCGCTCGTCGAACCTCGACAAATTGTCTCGATTCGATGAACGGTTAGATCAGGGCCTCAGCTCATTTTTCGCAGAACTCAGTTACCGCTCGAGTTCAGCGCTTCGGTCAGTGCAGCTTCCACTTCACTGGCGCTAACGCGCAACGGCTTGTCTGCATCACGGCGACGCTTGCGCTCGCTGTGATAAGCCAGACCGGTACCGGCCGGGATCAGACGACCCACAACCACGTTTTCTTTCAGGCCGCGCAGGTAATCGCGCTTGCCGGTTACGGCCGCTTCGGTCAGTACGCGGGTGGTTTCCTGGAAGGAAGCCGCCGAGATGAACGATTCGGTCGACAACGACGCCTTGGTGATACCCAGCAGAACGCGGGTGAACTTGGAGACAAACTTGTCTTCCGCGTTCAGACGCTCGTTTTCTACCAGAACGTGAGTCAGTTCCATCTGGTCGCCCTTGATGAAGCTGGAGTCGCCGGACTCGGAGATCTCAACTTTACGCAGCATCTGACGCAGGATGGTCTCGATGTGCTTGTCGTTGATCTTCACGCCCTGCAGACGGTAAACGTCCTGGATCTCGTTAACGATGTACTTGGCCAGCGCGCTCACACCCAGCAGACGCAGGATGTCGTGCGGATCGCTCGGACCGTCGGAGATAACTTCGCCGCGGTTTACCTGCTCGCCTTCGAACACGTTCAGGTGACGCCACTTCGGAATCAGCTCTTCGTACGGATCGCTACCGTCGTTCGGGGTGATGACCAGACGGCGCTTGCCCTTGGTCTCTTTACCGAACGCGATGGTGCCGCTGACTTCAGCCAGAATCGACGCTTCTTTCGGACGACGGGCTTCGAACAGGTCGGCAACACGCGGCAGACCACCGGTGATGTCACGGGTCTTCGAAGTTTCCTGCGGGATACGAGCGATAACATCACCGATCGCAATCTTCGCACCGTCCGCAACACCGACCAGGGCGTTGGCTGGCAGGAAGTACTGAGCGATAACGTCAGTGCCTGGCAGCAACAGATCCTTGCCGTTGTCATCGACCATCTTCACAGCAGGACGAATGTCCTTGCCGGCAGCCGGACGATCTTTCGGATCAAGTACTTCAATGTTGGTCATACCGGTCAATTCGTCAGTCTGACGCTTGATCGTGATGCCCTCTTCCATGCCCACGTAGGTCACGGTACCTTTCATTTCGGTAACGATCGGGTGAGTGTGCGGATCCCACTTGGCCACGATGGCGCCAGCGTCGACCTTGTCACCTTCTTTAACCGAAATCACAGCACCGTACGGCAGCTTGTAACGTTCGCGCTCACGACCGAAGTCGTCAGCAATCGCCAGCTCACCGGAACGGGACACGGCAACCAGGTTGCCATCCACACGCTCAACGTGCTTCAGGTTGTGCAGACGGACAGTACCGCCGTTCTTCACCTGAACACTGTCGGCTGCGGAAGTACGGCTTGCCGCACCACCGATGTGGAACGTACGCATCGTCAGCTGGGTACCCGGCTCACCGATGGACTGGGCAGCGATTACGCCGACCGACTCACCGATGTTCACCTGGTGACCACGAGCCAGGTCACGGCCGTAGCACTTGGCGCAGATTCCGTAGCGGGTTTCGCAGCTGATCGGCGAACGCACGATCACTTCATCGATGCTGTTCAGCTCGATGAATTCGACCCACTTCTCGTCTACCAGAGTGCCGGCAGGAACGATGACGTCCTCGGTACCTGGCTTGAATACGTCGCGGGCGATGACACGACCCAATACGCGTTCACCCAGCGGCTCTACAACGTCACCGCCTTCAATGTGCGGAGTCATTACCAGGCCATGCTCGGTGCCGCAATCGATCTCGGTCACGACCAGATCCTGCGCCACGTCTACCAGACGACGAGTCAGGTAACCGGAGTTCGCGGTTTTCAACGCGGTATCCGCCAGACCTTTACGAGCACCGTGAGTCGAGATGAAGTACTGGAGTACGCTCAGACCTTCACGGAAGTTCGCGGTAATTGGCGTTTCGATGATGGAACCGTCCGGCTTGGCCATCAGACCACGCATACCGGCCAGCTGACGAATCTGTGCTGCGGAACCCCGCGCACCCGAGTCGGCCATCATGTACATCGAGTTGAACGATTCCTGCTCGACTTCGTCGCCGTGACGGTCGATGACCTTCTCTTTCGAGAGGTTGGCCATCATCGCCTTGGAGACTTCGTCGTTCGCTTTCGACCAAAGGTCGATCACTTTGTTGTACTTCTCGCCCTGGGTTACCAGGCCGGACGCGTACTGGCTCTCGATCTCTTTCACTTCGTCGGTGGCAGCACCGATGATGCGGGCTTTTTCATCCGGGATAACGAAGTCGTTAACACCGATGGAAACGCCGGAAATGGTCGAATAGGCAAAACCGGTGTACATCAACTGGTCAGCGAAGATCACGGTCTCTTTCAGACCAACCACGCGGTAGCACTGGTTGATCAGCTTGGAGATCGCCTTTTTCTTCATCGGCAGGTTGACGACGTCGAACGACAGACCTTTTGGTACAACCTGGAACAGCAGCGCACGACCGACAGTAGTGTCGACGATGCGGGTGTTGTTTACGCTGTTGCCGTCACGATCGTTCACGGTTTCGTTGATACGAACCTTGATCTTGGCGTGCAGTGCGGCTTCGCCGGCACGGAACACACGGTCAACTTCCTGCAGATCCGCGAACACACGACCTTCGCCCTTGGCGTTGATCGCTTCACGAGTCATGTAGTACAGACCCAATACAACGTCCTGCGACGGAACGATGATTGGCTCACCGTTGGCTGGCGACAGAATGTTGTTGGTCGACATCATCAACGCACGCGCTTCGAGCTGGGCTTCCAGCGTCAGCGGTACGTGCACGGCCATTTGGTCGCCGTCGAAGTCAGCGTTGTACGCAGCACAGACCAGAGGGTGCAGCTGGATAGCCTTACCTTCGATCAGTACCGGTTCAAACGCCTGGATACCCAGACGGTGAAGGGTCGGTGCACGGTTGAGAAGAACCGGGTGTTCGCGAATCACTTCAGCGAGAACGTCCCAAACTTCCGGCAGCTCGCGCTCGACCATTTTCTTGGCCGCTTTGATGGTGGTCGCCAGACCACGCATTTCCAGCTTGCCGAAAATGAACGGTTTGAACAGCTCGAGAGCCATTTTCTTCGGCAGACCGCACTGGTGCAGACGCAGGGTCGGGCCTACGGTAATTACCGAACGACCGGAGTAGTCAACACGCTTACCGAGCAAGTTCTGACGGAAACGACCCTGCTTACCCTTGATCATGTCAGCCAGGGATTTCAGAGGACGTTTGTTGGAACCTGTGATAGCGCGGCCACGACGACCGTTGTCGAGCAGTGCGTCGACAGCTTCCTGCAACATACGCTTTTCGTTGCGCACGATGATGTCCGGAGCGGACAGATCCAGCAGGCGCTTCAAACGGTTGTTACGGTTGATCACTCGACGATACAGATCGTTGAGGTCGGAAGTCGCGAAACGACCGCCATCCAGCGGAACCAGTGGACGCAGATCCGGCGGCAGAACCGGCAGAACGGTCAGCACCATCCACTCTGGCAGGTTGCCGGAACCCTGGAAGGCTTCCATCAACTTCAGACGCTTGGACAGCTTCTTGATCTTGGTTTCGGAGTTGGTTTGCGGAATTTCTTCACGCAGACGGCCAATCTCGTGTTCCAGGTCGATAGCGTGCAGCAGTTCACGGACAGCTTCAGCACCCATGCGGGCGTCGAAATCGTCACCGAACTCTTCCAGCGCTTCGAAGTACTGCTCGTCGTTCAGCAGCTGACCTTTTTCAAGAGTGGTCATGCCTGGATCGATAACGACATAGCTCTCGAAGTAGAGAACGCGTTCGATATCACGCAGGGTCATGTCCATCAGCAGGCCGATACGGGACGGCAGCGATTTCAGGAACCAGATGTGGGCAACCGGCGAAGCCAGCTCGATGTGCGCCATGCGCTCACGACGAACCTTGGCCAGTGCAACTTCAACGCCGCACTTCTCGCAGATCACACCACGGTGCTTCAAGCGCTTGTACTTACCGCACAGGCACTCGTAATCCTTTACCGGGCCAAAGATCTTGGCGCAGAACAGACCGTCACGCTCGGGTTTGAACGTACGGTAGTTGATGGTTTCCGGCTTTTTAACTTCACCGAACGACCACGAGCGGATCATCTCAGGCGAGGCCAATCCGATACGGATGGCGTCGAACTCTTCGACTTGACCCTGGTTTTTCAGCAAATTCAGTAGGTCTTTCAAGGCCTTTCCTCCTGGCGGAGCAGAGAGCGGGCAATCCTGCCCCGCTCTCGATCGCGTCACGTGTTATTCGGTTTCCAGATCGATATCGATGCCGAGGGAACGAATTTCCTTGATCAACACGTTGAAGGACTCGGGCATGCCCGGCTCCATACGGTGATCGCCGTCCACGATGTTTTTGTACATCTTGGTACGGCCGTTCACATCGTCCGACTTCACTGTGAGCATTTCTTGCAGAGTGTAAGCAGCACCGTATGCTTCCAGTGCCCAGACCTCCATCTCCCCGAAACGCTGACCACCGAACTGCGCCTTACCACCCAGCGGCTGCTGGGTAACCAGGCTGTACGAACCGGTAGAACGCGCGTGCATCTTGTCGTCTACCAAGTGGTTCAGCTTCAGCATGTACATGTAGCCAACGGTAACTGGACGCTCAAACTTGTTGCCGGTACGGCCGTCGGTCAGCTGCATCTGGCCGCTTTCTGGCAGGTCTGCCAGTTTCAGCATGGCCTTGATTTCGCTTTCCTTGGCACCGTCGAACACTGGAGTGGCCATTGGAACACCGCCACGCAGGTTCTTCGCCAGATCCAGGATTTCCTGATCGGAGAAGCTGTCCAGATCTTCGTTACGACCGCCGATCTGGTTGTAGATCTCGTCCAAGAAGGTACGCAGTTCAGCGACTTTACGCTGCTCTTCGACCATCCGGTTGATCTTCTCGCCCAGACCTTTGGCCGCGAGGCCCAGGTGGGTTTCAAGGATCTGACCAACGTTCATACGCGAAGGTACGCCCAGCGGGTTGAGGACGACGTCGACCGGGGTGCCATTGGCATCGTGCGGCATGTCTTCAACCGGCATGATCACGGAGACCACACCTTTGTTACCGTGACGACCGGCCATCTTGTCGCCCGGCTGGATGCGACGACGGATTGCCAGGTAAACCTTGACGATCTTCAGCACGCCTGGCGCCAGGTCATCGCCCTGCTGCAGTTTGCGCTTCTTGTCTTCGAACTTGTCGTCCAGCAGACGGCGACGATCAACGATGTAGGCCTGAGCCTTCTCGAGCTGCTCGTTCAGAGCATCTTCAGCCATGCGCAGCTTGAACCACTGACCATGCTCAAGACCGTCGAGTACTTCGTCGGTGATGTCCTGACCTTTCTTCAGGCCTGCGCCGCCTTCAGCCTTGTGGCCAACCAGAGCGGAACGCAGACGTTCGAAGGTCGCGCCTTCAACGATGCGGAACTCTTCGTTCAGATCCTTGCGGATCTCGTCCAGCTGGGTCTTCTCGATCGACAGGGCACGAGCATCACGCTCAACGCCGTCACGAGTGAAGACCTGCACGTCGATGACAGTACCTTTGGTACCGGTAGGTACACGCAGGGAGGTGTCTTTAACGTCGCTGGCTTTTTCACCGAAGATCGCGCGCAGCAGTTTTTCTTCCGGAGTCAGCTGAGTCTCGCCTTTCGGAGTGACCTTACCTACCAGAATGTCGCCTGCGCCAACTTCAGCACCTACGTAAACGATACCGGCTTCGTCCAGCTTGTTCAGTGCAGCTTCACCCACGTTCGGGATATCCGCAGTGATTTCCTCTGGCCCAAGCTTGGTGTCACGAGCCACACAGGTCAGTTCCTGGATGTGGATCGTGGTGAAGCGGTCTTCCTGAACCACGCGCTCGGACAGGCAGATGGAGTCTTCGAAGTTGAAGCCGTTCCATGCCATGAAGGCGATGCGCATGTTCTGACCCAGAGCCAGTTCACCCATGTCGGTGGACGGGCCGTCGGCCATGATGTCGCTACGCTGAACGCGATCACCCTTGCTCACCAGCGGACGCTGGTTGATGCAGGTGTTCTGGTTCGAGCGGGTGTATTTGGTCAGGTTGTAGATGTCGACACCGGCTTCACCGGTTTCAACTTCGTCGTCGGCAACACGGACCACGATACGGCTGGCATCGACAGAGTCGATCACGCCGCCACGACGAGCCACGACGCAAACGCCGGAGTCGCGAGCCACGTTACGCTCCATGCCGGTACCTACCAGCGGCTTGTCGGCACGCAGCGTTGGTACAGCCTGACGCTGCATGTTCGAACCCATCAACGCACGGTTGGCGTCGTCGTGCTCGAGGAACGGAATCAGCGACGCTGCAACCGAAACTACCTGCTTCGGCGAAACGTCCATCAGGGTGACTTCTTCAGGCGCCTTGACGGTGAATTCGTTCAGGTGACGTACAGCTACCAGTTCGTCGATCAGGACTTTCTGGTCGTTCATGGTCGCCGAAGCCTGCGCGATCACGTGATCGGCTTCTTCAATAGCGGACAGGAACACGATCTCGTCGGTAACCACACCCTCTTTCACCACACGGTACGGGCTCTCGAGGAAGCCATACTGGTTGGTGCGAGCGTAAGCTGCCAGGGAGTTGATCAGACCGATGTTCGGACCTTCCGGCGTTTCGATCGGGCAAACACGACCGTAGTGAGTCGGGTGTACGTCACGAACTTCGAAGCCCGCGCGCTCACGAGTCAGACCACCAGGGCCGAGTGCGGAGACACGACGCTTGTGGGTAATCTCGGACAGCGGGTTGTTCTGGTCCATGAACTGCGACAGCTGGCTGGAACCGAAGAACTCTTTCACCGCCGCAGCCACTGGCTTGGCGTTGATCAGGTCTTGCGGCATCAGGCCTTCGCTTTCAGCCATCGACAGACGCTCTTTGACCGCACGCTCAACACGTACCAGGCCAACGCGGAACTGGTTCTCGGCCATTTCGCCTACGCAGCGAACACGACGGTTACCCAGGTGGTCGATGTCGTCGACAATGCCTTTACCGTTACGGATGTCGACCAGAGTCTTCAGTACCGCGACGATGTCTTCCTTGCACAGCACGCCCGAACCTTCGATCTCGGTACGACCGATACGACGGTTGAACTTCATCCGGCCGACCGCAGACAGGTCATAGCGCTCAGGACTGAAGAACAGGTTGTTGAACAGGGTTTCGGCAGCGTCTTTGGTTGGCGGCTCGCCTGGACGCATCATGCGATAGATTTCGACCAGCGCTTCCAACTGGTTGCTGGTGGAGTCGATCTTCAGAGTGTCAGAGACGAACGGACCGCAGTCGATATCGTTGGTGTACAGCGTTTCGATGCGAACGACACCAGCCTTGGCGACTTTAGCCAGGACTTCGGCCGTCAGCTCGGTGTTGCACTCTGCCAGGATTTCGCCGGTTGCCGGATGCACGATGACCTTGGCGGTGGTGCGGCCCAGGACGTAGTCCAGAGGCACGTCCAGCTCTTTGATCCCGGCTTTTTCCAGCTGGTTGATGTGACGGGCAGTGATACGACGACCCTGCTCGACAATTACCTTGCCTTTGTCGTCCTGAATATCGAGGACTGCAACTTCACCACGCAGGCGCTGAGGCACCAGTTCCAGGCTCAGGGTCTCGCCCTTAACGTGGAATACGTTGGTGGTATAGAACGCGTCCAGCACTTCTTCGGTGGTATAGCCGAGCGCGCGCAGCAGAACCGAGGCCGGCAGCTTGCGACGACGGTCGATACGTACGAATACGCAGTCCTTCGGGTCAAACTCGAAGTCCAGCCACGAACCGCGGTAAGGAATGATGCGTGCGGAGTACAGCAGTTTGCCGGAGCTGTGCGTCTTGCCACGGTCGTGGTCGAAGAACACGCCCGGAGAGCGGTGCAACTGGGAAACGATCACACGCTCGGTACCGTTGATTACGAAGGTACCGTTCTCAGTCATCAGGGGGATTTCACCCATGTAGACTTCTTGCTCTTTGATGTCCTTGATCGCTTTGTTCGACGATTCTTTGTCGAAAATGATCAGGCGCACTTTTACCCGCAAAGGTACGGCGAAAGTTACACCGCGCAATACGCATTCTTTGACATCAAATGCCGGTTCGCCCAGGCGATAACCGACGTACTCCAGCGCAGCATTGCCGGAGTAGCTGATGATCGGGAAAACGGATTTGAAGGCCGCATGCAGGCCCACGTCGCGGAACTGATCTTTAGTCGCTCCCGCTTGCAAGAATTCACGATACGAATCCAGCTGGATGGCCAGGAGGTAAGGCACATCCATGACGTCCGGCAACTTGCTAAAGTCCTTGCGGATACGTTTTTTCTCAGTATATGAGTAAGCCATCAGCGTTCCCCAGCTTGGTCACCTGCTTGTTTGGCCCCTCCCGACGGGAGCAGCCAGAAAATCGTGCAAACCCCATGGTTTGCGCCATCACATCGGATGGTTACAGCTCGTTATCGGCACCGACCGAGTCGGCTGCCAATAACGGAAAAAGGCCGGTGGCAAGAGCCACCAGCCATCAGCCTGTCGCTTGACGCTCGGGCTGGAGGAGCAAAGTCGATGCTTACTTCAGCTCGACTTTAGCGCCTGCTTCTTCCAGCTTCTTCTTAGCGTCTTCAGCAGCTTCTTTCGAAACGCCTTCAGCTACAACCTGAGGAGCGCCGTCGACTTTCTCTTTGGCTTCTTTCAGGCCCAGACCGGTCAGTTCACGAACTGCCTTGATCACGTTTACTTTCTTCTCGCCGGCTTCAACCAGAACAACGTTGAACTCGGTTTGCTCTTCAACAACAGCGGCAGCAGCAGCTGGACCAGCAGCAGCAACAGCAGCGGTCACGCCGAAGGTTTCTTCCATTGCTTTGATCAGCTCAACAACTTCCAGAACGGTTTTCTGGCCGATTGCTTCGATGATTTGTTCGTTAGTCAGAGACATGACTCAATTCCTGATTTGGTGGACAGCCTGTACGGCCGTCGAAATAAACAAAAATACGCGAGATTGGAAACGCTCAGCCTCAGGCTGCAGCTGCTTCTTTCTGATCGCGAATTGCCGCCAGAGTACGAGCCAGCTTGCTGGTAGCGCCTTGAATCACGCTCATCAGTTTCGCAATAGCTTCGTCGCGAGTTGGCAGGCTTGCCAGCACGTCGATCTCATTCGCTGCGAGGAACTTGCCCTCGAACGAAGCTGCCTTGATCTCGAACTTATCCTGACCCTTGGCAAATTCCTTGAACAGACGAGCAGCAGCGCCCGGGTGTTCGTTGGAGAATGCGATCAGGGTCGGGCCGGTGAACGCGTCGTTCAGCACTTCATACGAAGTGCCGGCAACAGCGCGCTTGAGCAGGGTGTTACGTACAACACGTACGTAAACGCCAGCTTCACGAGCCTCTTTACGGAGTCCGGTCATTGCGCCTACTGTTACGCCACGGGCATCAACCACGACAGCGGACAGAGCGACTTTGGCAGCCTCGTTGACTTCAGCGACGATGGCCTTCTTGTCTTCGAGATTAATTGCCACGGGTTCAACTCCTGCTTGTTACCGTTTCATTCGATCGAAACCGAATGTCGTTTTGGTGTCTGATTCGGTAAGGAACCGGGAGCACCATCTGCGTAGGCTTGAGGTTTAAGACTTGCGTCGCCTACGGTCTTGGATAGCCCCCGCCAGGCAGGGACCCCAATCTTTCAATTGGCGCAGTCAACTGCGCCAATTTTTGTCTTACGCGTCCAGCGAGCTTTGGTCGATAACCAGACCTGGGCCCATGGTGGTGCTCAGGGTAACGCGCTTGACGTAGATACCTTTCGAGGAAGCTGGCTTGATACGCTTTAGATCAGCGATCAGGGCTTCAACGTTTTCCTTCAGCTTGACGGCATCGAAGCCGATCTTGCCAACGGAAGTGTGGATGATACCGTTTTTGTCGGTGCGATAACGAACCTGACCAGCCTTGGCGTTTTTAACCGCGGTGGCTACATCTGGAGTAACGGTACCAACTTTCGGGTTAGGCATCAGACCACGCGGAC
Organism: Pseudomonas sp. stari2; assembly: GCF_040760005.1. Classification (NCBI taxonomy): domain Bacteria; kingdom Pseudomonadati; phylum Pseudomonadota; class Gammaproteobacteria; order Pseudomonadales; family Pseudomonadaceae; genus Pseudomonas; species Pseudomonas sp. Stari2. The sequence continues at coordinate 5,847,058 of NZ_CP099760.1, forward strand.
CGAGGATCTGACCCAGTTGACCCACAACGCGCATGGCATCCGGTGATGCGATCACTACGTCATAGTTCAGGTCGCCGCCTTTCATTTCGGCAGCCAGTTCGTCCATACCTACGCGGTCAGCGCCGGCAGCCAGAGCGGCCTCGGCAGCTGGACCCTGGGTGAACACAGCAACGCGAACGGTCTTGCCAGTGCCGTGTGGCAGCACAGTAGCGCTACGAACGACCTGGTCGGATTTACGCGGGTCTACGCCCAGGTTAACGGCCACATCGAACGACTCGACGAACTTGGCAGCTGGCAGCGAAGCCAGCAGAGTTGCGGCCTCTTCGAAGTTGTAGGACTTGCCCGCTTCGATCTTTTCAGCGATAGCCTTTTGGCGCTTGGTCAGCTTAGCCATTACACACCCTCCACGTTAAGGCCCATGCTACGAGCAGAACCGGCGATAGTGCGCACGGCTGCATCCATATCAGCTGCAGTCAGATCCGCGTTTTTGGTTTTCGCGATTTCTTCCAGCTGAGCACGGGTAACAGTGCCAACCTTAACGGTGTTCGGACGAGCGGAACCGCTGGTCAGACCGGCCGCTTTCTTCAGCAGAACCGAAGCAGGGGTGGATTTGGTTTCGAAAGTGAAGCTACGGTCGCTGTAGACAGTGATGATCACTGGAGTCGGCAGACCAGCTTCCAGACCCTGGGTACGGGCGTTGAAAGCCTTGCAGAATTCCATGATGTTCACGCCGTGCTGACCCAGAGCAGGACCAACAGGTGGGCTTGGGTTAGCCTGAGCGGCCTTCACTTGCAGCTTGATGTAAGCGGTAATCTTCTTGGCCATGAGGCACTCCAATTACGGGTTCGAACGCCTCGAAAGGCTCCCCGGTTACTTGCGCGTTTATCCCAGTGACGACAAAACCCCACAGCCTAGGGCTGCGGGGTTGGGATGCTTGTCCAGTTAGACCTTTTCGACCTGACTGAACTCCAACTCTACCGGAGTAGAGCGACCGAAAATGAGCACTGCCACTTGGATCCGGCTCTTTTCGTAGTTAACTTCTTCAACAACACCGTTAAAGTCCGCGAAAGGACCGTCATTGACACGAACGGTTTCACCTGGCTCGAACAACGTCTTCGGCTTCGGCTTGTCGCTACCGTCAGCAACGCGACGCAGAATCGCCTCTGCTTCTTTATCAGTGATTGGCGCAGGTTTGTCAGCAGTACCGCCGATAAAACCCATCACCCGAGGAGTATCCTTGACCAAGTGCCAAGTACCCTCATTCATATCCATCTGTACCAGCACATACCCAGGGAAGAACTTGCGTTCGCTTTTGCGCTTCTGGCCATTACGCATTTCAACCACTTCTTCAGTGGGAACCAGAATTTCGCCGAAGCCATCTTCCATGCCAGCCAGCTTTACACGCTCGATCAGCGAGCGCATGACATGCTTCTCGTAACCCGAGTAAGCATGCACAACGTACCAACGCTTAGCCACGGGACACCCTTAGCCGACAATCAAGGAAACAAGCCAGCCGAGCAGGGAATCAAGACCCCACAACAGCAACGCCATAACCAGAACAACAGCCACTACAATCAGAGTGGTCTGCGTGGTTTCTTGGCGAGTTGGCCATACGACTTTACGAATTTCGGTACGAGCTTCCTTAACCAGTACAAAGAAAGACTTGCCCTTGGCAGTCTGCAGGCCTAAAAAGGCAGCTACAGCAGCAATGACAAGCAAAGCGAGTACTCGGTACAGGATCGGCGAAGCAGAGTAATACTGATTGCCTACAACGCCAACCACCACCAAAGCGACTACTACAAGCCACTTGAGCAGATCGAAGCGAGAGCCTTGAGCTTCAGCCTTAGGAGTCATCTATGAAGATCCTGTGAAAAGAAAGCCAGACACACCGAGTGAATCTGGCAGGTCAGGAGGGAATCGAACCCCCAACCTACGGTTTTGGAGACCGTCGCTCTGCCAATTGAGCTACTGACCTAAAACAAAATCAGGCCGACCATTATGCCGGCCCGAAAAATACATTACAACTACTTACTCGATGATTTTGGCTACGACGCCAGCGCCGACGGTACGACCGCCTTCACGGATAGCGAAACGCAGACCATCTTCCATCGCGATGGTTTTAATCAGGGTAACAGTCATCTGAATGTTGTCACCTGGCATTACCATTTCAACGCCTTCTGGCAGCTCGCAGTTACCAGTCACGTCAGTAGTACGGAAGTAGAACTGTGGACGATAGCCTTTGAAGAACGGAGTGTGACGACCGCCTTCTTCCTTGCTCAGAACGTAAACTTCTGCGGTGAACTTGGTGTGAGGCTTAACCGAACCCGGCTTAACCAGAACCTGACCACGCTCAACGTCGTCACGCTTGGTACCACGCAGCAGAACGCCGCAGTTCTCGCCAGCACGACCTTCGTCCAGCAGCTTGCGGAACATCTCAACACCAGTGCAGGTGGTGGTGGTAGTGTCACGCAGACCAACGATTTCCAGCGGATCCTGTACGCGAACGATACCACGCTCGATACGACCAGTTACCACGGTACCGCGGCCCGAGATCGAGAACACGTCTTCGATTGGCATCAGGAACGGCTTGTCGATAGCACGCTCTGGCTCTGGGATGTAGCTGTCCAGAGTTTCCACCAGCTTCTTGACAGCAGTGGTGCCCATTTCGTTGTCGTCTTTACCTTCCAGCGCCATACGAGCCGAACCGATAATGATCGGAGTGTCGTCGCCTGGGAAGTCGTAGGTGGACAGCAGGTCGCGAACTTCCATTTCAACCAGTTCCAGCAGCTCTGCGTCGTCTACCAGGTCAGCCTTGTTCAGGAAAACCACGATGTACGGAACGCCTACCTGACGGGACAGCAGGATGTGCTCACGAGTTTGTGGCATCGGACCATCGGCAGCCGAGCAAACCAGGATCGCGCCGTCCATCTGGGCAGCACCGGTGATCATGTTCTTCACGTAGTCAGCGTGACCTGGGCAGTCAACGTGAGCGTAGTGACGAATGTTCGAGTTGTACTCAACGTGCGCGGTGTTGATGGTGATACCGCGAGCTTTTTCTTCTGGAGCGCTGTCGATCTTGTCGAATTCAACTACGGCCGAACCGAAAACTTCGGAGCAGACGCGAGTCAGAGCAGCGGTCAGAGTGGTTTTACCATGGTCAACGTGACCGATAGTGCCGACGTTGACGTGCGGTAGGGAACGATCAAATTTTTCCTTAGCCATCGATATCACCCCTCACAGAAGAAATAAGCAACCAACCCTAGCCATTAAAACAAAGGCAGATATTTTCATATCTGCCTTGTCATATGGAGCTCTTGAGCGGACTTGAACCGCTGACCTCACCCTTACCAAGGGTGTGCTCTACCAACTGAGCTACAAGAGCGTAACACTTTGCACAACCTGCAAACTTGGAGCGGGTAGCGGGAATCGAACCCGCATCATCAGCTTGGAAGGCTGAGGTTCTACCACTAAACTATACCCGCGGAGCCTGCAGCTCACGCTAAAATCTGGTGGAGGGAGAAGGATTCGAACCTTCGAAGTCGTAGACGTCAGATTTACAGTCTGATCCCTTTGGCCGCTCGGGAACCCCTCCTAATCAGGCCGGCATTTTATACTACGCCAAACCCTTGTCAAGCATTTTCTCATTTAAAAACCTGAGGTTAGCTGCTTTGACGTCGCCCTGCTGCTTCAACCTTTTCAGGTCTTCGCTGTGGAGCGGGCGCCATTCTATGCAAACTATTCCGCAGGTGCAACCCCCTCGCACAGCATTATTTTGTGTTTTAACTCATTGAATTCCTTGGAAAGGTTTTGCAACTGAGCATCGCCCAGGAAATGCTGGGTTTCAGGCGTGATTCGGAACCAATATGCATTGCTGGAAAGGTCTTTCGGCAAGGGCTGAGCTTTCACCCCAAGCTCACTCAGGCGCTGTTCCAGTGCCTGTGCAGTTTCAGGACGACCCGAACCGCCTATATATAGACACTGCCCATCAGCCTTCGCACCTCGCGAGGCATCACCAGCCTCACTCAGCAAACGGATATCCTGCTGCGAACCACGATAAAGACTGAGAGGCGTGACGTCCTTTGCACGCAACGGAGCCTCCTGCTGATGCCAGACGTAATAAAACACATTGAGTACCAGAAGCAGGAGAAACAACCAACGCATACAAACCTCAGGACAAAGGACATGCCATAGCCAAACCTACGAACACCAAATCGGAAACGACCCGAGCCTCAGGCGCGACATCAGACACCAACTCGGCATCACCACCTGTGATGAAGACACTAAAGCTTTCACCCCAGTAGGAGCGCGCCATCTCCAACTGCGTCAACACGAATCCTCTGAGCATCAACGAACAGCCACGCTCCACTGCCTCGACTGTATTGCGCCCAGGAGCGTGACTCGTCAATGCCCGTTCCGCCGCCAGATCGCCATAGCGAATCTTTCGAGTATGCGTACGCAATTGATTGCGCATTAGCGGCATGCCAGGACCAATGAAGCCTCCCAGGTGCTCACCGTCCGACGAGATGAAATCAGCAGTCACCGCTGTCCCGAAATCGAGAACCAGGCAAGCCCCACCAGCCAGATGAAAACCACCGAGCATCGCCAACCAACGATCAAGGCCAAGACGTTCGTAGTCTTCGTAACCATTTTTGACGCCGGACATTTCGCGAGCAGGCGTCGCACAGACAACGGAAATATCGAACTCACGCTTGAGAAAACCAATCAGCAAATTGGTCTCATCTTCAGTTCTCACACTGACAAGGCGGCATTTGCCGAGAGACAATTTATCGAGCGAACGAAGGCCGCTGACCAATGCCTCATCGGAGTCGACCACCCCTTCCGCGACCAAGGCACCCGCTTCGCCATCCAGCACCCGCCACTTGATAAAACTGTTTCCGCAATCAAGCTCAAGAATCATCACGCAACCTCAAGCTGAGCTCACCACCACTAAAGACTTTCTCCACGCCATCCACCTTCAGCCGTAGCGCACCTTGATTATCGATCCCCAGCACCACGCCATCTATCTGGTTGACACCCGCCGTGAGAGAAACCGGCAGTCCCTGCCATAAGTGATTCGCTTCCCACTCCGCCTGAAGCGCAGAGAAACCCCCTGACTGATGACGCTGCAGATAAAGCTGCAACTGCTTGCTCAGCTCAACCACCAGAATATTGCGATCACAACTTTTTCCCGACTCAAGCCGTATCGAGGTCCACTGCTGATCAACCTCGTCAGTAGCTTGCATGTTCACGTTAATGCCAACACCCAGCACTACATGACACACGTCCGCCGGGTCTCCGACCAGCTCCAGCAAGATCCCGGCGATTTTTTTTCGCCCAGCCAAAACGTCATTGGGCCACTTCAACCCCGCACCTGGCACCCCAAGCACGCGAAGGGCTTGCATGACCGCGAGACCGACAACAAGACTTAGCCCTTCAAGCTGACGCATCCCACCATCAATGCGCAATACGAGACTGTAATAGAGGTTCTCGGCAAACGGACTTACCCATTTTCGCCCCCTACGACCACGTCCGGAGATTTGCCGTTCAGCCAGTACCAGAAAGGGCGCCATTTGACCCCGATCAACGGCACGCAGCGACTCTGCGTTAGTAGAGTCGATAGAGTCGAAGACACTCACAGGCCAGCCGGCAAGACTTTCCTCTATCTTGAGCGAGTCAAGCAACTCCAGTGGCGAGGCCAACTGGTAGCCCCGCCCCCGGATTTTATGTATGGATAGCCCAAGCTCAGCCTCCAAGTGCTGAAGCTGCTTCCACACTGCACTTCGACTAATTCCCAGGGCAACTCCCAGAGCCTGACCGGAATGGAATCGCCCATCCTTCAGAAGGTTCAACAACGTCAGCATGCAGGTCTCGCCTCGGAATGAGGCCCGAATAATAGCCATGCACCGAGCCGTTGCATAGAATTCAAACAACCCACTTTCCTGCGGGCAAAACAAAACCCCAACTGCTTTCGCAATTGGGGTTTCGGAATTTAATCTTGACGATGACCTACTCTCACATGGGGAAACCCCACACTACCATCGGCGATGCATCGTTTCACTTCTGAGTTCGGGATGGGATCAGGTGGTTCCAACGCTCTATGGTCGTCAAGAAATTCGGGTACTGACTCGTGGCCGGCTGGCCTCGCTTCAGCAAATTGGGTATGGGATAGTTTTCGGTGTTTTGTGAGCATCGAACTTTCGGTTCATTGCGTCTTCACACACCGCAATCTGATGCTCTTTCGAGTAGTCAAATTGCTTGGGTGTTATATGGTCAAGCCTCACGGGCAATTAGTATTGGTTAGCTCAACGCCTCACAGCGCTTACACACCCAACCTATCAACGTCGTAGTCTTCGACGGCCCTTCAGGGAACTCAAGGTTCCAGTGAGATCTCATCTTGAGGCAAGTTTCCCGCTTAGATGCTTTCAGCGGTTATCTTTTCCGAACATAGCTACCCGGCAATGCCACTGGCGTGACAACCGGAACACCAGAGGTTCGTCCACTCCGGTCCTCTCGTACTAGGAGCAGCCCCTCTCAAATCTCAAACGTCCACGGCAGATAGGGACCGAACTGTCTCACGACGTTCTAAACCCAGCTCGCGTACCACTTTAAATGGCGAACAGCCATACCCTTGGGACCGGCTTCAGCCCCAGGATGTGATGAGCCGACATCGAGGTGCCAAACACCGCCGTCGATATGAACTCTTGGGCGGTATCAGCCTGTTATCCCCGGAGTACCTTTTATCCGTTGAGCGATGGCCCTTCCATACAGAACCACCGGATCACTAAGACCTACTTTCGTACCTGCTCGACGTGTCTGTCTCGCAGTCAAGCGCGCTTTTGCCTTTATACTCTACGACCGATTTCCGACCGGTCTGAGCGCACCTTCGTACTCCTCCGTTACTCTTTAGGAGGAGACCGCCCCAGTCAAACTACCCACCATACACTGTCCTCGATCCGGATAACGGACCTGAGTTAGAACCTCAAAGTTGCCAGGGTGGTATTTCAAGGATGGCTCCACGCGAACTGGCGTCCACGCTTCAAAGCCTCCCACCTATCCTACACAAGCAAATTCAAAGTCCAGTGCAAAGCTATAGTAAAGGTTCACGGGGTCTTTCCGTCTAGCCGCGGATACACTGCATCTTCACAGCGATTTCAATTTCACTGAGTCTCGGGTGGAGACAGCGCCGCCATCGTTACGCCATTCGTGCAGGTCGGAACTTACCCGACAAGGAATTTCGCTACCTTAGGACCGTTATAGTTACGGCCGCCGTTTACCGGGGCTTCGATCAAGAGCTTCGCGTTAGCTAACCCCATCAATTAACCTTCCGGCACCGGGCAGGCGTCACACCCTATACGTCCACTTTCGTGTTTGCAGAGTGCTGTGTTTTTAATAAACAGTCGCAGCGGCCTGGTATCTTCGACCGGCATGGGCTTACGGAGCAAGTCCTTCACCCTCACCGGCGCACCTTCTCCCGAAGTTACGGTGCCATTTTGCCTAGTTCCTTCACCCGAGTTCTCTCAAGCGCCTTGGTATTCTCTACCCAACCACCTGTGTCGGTTTGGGGTACGGTTCCTGGTTATCTGAAGCTTAGAAGCTTTTCTTGGAAGCATGGCATCAACCACTTCGTCGCCTAAAGGCAACTCGTCATCAGCTCTCGGCCTTAAGATCCCGGATTTACCTAAGATCTCAGCCTACCACCTTAAACTTGGACAACCAACGCCAAGCTGGCCTAGCCTTCTCCGTCCCTCCATCGCAATAACCAGAAGTACAGGAATATTAACCTGTTTTCCATCGACTACGCTTTTCAGCCTCGCCTTAGGGACCGACTAACCCTGCGTCGATTAACGTTGCGCAGGAAACCTTGGTCTTTCGGCGTGGGTGTTTTTCACACCCATTGTCGTTACTCATGTCAGCATTCGCACTTCTGATACCTCCAGCAAGCT